>NZ_JBNIEX010000001.1:0-545670 GCF_051842325.1 Idiomarina sp. ST10R2A5 | reverse complement strand
TCAGTTATCGCCGGTAGAGTATGAAAAACGTTTTGAAAAAACGGCTACTGAGTGTCTAGTGAACTAGTGGCGATTCACTTTAGTATTTGAAAATATGCATATGGCATATCATAACCTGGCTTCCTTAGACGCAATGAATAATGATGCTTTAGATAAATATGACATTTGTCGTTCGGCAATTGTATCTTGGTATTATTCTGTATATTTTGCAGCTAGTGCTATGGTTGCAGCTTCCTCTGGTTCCATTCAAGAGACACACACAGCAACAGCTAAAGTCTGGCAAGCTGATATTGCTGAACGAAAACTTATCCCTTACCCATTTGACCTATATTTGAGTAGTCTAGTAACCACGGCAGCAGAAGCTGAGATTTCAGAATATCGCGGAACTAATGACTATGACTTAAATCATCGTGCTCATGATCCTGATATGGCTCATGGAGCAATAGTGTCTTATTTAAAAGGAACACATAAGTATAAGAAATGGGAAGCTGAAGAACGCATTAAAACTTCTAAAGAGTTTAAAGCGCTTAATGTTGACAACTTTCGTAAAAAAGTAGCCCGAGAACTTAGAGACAAAACTTTAGATAAAGGGCAGGTGAATTTTTTAATTCAAGCATTCAGGTATAGAGGAAAATCTAATTATAGAGACTCTATATTTTTATCTTATGGTGATAATAATGAAGGCACGATTGATCAGTTTATTGAAGATTTAAATGATGTTGCCTTCGGCTTTCTTAGAGCCGCTTCGAGGTATTGCTCTAAGCGAGTAGAAAGAGGAACTTGGGCGCGATTTGTTGAGGACATAGAGGACAACACACGCCTATCTATTGGCATTGACGCAATCGAAATATAACAAGTCGTTTAAAAAGGACAAAAAACAGTTGGCTTTTGCTCCTTCGTCGCTAATTTTAGCCAAAAAATTTTTGCCTTTTAACGAGGCGTTAGAGCATTCAAGGATTAAACTCAGTGCGTGATTTAAAATTTATACTTCAACAAAAGTATGAGACAAGTAGAGCGTTAGTTATTGGCATAAACCAATATCAAAATGCTTCACCTTTAGGTTATGCAGTAAATGATGCTCATGAAGTAAGAGAAACTCTGGTAGACGAACTAGGCTTTGAGACGGAAAATGTCATATACCTTGCAGATCAAGATGCGACAAAGTCCAACATACTCAAATCATTTCTACGGTTCTCAAATGACGATATTAAAGTAGATGATCGATTATTTGTCTTCTTTGCTGGTCACGGGCACACAAGATCCGGTGTAAAAGGCGAAGTTGGGTATCTAGTACCCTATGACGCTGATATGGATGACTATTCTACATTCATTCGTTGGGATGAGTTAACTAGAAACGCAGAGTTGGTTCGGGCAAAGCATATCTTGTTCGTGATGGATGCTTGCTATGGTGGCCTCGCTGTTCATAGGGATTTACGACCTGGAAGCAGTAGGTTTTTAAGAGATATGTATCAAAGATTTTCGAGGCAGGTAATTACTGCGGGAAAAGCTAATGAGGTAGTTGCGGACGCAGGTGGTCCATTACCTAATCATTCAGTATTTACAGGACATTTTATTGAAGGAATTAGAGGTAAAGCTGCAAACGAGTATGGCGTTATTACGGCCAGTGGTTTAATGGCGTACGTTTATTCAAAAGTAGCCAATGACATAAACTCAGAACAAACGCCTCATTACGGTCAGTTTGATGGCGATGGAGATTTTATAATTTCAGTACCAGTCAATGAAACTGCTGAAGATGATGAAACGAAAGATACTGATGAATTAATTACAATTCCATATGTAGATGAGGTTAGAACTTCAAAAACTACCGAAGAGAAAGTGGAATACATCAAGGAGCTAATCTCTTCGAATAATTCGCAAATCAAACTTCATGACTTTTCTATCGAAGAGGTACGCAGGTTTTTATCTACCACTAGTGAAGATAGCTTTGCCACTAGAGGTCAGTTTTCAGATGAAGAATTTTTAGAACGCATATCATCCTATGAGATCCATTCGAAAGACTTGTCTATGATACTGGCTTGTTTGTCTCACTGGGCAAATGACAACCAATTAGGCTCCCTGACAAAGATTGTTTCCAGATCATGCGACCGCCTTTTAGAGAGCCGTGGAGGGCTGGTTGTTTGGGTCAACCTCAGATGGTATCCACTTCTTTTAATAACTTACTATGCTGGAATTGCGGCTTTAGAGGGAAAAAATTACAAAAGTTTAGCCTCTATTTTTTATACAAAGCTGGGATCTTCTGAATATGACGATAGCGGTTCGTTTTTTGCGCTAAAGGTTGCTAGTGCTGCAAGTGATCTGGTGGATGTTTTTAAAATAATTCCTGATCATGAGCGGAATTACACACCTTTAAGTGAATACCTTTATAAGTTAGTTCAACCAGAACTGGACGACATGCTTTTCCTTGGCAAGGGGTATGAGGATGTCTTTGATGAATTCGAAATTCTTTTCGCGTTAGTGGTAGCTGATCTCAAGAAACGAGAAGATAGCTATGTTTGGGGGCCTATAGGAAGATTTGGCTGGAAGAATCGCAGGCATGGAATATCTCCATTTCAAAAACTGAGAAATGAGGCGGCTCAGTATAAGAACAATTGGGGGCCTATAAAAGCAGGAATGTTCGGAGGTCAATATGAGAGATTTGAAGAGGTGGCCGAGCATTATCAAATTGAGATCTTGGCCAACTTAAGATGGTTTTAAGCTCTAACAAAGCGCTGCACTCGGACAACTTTACGCTGCGCTTAAAAATTGCCCGTGAGCGCGGCGTTAACGTCCGCTCTTGGCACTCAGCAGCCTTTTTATATAGGCATACATCAAATACAGCCGAAATGCAGATCACGACTAACATTATCATCTGAAGTATGCGAAAAAGTGTAGAAAAAAATAGTAAGTAGATCTCTACTTTAATTCGGACTAGGTTCTAACTTTTCAAGAATACTGAAGAGCATTAGCTCTAAACTATCTGAGCCGATAAGTTACAGCTATAAGAGGTTTATTAAGGATTGTATACGCAACGATACCTTTTATCTCAAACCCTTTTAATCTCTGGTCAACCATCTTCTTTGTTGAGCAAAAACAGTAGAGTAGTAAATGACGCTTATGGAAATTTCTTTTAAAGCTCTAATAATTTGGGTGGGCATTCTTGTCCTGGCTATTCTCAACGGCTTTTTGCGCGAGTCTGTACTTATACCGACGTTCGGAACTCCGGCCGCACTTGTGCTAAGCGGACTGGCACTCTCAGCATTGATTATTGTAGTGGCATACTTGTCGCTTCCTTGGTTGCAAACGACCAGCAACATAGAGCTTTTCTCAGTGGGTTTAAGCTGGCTAGCTCTGACGATCTTTTTTGAGTTCTCATTTGGGCTTTTGCAAGGCAAGTCATGGTTCGAATTGATTGAGGCTTATACATTTAAAGATGGCAACTTATGGCCTGTCGTTCTTACTGTGACAACTTTTTCACCATATATCGCTGCTAAGCTTAGAGTATGGTTGTTATGAGTCAGACAGAACCCGACTTTTTGAGTACTTTAAAGTAATTAAGTGCTCTCCCGACATGTCTTTCTCAGTCACAAAGCTGACGTCCGCCTACAAGTTTCTGAAGATCGAATTAAATAAGCTGCTGACTAAGCTATAAACCTACAACCTCCCCAATCGTTTACTAAAATTTTGCCTGTAACTCTGGTTGTACCACCAACACTTTCAAGTCTACAATGCTGTTAACTATTCGTTGGGAGCTTGCATTATGGACTTTTCCTACAGTGCGAAAACAAAGGACTATTTGGCGCGGCTAGATGCGTTTATGCGCGAGCATATTGAGCCGTATGAAAACCAGTATCAGAAAGAGAATTATCGGCTGAACAGCACGCCGAACTGGCGCGAGTGGCAAGTGCCACCAAGGGTGGCTGAGCTTAAGCAAATGGCGAAAGAGCAGGGGCTTTGGAACTTGTTTTTGCCCGACGAGGAACTGGGCGCTGGCTTAACAACGCTGGAATACGCGCCGCTAGCCGAGCGTATGGGCCGCAGCCTGTTAGCGCCTGAGGTGTTCAACTGCAATGCGCCCGACACGGGCAATATGGAAGTGCTGTATCACTTTGGTGATGATCCGCAGCAAGAGCAGTGGTTAACACCGCTTCTAAATGGCGACATTCGCTCGGTATTTTGTATGACAGAGCCCGATGTCGCGTCCTCCGATGCTACCAATATGCAAACCACCATTAAGGCCGACGGCTCAGACTGGGTTATTAATGGCCGCAAGTGGTGGAGTACGGGGCTGGGACACCCTGACGCTGAAATTGCCATTGTTATGGGGCTTACTGATGAAGACGCTGAAAAGCATCATCGACATTCTATGGTGTTGGTGCCGTTAAACACTCCGGGCGTTAACATAGAGCGCATGCTGCCGGCGTTAGGCGAGTACGACGCGCCTTATGGTCATGGCGAGGTGGTGTTCGACAACGTGCGCGTTCCGAAAGAGAACATTATTGTCGGCCCCGGAGCTGGCTTTAAAATTGCCCAGGGGCGTTTAGGGCCGGGGCGTATTCACCATTGTATGCGGGCTATTGGCGCCGCAGAGCGGGCGCTGGAGCTTTTCATTGAGCGTGGCGTATCGCGCATTGCCTTTGGTGAACCCTTAATGAAACTTGGCGGCAACACCGAGCGTTTAGCCGATTTACGCGTGGCGATTGATCAAGCGCGCTTACTGACTCTGCACGCGGCCTGGCAAATTGACAACATTGGTGCCATGAAGGCCATTAAAGAAATATCGGCCATTAAGCTGGTGGCACCGAATGTGCTGCAAAAAGTGGTGGATGAAACCATGCAGCTGTTTGGTGGCGCTTCTATGTGTCACGACACACCGTTACCGGGGTTACTGACGGTAGCCCGTTCATTACGTATTGCTGATGGACCCGATGCGGTTCACCGTGCGACTATTGCAAAAAACGAATTAAAACAATGGAAAGGGCGCACCAATGACTGATCCTTCATCCGCCGTAGTTGACCAGGCGAGTGACGTACGCGAAGAAGAAACCTTACCAATTGAGGCATTAGATAACTGGTTGGCAGAGCATATTGGTGATGAGCTGCCTGAAGACCGGGGTACACTACGCATTACTCAGTATACCGGTGGTGTGTCTAACTGGACTTACCGATTAGATTACAACGGTCTGGCTTTGGTTTTGCGCCGCCCACCAGATGGCACAAAGGCCAAGTCAGCCCACGACATGGGTCGTGAGTTCCGCCTGCAAAAACGACTGAGACCAGAGTTTCCACACGTACCCAGAATGTTGGCGTATTGCCGTGACGAGTCGGTTATTGGTGCTGAGTTTTATGTTATGGAGCACATTACCGGTATTATCCCGCGTCGGAAGTTTCCAAAAGGGCTGGACTTAAGTTCTGAACAGGCCCGGCAGCTATGTACGAATGCACTGGATAAACTGATAAAGCTGCACCAGGTAGATTTAGACAGCACTGGCCTACGCAAAATTGCAAAAGGTAAAGGCTATACTGACAGGCAGGTGAATGGTTGGTGTGGCCGTTACGAAAAAGCAAAAACCTGGAATGTGTTCGGTGCGGGTTCGGTCATGCGCTGGTTGCAGGAAAATAAGCCTGAAAACGAAACCATTTGTCTGGTTCATAATGACTTTAGGCTGGACAACCTGATACTCAACCCGGAAGACCCAACCGACATTATCGGTATTCTGGACTGGGAGCTGGCGACCTTAGGCAACCCGTTAATGGACTTAGGTAACTCACTGGCGTACTGGATAGAAGCAGGCGATGACAAAGTGGCGCGAGCAACCAAACGCCAACCAAGCGACTATCCGGGCATGTTAACCCGTAAAGAAATTATCGATTACTACTGCGAACGCACTGGCACCAAGGTGGAAGACTTTGCCTTTTATGAGGTGTTTGGCTTGTTTCGTTTGGCGGTTATTGCGCAGCAAATTTATTACCGGTATCACCACAAGCAAACCAATAACAAAGCCTTTAAGAACTTCTGGTTTCTGGTGAATTATTTGCTGTGGCGCTGCCGTCGCCGTATCGCTAAAGCTTAACGAATTATAATAAAAAAGAGAGCTCAACAATGCCGCAAGAACGGAAGACCATTTTAATTACCGGTGCCAGCTCTGGCTTAGGACAGGGTATGGCACGTGAATTTGCCGCAGAAGGTAGAAACTTATGTCTGTGCGCCCGCCGTTTAGATCGCTTAGAAGCGCTAAAAACAGAGCTGGAAGACAAGCGCTCAGGCATAACTGTCAGCATTAAAACGCTGGACGTAAATGCTCATGACGACGTATTTCGTGTCTTTCAGGCATTTAAACAAGAGCAGGGGCACATTGACCGCTTTATTATTAATGCGGGCATGGGCAAAGGCGCGGCGTTAGGTACGGGTTACTTTGAGGCTAACAAAGCCACGGCGGAAACGAACTTTGTGGCGGCGCTGGCGCAATGTGAAGCGGCTATGGAAATTCTGCGCGAGCAGAAAAGCGGGCATTTGGTGACTATTTCGTCCATGAGTGCTTTCCGTGGTATGCCACGGGCCATGACGGTGTATGCGGCAACCAAGGCCGGGCTGGCGTCGTTAACCGAGGGTATTCGTGCGGACTTAATGAAAACCTACGGCAGCAACAGCCCAATTAAAGTGTCGACCATTTATCCGGGCTACATTCGCTCTGAAATTAACGAAAAAGTGAAAAATACGCCTTTTATGGTGGATACCGAGACGGGTTGCCGACTGCTGGCGAAGGCCATTAATAAAGAGCCAGTAAAAGCCTATGTCCCTTACTGGCCCTGGGCGTTAATGGCGTTCTTAATGAAACGTCTGCCGCTTAAATGGGTGTTAAAGCTGGCTTAATCCGAGCCAGCGTTTTACTCAGAGCCAGGGCACACGGCGTCGCCACGGATAGAAACCTGAACCGACAGAGACTGGCTGACGCCTTGTGCATCGTTAAACAGAAATACTGGCTCGACTAAAAACATGTCGCCGCGTTTCCCGTCGTGATTTATCTCAAGTTTCTGATCAGCCAATTCCAGTTTAATGCAGCCTTCGTGTTCGGTGGTCATAATGCGTTGCCATTTATCCGGCTGCGGCTCATGTAACCAAATTTCATAACCTTTCCATTGCGTGCTTTTACCACGCTCACACCAGTAGCTATGAGCTTCTAAAGAACCGTCGTCGGTTGTTACTATTTGCTGTATTTCACAGTCTTCCTCGTGGGGGAGGTCAGGTTGCATGGTGGTCTTCTGATAAATAACAGCGCTACCAAGAATGACGATAACAGTAATAATAATAGCGCTCACGCCGAGCAGAATTTGCTTTAACATATGGCTCCAGAACCTGATACAGTATAAGTTCTTAGTATAAAGACAATAAATATAAGAACAATGACTTGGGGGAAGTATGTGGCAACGTGTTTTGGCATTACTGATTCTTATTGCGGGCCTGCTAATGGCTGTTTTGGGTGTGGTGAGTGACAACGATACTAATGTCAGGCTGTCGGGTGCGGTCCTGATGCTGATAGGTATTATCTGGCTTTATAAGCAGCCGACTTTAAAATCGCTGAACCGCACTGATAAGCCAACGTTAAAATGGTATCAGTCTCCAATTCTCTGGGTTCCGGTTATCGCAATTATCCTTTTTATTATCAGTCTGTTTATGTAGGAATCTAAGTAATGAACATAGCAAAACGAATTGTTATTTTAGCAGGCGCAGTCGGCTTATTTTTCTATACTGCAGAGCAGGAAGAACTGATTACATTGATTGCGAACTTTGATCTGAGTTGGTACAAGTTAGGAGTTCCTATTGCCTGGGGGCTTGTCCTTGGTGGGCTGGGAGCCTTACTTCGATTGCGCTCGCTTATCTCATGGATGGGGCCGGTAACCTTGGTTGCCAGCGCCATAACGACTATGGGACTCATTGGTGCAATCGCCGTATTTGCTAAACACCAGTTGATAGTACTAAGTTTACCGCCATTACAGCTAGCTTCTATTGGTATTGGTTTGTACTTGTTTGGTGTGGGGTTAACTAAGCTAATGGGTGATATTGAAGCCAGAAAGTCTGAAAAAGGTAAGGAATGAGCCGTCAAATTACACTAAACAGTGATATTGGAGAAAGTTTTGGTGCCTGGACAATGGGGGCAGATGATTTGATCATGCCACACATTGACTGTGCCAATGTGGCTTGTGGTTTTCATGCGTCAGACCCCCTGACCATGCTAAAAACGGTTAAGCTGGCAAAACAGCATAATGTGACCATAGGAGCGCACCCTGCGTATCCTGATCTTGTTGGTTTTGGTCGACGCCACATGAAGTTAAAACCCGACGAAGTGACGGCATTAATTCAATACCAGGTCGGTGCTCTGCAGGGCATTTGTGCCGGACAGAAAACTGAAGTGAGTTACGTGAAGCCGCACGGAGCACTTTATAATGACATGCTGAGCGACGGGCAGCAGTTTGATGCGGTCTGCGAAGCTATCGCTGCATTGCAGAACGACCGGAATGAACCTTTACCATTGATGGTTATGGCAACACCTGAAAACGATGCCTGGCGCCTCCGTGCACAAAAATTTAATGTCGAATTATGGTTTGAAGGCTTTGCTGACCGGGCTTATGACGACAACGGGCAACTGCGCTCGCGAAGCAATTCCGATGCGGTGCACGGTGATACGGAAACCATGTATGCTCAAGCTGAGGCATTTGCTAACGGTCGTGCTATTGAGAGTGTATCTGGTAAGTCGTTGCAAATTGAAATCGATTCTCTTTGTGTTCACGGGGATAACCCAAAGGCGATAGAAACAGTGGAGAAACTGCGGGATATCGTCCGAAAAGCTTATGACTAACTCTGCGAGTAAAGCGTCTAACTTTCCAAAACTGGTTTCTGCCGGTGCCGATGCCGTTATCGTCTACTTAGGCGAGGGCATCAGTGTTTCGGTTAACCAACAGGTTCTTGCAGCGGTTAAAGCGGTAGAGGAACAACTGTCGGACGTGGTGCTGGACTTAGTGCCGTCCTATAACTCTTTAATGGTGTATTACGATGTTCTGCGCACCGATGAGCCGGAAATACGCGAACGCCTGCGTAAAACCCTAAGCGATTTAACCAGCGATGACCAAGAACTGACCGGCAAGCATCATCGTATTCCGGTTTATTATGACGAGAGTGTCGGGCCGGATTTAGCGCGTATTGCAGAGACAAACAATTGTTCAGTGGATGATGTGATCAAAGCCCATACTGATCAAACCTATCGTGTGTACGCTATGGGCTTTGCGCCGGGGTTTGCTTACCTGGGTGAGGTTAACGAGAAGATCAGAACGCCCCGTTTAGATAACCCCAGAAAACGTATTACCGCAGGCAGTGTTGCTATTGCCGAAAGCCAGACCGCAGTTTATCCGTCATCGTCTCCCGGCGGTTGGAACATTATTGGCCGCACTTCAACGCAATTGTACGACCCTTCCTCCGGGACCATCAGCCCACTGAATGTGGGTGATGAAGTGGAGTTTTATTCGGTCAGCAAAGAGCAATTTGTTGATGACGGCGGCGACACGGAGGCTTTGTCATGATGCGTATTATTGAGCCGGGCATGCGCGCAGCCATTCAGGATTTTGGACGCTTTGGCTATTTGTCGAAAGGCCTGACCCGGGGCGGACCGATGGATGAGCATGCGTTTTTATGGGCAAACCGGCTACTGAATAATGATTTTAATGCCGCACAAATAGAAGTTACTTTGGGTGGCTTTGAAGCGGAGTTTGACTGTGATTGTCAGTGTGCTGTAACCGGCGCTGGTGTTGAATTGACACTGGACGGCGAAACGCTAAACAACTGGCAGAACTTTAAGGTACGTGCTGGTCAGCGGCTAAAAATGGGTTACGCTACTGCCGGTGTTCGCGCGTATTTAGCGGTGCAGGGCGGGTTTCAGGTTGAACCTAAGTGGGGCAGCTGTGCAACCGTTACCCGCGATGCAGTGGGTGGCCTGCATGGAGACGGCTCGCCTTTAAAAGCGGGCGATGAGATTAGTTTTAATCAGCAAGAATTGCAGATGTCTCGCCGTGTTGGCTGGGCTTATCGGCCGAATTATGAAAAGACACCGGTTATTGGCTTAATACCGGGCTTTCAGTACGAGGCTTTTCCCATGTCTGCAAGAGAAGCTTTCTGCTATGAAGATTATGAAGTCACTAAAGACAGCGACCGTATGGGCATTCGCTTGTCTGGTAAAGCGTTGGAATATGACGGTGAGGGGCTGGTATCTGAAGGTGTGAATGTGGGGTCTGTGCAGGTTCCTGCGAACGGCCAGCCCATTATTATGATGCACGACAGGCAGACCTTAGGGGGCTACCCCAAACTGGGCACCATTAACCCGTTCGATTTAGGTCGGCTGGCGCAATGCCAACCGGGTCAGACCGTTCGTTTTACTCGCATAGAGGGTAAAGTTGCACAGCAGCAACTGCGCCGTTTTTATCAGTTTTTTAATGTTCGCTTAACTTGTCAGGCAGGCGATAACCTGCGATCATAACCGCTTCATTTTATCCGGTGTTGATTTTGTAGCGGAGACAAAAGGTTCATGGCTGATACTGATTCACGTCCCAGTAATTTTATTCGTCAAATCATTGATAAAGATTTGGCCAGTGGTAAGCACTCTACCGTACATACCCGTTTTCCTCCGGAACCTAATGGTTACCTTCATATTGGCCATGCCAAATCTATAGTGCTGAATTTCGGTATTGCCGAAGACTATAACGGCACCTGTAACCTGCGTTTTGATGACACCAACCCACTGAAAGAAAAAGTGGACTATGTGAACTCCATTAAAAAAGACGTGGAGTGGCTGGGTTATGACTGGGAGGGCGAGCCGCGTTATTCCTCTAACTATTTTGATCAGCTGCACGCGTTTGCGGTTGAACTGATTGAAAAAGGCCTGGCCTACGTTGATTTCAGTTCGCAGGATAAAATGCGCGAAATGCGCGGTACCCTGAAAGAGCCGGGTGTGAACAGCCCTTACCGTGATACTTCTGTGGAAGAGAATTTAAAGCACTTTGCTGACATGACAGCAGGTAAACACGAAGAAGGCACTGCGGCATTACGGGCAAAAATTGATATGAGCTCGCCGTTTATGTGTATGCGCGATCCGGTTATTTACCGTGTGCGTTTTGTGCATCATCACCAGACTGGTGATAAATGGTGCGTTTACCCAATGTATGACTTCACTCACTGTATTTCAGACGCGCTGGAAGGCATTACACACTCGCTGTGTACGCTTGAGTTCCAGGATAACCGTCGCTTGTACGACTGGGTACTGGATAACATCAGCATAGACTGTCACCCGCAGCAAATTGAATTCTCGCGTCTTAACTTGCAATACACGGTGATGAGTAAGCGCATTATCAATACGCTGGTAGAAGAAAATAAAGTCACCGGGTGGGACGATCCGCGTGTTGCCAGTATTGCTGGTTTGCGCCGTAGAGGTTACACGCCGGACTCAATCCGTGAATTTTGTCGTCGTATTGGTGTGACCAAAATGGATAATCAGGTAGAGATGAGCATGCTGGAAGCCTGCATTCGTGACGACCTGAACGCCAATGCACCACGCGCTATGGCAGTTATGGATCCGGTGAAAATTGTTATTGAAAACTACCCCGAGGGTGAGCAAGAGTTGCTGGATGCGCCAAACCATCCGAATGACCCTGAAATGGGCTCGCGTCAGGTAACCTTTAGCCGCGAGATTTGGATTGAGCGGGAAGACTTCCGTGAATCGGCGAATAAAAAGTTCAAGCGTTTGGTGCTGGATAAAGAAGTTCGTTTACGTAATGCCTATGTTATTCGCGCGGACCGCGTTGAAACTGACGATAACGGTGAAATTCAGACTATTTACTGCCACTACGATGCTGAGACCTTAGGCAAGGACCCTGCGGACGGCCGTAAGGTAAAAGGGGTTATTCATTGGGTTTCGGCAGAAACAGCGAAAGAAGCAGAGTTCCGCGTGTATGACCGTTTATTCCAGGTACCTAACCCGGCTGCAGAGGAAGACTTATTCTCGACGCTGAATCCGGAGTCTCTGGTTATCAAGAAGGGCTTTGTGGAAGCTAACTTAGCGAATGCAAAACTGGGCGAGAACTTCCAGTTTGAACGCCTGGGCTACTACTGCCTGGATCAGGATGCTGATACAGAAGGTCGCTTGATATTCAACCAGACGGTTGGACTACGTGATAGCTGGGCTAAAATAGAACAGCAGCAAGCTACTGAATCGTAAATTGGTCCAGTAGCTTAGCGCCGTATAGACGTGAGGGGGTGTAAAAGCCCCCTGAATGTTTCTGGCTTAAGGTATGAACGGCTAATTCAACAGCCCCTTCGGCAGTTAGCGAATAGCCATTTTTCACTTTTACCCGCATACTTTTCTTATTACCTTTGCCATCGGTAATTTCACCCCAAACGTAAGTCGGGTTGTTCTTCCGTTCTTTTTCTTCAGGGCCTGCAGGCTGAAACTCCAGTTTTTTCTTCAACTTAGCCTGAACCCATTTCCAGTTAAATACCCAACGGAACCAGTTCATCCGGCGCATTTTCTTCACTAAGCGTGGGCTGGCCGGTATGTACACTTCAATATTGGGAATTTCTGTCGTGTAGTAGGCGGTAGAGACATCGCCCCAGGGAATGGTCATGGCACACTTCTCACCATTACCAAAATCTATCCAGCGAGAATGCCAGGCGTGCGGAACGTCGGTAATTTGTCCGTTAATGCGGGCTGCGCCTCCACGACCTAAACGCTCGATACTGGTTTTGGCTGTGCCCCGGCTCATACGTGAACCGGAGTCAAAGCCTAACGCCAGATGCTCGGCTTCCGGCATTTGTGCATTGAGTCGTGCGGCAATGCAATCTGTTGGAATAACGTCAAACCCAACACCGGGGCAAATAACAATACCGGCCTCGCGCGCGGCTTTGTCCATGGAGTGAGCGTATTCAAATACGTCTATCTCGCCGGTAATATCTAAATAATGAGTTTTGGTATCGATACAGGCTTGAATAAGAGGGGCCGCTGTTTGACTAAACGGACCAGCGCAATTAATGACAAGATCAACATCTTCTAATTGCTTTTTCACTTCATCGATATTGTCGAGCGAAAAGGCTTTGTATTGAAAGTTCAGATGTCGGGCAACTGGCTCAAGGGAGTCTTCGTTACGGCCGGCTAAAATGGGTTGATAACCGCGCTTTTTTGCCTGATGAGCAATGAGTTTGCCCGAGTAACCGTATGCTCCGTAAATGAGCCAGCGCAGAGCCATTAGTCTGCCTCAGCAGCAGCTTTGTATTCGCAGCTTTCGCCACGCTGACATTCGCCGTATAAATAAAGGCTGTGGTTTGTTAGCTTAATTTTATTGGCTGCAGCAACTTTGTCCTGACGTTCTTCAATAACGTCGTCTTCAAACTCAAAGACGTGCCCGCAGGTTAAACACACCAAATGATCATGATGATGTTTTGCGCTTAATTCAAATACCGAACGACCACCTTCAAAGTGGTGGCGAGTAATAATACCAGCGTCATCAAACTGGTTTAGTACCCTATATACGGTAGCCAGGCCAATTTCATCTTTTTGTTCCAGCAGAATTTTATAGACGTCTTCAGCACTGATGTGTTGATTTTCTGGTTGTTTTAAAATCTCCAGAATTTTCATCCGTGGGGAAGTGACTTTGAGTCCTGCTTTTTTTAGCTGTTCGTCGTTACTCGCCATAATGATTCGTATCTCAGTTAAACATGTACAACAGCATACCCTGTATTAGCTGTCACTTGCCAGTTCTGCCAAACACATTTCTTCATAAACCTGCTGGCACCATTTGCTAACACGCTCTTTAGTGAGCTCTGGTTGACGGTCTTCGTCAATACCCAGGCCGACAAAGTGATCATCATCTGCCATGCCTTTAGAGGCTTCGAAGTTATAACCTTCTGTCGGCCAGTGCCCGACAATGATGCCGCCACGTGCTTCAACAATATCGCGCACCATGCCCATAGCGTCCAGAAAGTATTCGGCGTAGTCTTCCTGGTCACCACAGCCAAAAATAGCAATGAGCTTGTCGGTGAAGTCTATTTCTTCAAGTTCGGGGAAAAAATCGTCCCAATCGCACTGAGCTTCGCCGTAGTACCACGTCGGAATACCGAACAGTAGTAGGTCATAACTGGCAATATCTTCTTTACTGGATTTAGCGACGTCTTTAACGTCGACAAGTTTTTTACCCAGTTCTTTCTGAATCATCTGAGCGACGGCTTCGGTGTTACCGGTATCGCTTCCAAAGAAAATTCCAACAGTTGCCATAAATCAATTTTCACCTGGTTATACGAACAAACAATACTGAATGGATTGCCATTCAGCGGCGTAAATTATCAATTGGGTTAAACTCCGGACTCCCAGAGCACCTGAATAATACCTTTAGCAATAAAACCAAAACAGCCAAGAAACAGTACTGCCCACACAATTATTTGGCCGAATTTGGGTACCGCTGAGCGTTTTAACACATCACGAATGGCTAAGCCTATGAGTAAGAATAGTATGGCCAGTGTGAAATTGGTGGCCAGAACTTCAATTTGTTCGTAATACTCAGCTAACATACTGCTTAACCTCGCTGATGTGTAACGCCTGAACTGTTTTTTTAACGGCGCCTAGATTACCATAAAGCGCCGCCGCTGGCGAGATTACTGAGCCAGAAACTCAAGCACGAGCCGGTTGAATATTCGGGGCTTCTCGGCGTGCAGCCAGTGACCTGCGTCTTCTATTATTTTTACTGAAGCATTGCTAAAGCGCGAGTTAACCTCTTGTTGGTGCTTTTCTGTCAGGTAGTTTGAGTTACCGCCTTTGATAAAAAGTACAGGGCCTTCGTATTGGCCTTTACTGACAGCCGCTGAAATTTGCTCGTAATTTTGTTTTAACCCTTCGAGATTAAGTCGCCATTGATAGCCGTCATCGGTCTTTTTAAGGTTTTTTAGTAAGAACTGACGTACACCTTTTTCTGAAATTTTATCGGCTAACTGCTTGTCCGCGTCGCTGCGACTTTTTACCTGACTTAAATCCAGCCCTGACAGTGCATCCATGATGCTGTCGTGAGTTCCGTCATAAGCGGCGGGGGATATGTCTGCGAATATGGCCGCTTTGACTCTTTCCGGCGCCTCCATGCAGACTTCCATAGCGATTTTGCCACCCATGGAGTGCCCCAGTACAGCAAACTGCTCAATATCTAAGGCATCGGCCAGTTTAATAATGTCATCTGCCAGAGCCGGGTAAGTCATGGTGTCACTGTGAAACGAGTCACCGTGGTTACGAGCATCCGGTAAAATACAAAAGTAATCTTCGGACAGTTCGCGGGCGATACTTTTTAAATTGTCTTTGTCGCCAAACAGTCCATGAATAATGATGACAGCCGGATTGCTTTCGGTGCCAAGTGTTTCGTGATTCAACAATGAAGAGTCTGCCATCGAACGGCCTTTAGTGATAAACTTTGATGCATATTTTCAAGGCTTTGTCGGGGCGTTGCAAGTGACAAAGCACAACCTTTCAAATTTTAGAGGTAGAAAGTCAACAATGAAGCGGATTGACATTGACGACGACTTATACGCGTATATTGCAAGCCACACCAGACAAATAGGCGAGAGTGCTTCAGATATTCTGCGCCGATTACTTGATGTGAGTAGTACAGAATTTGCTGTGGATGCTAAAGGCGAACAAACCGAATCGGTTTTTAATCGTTTAAATGAGCAGGATGTTCGTATTCAGAAAAGTGTGGTCGCGCGTTTTTTGTATATTTTGAGCATGCTTTACCGTTGTCATTCCAGTGAGTTCTCACAGGTGCTGGATATTCGCGGACGTGACCGTCAGTATTTTGCCCGCTCAGAAGAAGCTTTGCTGACCTCGGGTAACAGCACCAATCCGAAGCAGATACCGGACTCTCCGTTTTGGGTTATTACCAACACCAATACCACAAAGAAAAAATCGATGCTGACTCAGGTTGCAGAAAAGCTGGGTTATGATTCAGCAGATGCAGAAAAAATTAGGGACTTTTTATAATGGCGAATCACGAGCGAGCAGGTCAGTTGGCACAAGCTGGCGATTTGACGAATATTGCGCAATTGATAAGTGCTTATTACGTTTACGAGCCGGATCCACGTAAAGCAGCAGAAAAAGTCAGCTTTGGTACATCGGGTCATCGTGGCAGTTCATTGAAGCGCTCGTTTAATGAAGCCCATATTCTGGCTATTGCTCAGGCCATTTGCGCTTATCGCGAAGAGCAGGGAATTACCGGGCCGATTATGGTGGCTAAGGATACTCATGCCTTGTCAGAGTCTGCCTATGTTAGTGCTTTGGATGTATTCATTGGTAATGGCATTGAGGTTCAGGTTCAGACGGAGCACGATTACACACCAACGCCGGTATTAAGCCGTGCTGTTATTGAGTGGAACAGCAAAAATAAAGCGAAAGCAGACGGTGTCGTTATCACTCCATCGCACAACCCGCCGGAAGATGGTGGTCTTAAATATAACCCTCCGCACGGCGGACCAGCAGATTCTGATGTCACACGAATTATTGAAAAATACGCTAATGCGTTGTTGTCATCAGGTTTGGTCGGGGTGAATACCTGCGAGAGTGAAGACGTATTACAGCATCCGAAACTGACTTTTGTTGACTGGCGTTCGGATTATATCGGTCAACTTGAAAACTGCATTGATATGTCAGCTATTCAGGATGCAAAACTGACGCTGGCGGTCGATGCCATGGGTGGATCAGGCGCTAAATACTGGCAGCAAATTGCTGAGCATTACAACTTATCGATTGAGGTTCGTAATGCCGTTGTTGACCCAACATTCGCATTTATGCCCCTGGACAAAGACGGCAAAATTCGCATGGATTGCTCCTCGCCGTTTGCCATGGCCAGTTTACTGGGGCTAAAAGAAAAATACGACTTAGCTTTTGGTAATGATCCGGACTACGACCGTCACGGTATAGTAACTCCTACACACGGCTTGCTGAACCCGAATCATTACCTGTCGGTTGCAATAGATTATTTGTGCAAAAATCGTGGTTGGAACAAAGGGCTTGCCATCGGCAAAACACTCGTATCCAGCGCTATGATTGATCGTGTGGTGAGCGCAAACGAACGTCCATTGATGGAAGTGCCTGTGGGTTTTAAATGGTTTGCGCAAGGGTTAGCTGAGCAAAGTATTGCGTTTGCCGGAGAAGAGAGTGCCGGTGCAACCTTGCTTGATCGTAAAGGCTGTACCTGGACCACCGATAAAGACGGCATTGTCATGGCCTTATTAGCGGCTGAGATATTGGCAAAAACCGGTAAAAATCCGGGGCAGTACTACGATGAATTATGTCAGCAGCATGGTACGTCTTACTATCGTCGTGTCGATACCGTTTCCAGTGCCGACAAAAACGCTCGCTTTAAAGGCATTCGCGCATACAAAATGAAACTGCCAGAATTAGCAGGTGACAGTGTGTCTGATATTTCTACGAAAGCGTCGGGTAACGGGGCACAGTTTGGTGGTATTAAAGTGACCACTGACAATGGCTGGTTTGCGGCAAGACCTTCAGGGACTGAACCGGTTTATAAAATCTACGCGGAAAGTTTTGTCAGCGAACAACACCTAGATGACATTCTGACGCAGGCCACCACCTGGGTGAATGACCTGCTGACAGATTAGTCTCTTAACGAAGGACGGCGTTAGATTCCATTTCTTCGTCGTCCTCTTCTTCTGTTTCCGGCGCTTCTTCAGCCATTGACGTCAATAGTTCATCAGAGGTTTGTGACGGAGCCAGTATGGCAAAGTTGCTGTGTTGCTGGTCTTCAGCTTTAGCGCGTCGCGTAATGCGGTACAGCGAATAAAAACCAACACAGGCGGTTAATGCAGCCAGTAGCAGGAAGAAGTAATTAATAGCACCAAACTGCATTAATGCGGCTACAGCTGGTGCCCCGATAATAGATCCAGCCCCGCCAATTTTTATGATAGCTCCCGTTGCTCCGACCATTTGATCGCGTTCGAGAAAGTCGTTGGTGTGCGCCATGCCCAGTGAGTATAACGGTAAAATGAAGGCACCTAATAAACCAACATTCAGGTAAATAAGAAGCGCATTTGATGCGGCTAACTGGGAAAGAGCGATTGCGGTCAGGGTGCCGCCGGTTGCACAAATAGCAATAACAAAACGGCGATCAATTCGATCGGATAATAAACCGAAAGGGGCTTGTGAGATCAGGCCGCCGAGAATAAAGGCTGACATGAAGAAGGTAATTTGCACAACGCTCAGGCCAATATAAGACGCATACATAGGCCCGATACCATAAAACATGGCGTAGCAGGCTTGCATAATGAAAGCGTTTACCACACCCAGCGGCACTGTTTTAAGCAGCAAGGAGACAGGAACCTTGCGGTTTTCATGGGTTGTCGGTTCCACCGTCACACTGACCAAAATTGGAATTAAAGCAAGGTTAATCAGGAGTGCGACAATAGCAAAAGCGACAAAGCCGGCAGGGTCTGCCACGCCTAGAATAAGTTGCCCCGCAATGAGGCCAGTGTAAATAATGACTAAATAGATAGACAGTAAAGTACCGCGGCTGCGGTTATCTGCCATGGTATTAAGCCAACTTTCGACAATGACAAAAATACCGGAAATGGCAAAACCGGTAATAAAACGCATAACAAACCAGACTACGGGGTCGACCCAAATGGCCTGCATCAGAATGCTGAAGGCGGCTAATGCGGCAAGACCGCCGAATGAGCGAATATAGCCTACCCGACGAATGTCTTTAGGTGCGCGGGTAGAGCCAAACAGGTAACCGATAAAGTAGGCTGACATAATAAAACCGGTAACCAGGGTACCGAAGTCTTCAATGGTGGCACGCAAACTGAGTAGGGTACTGGTCATGCCAACACAGACCCCAATTAAACTGATGCTGCCAAGCAATGAACTGATACCGCGAAGTTGTTGTTTTAGCATGCCTTTGTCACCCTTCGTCCGTTTGTGGCAATACTACCTGTAGTCGCTTTATTTTCCTAGCGAAGATTCCCACAAGCTTATCCACAAGTTGTTACTTGCTGTTCGCTATCTGGCTGTTTAATATGCTCTCAAAGTCTTATTTGGATAATGGCATGTCAAAGTCGAAGATTCATTACATTGCAGTCGCTTTTTTAGTGCTGTTAGTCACTTTTACGACAGCAGATGCTGAAGCGCGGTTAATTGAGAATTTGTATTCGGCAGAAGTTGAAGTCGCGTCACAAAGTTCATCGCACCGACAGCAAGCAATTGGTGAGGCTTTTGATCGAGTCATTATTAAGCTCACCGGGAAATCGGATGCGACAGAGCACGAAGCGATAAAACGAGCCAAACGAGATGTCAATAATTACCTGGTGCAATATGGTTACAGCGATACCCAAGGGCAACGAACGTTAACAGCCACGTTTGACGGCAGGAAGTTAAGAGCACTTCTTGCCGAGCATCAACTACCTTACTGGGGGAGCCGCAGACCTCAGTTAATGTTGTGGATTGCGAAAGAAAGTGACAGCGGGCAACGCACAATAATTGACAGTAACAGCGAATCTGTTTTTACCCAGCAACTTCGATTCTTCGCAAAACAGTACAGTATTCCGGTGCAGCTGCCGCTAATGGATTTAACCGACAATTTCACCATTAGCGCAATGGATGTCTGGGGGCGCTTTTTAGACCCTGTGAGGACAACGACAGAGCGCTATGGTACGGATGGGTTACTGGTAGCACGTATTGTTCGCCAGGAGAATGAGGAAGCACCCTGGAGTTTGAATTGGTTCGTAGAAATTGGTGATGACAGGTTTGCCGGAGAAGTGACGGCAACAAGCGTTGACTGGCTGGCAGAACCTTTAATAGAACAATTAATGGTGAAGCTGTCAGCTAAATACAGCATGACCGCCGGCGATGAGAACGTACGCAACACACTGACGGTCAAAGTTGAGCAGTTAAACAGTCTGAGCAGTGTTTTAAAACTGGAAAGCTTTTTGAAAAGTATTGTATCGGTCCGGGAGGTTCGCTTATTGAAATACTCTCAGAATATGAGCGAATTCGAGATTGTTGTGAACGGACCGGTCGACCAAATACTGCAGGCTATCAACCTGGATGGGCGTCTTGTTTCTCAGGAAGTTGGTCCTTTTGTCGCTGCAAACCAAACGGAAACCCCTGTTTACCGCTGGGATGAGGGTCGCTGATGCCTCCACAGCAATTGCCGCTGGCTGTTCAGTTACCGGACGATGAGCTTTTTTCCACCTTTCTTGAGGGCAATAACGCGACCTTATTAAGTTGGTTAAAAGCCTTACCCGAAGCTAAACCTCCGTTAAAAAGAAATCAGCAGTTAACCTGGTTGTCGGGAGCAAGTGGTGTGGGGAAAAGCCATTTAATGCACAGTGTTATTGCATCGGTTGGGCCTCAGCAGCGTATTGCTTATTTACCATTAAAAGAGCTTGTTGAGGTTGATGCAGAAGCGGTGTTGAACGGTATTGATCAAGCTGATCTTATTTGCCTGGATGATATTGACACTGTGACGTTGAAACAGGACTGGTGCTTCGAACTGTTCTCTTTAATTAACCGGGTAACCGATAATGAGTCTACCCGGCTCATTATGACAGCAAAGCAGTCGGCGGCTCAGACCGAGGTCGTATTGCCGGACTTACAGTCGCGCTTTCAATGGGCAACGGGGTTTCAGGTACACCCGTTAAACGATGATGAGAAAAATAACGCTTTAATACTCAGAGCACAATGGCGTGGACTGGAGCTTCCTGCGGATGTGGCGGCTTTTATGACTCAGCGACTGGGGCGTTCTATGCGTGATTTAATGAAAGCCCTGAATGAACTTGATCAAGCTTCTATTACCTATCAGCGACGCTTAACAATTCCTTTTGTTAAGCAGGTTCTGGAAATTTAGTTGTAGTCTTTTAGTTTTTTAAGTCCTAAACCTTCTGCTCGCCCTTGATAACGGGCATAACCGGTTGCCCCGATAAAGGCTCCGGTTGTCAATATGATTTCCAGTATTGACCAAATCCGCTCGTCCGGATGTGTGTAAACGACAGTGAGTCCGTGAAGAAAGTAAAACATTAAAATAAAGTTGGTCCACGCGTGTGTGTAGGCTTTGCCTCTAACCAAACCGTAGAGTGGGAATAACAAAGGCAGTACCCATAAAACAAGAGCAATATAAACGGGCAGCGTTCCAGGCGCATCGGTTGGCATACCGTGCCATAAAGCGACCAAAACAATTAGTGGCCAGTAGAAAAGCTGTGTTAACCAGCGGTAAAAGCGCGGAGATGTCGGCATTTAAAATTCCTATGATGAAAGCTTGCTAGCAAAGTTTGTAACCCGTTTGCCTAGTGCAATAGCACATTGACGTTCGTGTTCAGTCAGCTTGTTACTGTGTTCGTGGTGACTGGCTCCGTATGGTGAGCCACCCGATTGAGTTTGATGCAGGGCAGGCTCCGAATAGGGAATACCAACCAACATCATACCATGGTGAATTAAAGGTAGTGCCAGTGTTAGCAGCGTTGATTCCTGCCCACCGTGTAATGAACTGGAAGAAGTAAATACCGCGCCAGGTTTGTCGGTCAATGCGCCTTGCAGCCATTCACGAGAGGTTCCTTCCCAAAACTTCTGCAGGCTTGATGCCATATGACCAAAGCGGGTCGGACTTCCCAGAATCAGCGCGTCACAGTTTTTAATATCGCTGTTTTCAACTTCCAGATCTCTGTCACTGACCGCATTACTGCCGTGCCCAGTGCTACGCAGAACAGCTTCGCCACCTGCGCTTGTTACTCCTTCGGCAATAGCGTCGGCAAGCCTTTGTGTTGCCCCGTTGCGGCTGTAATACAGGATCACGACAGAAGTCATGACAGAATATCCAAAACGGCTTCTGGAGGACGCCCAATAGCGGCTTTGTCCCCGGAAATGACAATAGGGCGCTCAATCAGTTTGGGGTTGTTGATCATAGCGGTAACTAATTCGTCTTCGTCGTTTATGCCGGCTAGCCCCAACTCTTTGTATACAGTCTCTTTTTTTCTCATGAGTTGATCAGCAGAGAGGTTTAATTTAGCCAATATGTCTTGTAATTCTGCCGCATTCGGGGGTGTTTTAAGGTACTCGACAATTTCCGGTTCAATATTATTTTGCTGCAGTAGTTCCAAAGTTTGTCTTGATTTTGAACAACGTGGATTATGATAAATTGTTACTTGGCTCATAAGTGTCGTACCTTGTAGTATCTGAATATCCGTTAATAGTAACGTAATTGAGGTAAGGAATGAAACTGAGAACACTAGTCTATGCTGCCACGGTGGTATTGATAACGGCATGCTCACCAAAGTCAGATGTTATTACCGACCAAAACAAAGAATTCAGTTGGTCTCGGCTTGATGGCAAAACTGTTGTTGTTAACTATTTTGCTGAATGGTGCGCGCCGTGTTTGCGAGAACTTCCGGAACTTAATGAATTTAACAGCCATAAACCCGAAAATGTTGAACTAGTTGGAGTAAGTTTTGACCCGATGTCGAATAGCGAACTCGCTGAGCTTAAAAAGCGCCATGGCATTGAATTCCAACTGGCGCTGATGGACCCTGCACCTGCGTTTCCATTTCAACGCCCACAAATGTTACCGGCAACCTACGTGATAAAGCCTGATGGCACGGTAAAAGGCCCCCTTATGGGCGAGCAAGATCTTGAATCACTGGAAAGTGCCATTAATTCACATTAAGTTTTGTACTTGCTGCTCTAAGTTACGAATTTGGTCAATCCGTGCGTTAAGTCGTTTGTGAGTAAGGTCACTGTCTGTATGATTATGAGCCGTATGCAACTGGTCGATAGCCAGTTTAAAGTTACCTCTTAGCGCGAGTGCCTCAGCGCGAGTTTCATACATAGCAGCACGTTTTCCATTACGCTCATAAACTTGGGTAAGAAGGTCAAGCGCGAGTGGATCATTGGGTTGTTGTAACAGAAAGTCTCGTAGCAGCTTTTCTGCCAGAGAGGTGTCCTGCGCCTTCAGGGCAGCATTGGCAAAATTTAATGTAATAACGGGTTCATTGGGTTGTTGAACATACTTGCCGCGCAACCAGTCCAATACCGTTTCATAGTCATCTTTTGCAAGCAAAATATCGGTTTGAACATCGATATAAAAGGGGTTGTTGGGTGCTCGCTCCAGCAAAGGCTGCATCAGCTCAAGGGCAACATCGGTATGACCGTTATCTAAAGCACGTATCGCAAGAGCGTACTGTCCGGCTTGCTGGTTTATCGCGTTACGGCTAGAGCGCATAGATTGAAAGTCGCTTTGGGTGCTGTTGCCAATATATCGAGCCTGAATTCTGGCCTTTGCCAGAGCAAAATCGAGACTTGGCGGGACATCGACACGTTGCATGTTTTCTGCCCGGCTTCGGGTATCTGCAATACGAGACTCCGGAAGGGGATGCGTCATTAGCATTTCAGGCGGTTTGCTAACGTACCGGTATTTCTCCGCTAGACGCCCAAAGAAATCAGGAGCACCTCTTGGGTCAAACCCGGCGGCTAACAAAACTGAAAGGCCAATGCGGTCAGCCTCTTGTTCATACATTCTGGTGTAATTAATTTGAGACTGTCCGGCCATACCTATAGTGGTATAGAGTCCCGCCGCTCCGGCTTCTGGATTCGCCATGCCGACTAAAATTGACCCAATAATGCCAGCTATGGTCATTGGCATGCTGCGTTGTTGCTCCTGCATGCGTCGCACAATATGGCGTTGAGTTATGTGGGCAACCTCGTGCCCCAGCACTGCGGCCAGTTCTGACTCGGTTCTGGCTTCGTTAATTAACCCTGTGTGCACACCAACGTATCCGCCCATAAAAGCGAAGGCATTAATTTCTTTATTGTTAATCCAGAAAAAGTTAAATGGATATCGGACACCACTGGTATTTCTTACCAGGCGCTGCCCTATACTATTTAAATAGCTATCTAACACCGGATCGTGAATGATAGGGGCTTGTGAGCGCACTTGTCGCATATAGAAGTCGCCAACCACACGTTCACGCTCAATACTCATGAAGGCTGCACCAGTAGTGCCTATCTCCGGTAAACGCTTATTATCCTGAACGGCATTACTTGCAGCGCTATAGCTTATTGAAAAAGTGAATAAGCAAGCGATAAAAAAGTGTAATATTTTGGTGGACATCAACGACTCATTGGTTCAATGGAACAGGTTCTATCTAACTATCAGAACAGAATTCTTATCTTTAGTTCCTTTTTACTCTATGGGGTTATGGAAAGATTGCAAGGGCTGATATTATCAATAGAACTTAAGAATAAGGGACGATGACTATGTGGGAATATATTCAGCAGTGGTATAGACGGAAATTTTCAGACCCTAATGCGGTGACTTTGTTTCTATTACTGGTAGTTACTGTACTTGTCATTGTGCTTTTTGGCAGTTTAATAGTGCCTTTATTAATCGCTATTTCTTTAGCGTACCTGCTAGATTGGCCTGTGATGCGACTCATGCAGTTAGGTTTCTCCCGACTTACAGCGACGATTATTACATTTTCCCTGTTCCTGGCAGTAATGCTCATTAGCTTACTGACGCTGGTGCCAGTTATTTGGCAGCAGAGCACGACCTTAATTCAGGAAATGCCGGATATGGTGACCAACCTACAAATTTGGCTACATAAGTTGCCCGAGATGTTTCCCGGTATAGTTGATGACCACCAAATTAATGAATTCACTCAAGAAATGAAGCGACGGGCGGTTGGTCTGGGCGAGAATCTGCTAACGGTCTCGTTAACTTCCATTGTCAACGTCATGGCGATGTTGGTTTATTTAATTATCGTGCCGTTACTCATTTTCTTTATGCTAAAAGATCGGGATATTTTAATTGCTCACTTTAGTCGGTTGTTGCCTTCAAACAGACAGTTAATTTCGCAGGTGGGGCAGGAAATGAACCTGCAAATTATGAACTACATTCGTGGTAAAGCCATAGAAGTGGTGGTGGTTGCCGTAGTAACCTTTATTACCTTCAGTCTATTTGGTTTGCGTTATTCGGCGTTGCTTTCCATTATGGTGGGATTATCCGTTTTAATTCCTTATATTGGGGCCGCTGTTGCAACGATACCGGTTGTGCTTGTGGCTTTGTTCCAGTTTGGCCCGACAGCTGCGTTTGTCTGGGTTACTGTCGCTTATTTAATTATTCAGGCCTTGGATGGCAACCTTTTAGTGCCGCTATTATTCTCTGAAGCTATAAGTCTGAATCCGGTTTATATTATTGCCGCGGTATTAATTTTCGGTGGTATTTGGGGCTTCTGGGGCGTTTTCTTTGCTATTCCGTTGGCGAGTTTGGTTAAAGCCGTCTTAACAGCCTGGGATAGTAATGCTGGGGATAATGTGGTGGAGGAAACACCGCAATAATGCGGTGTTTCCGGAGTATTAAGCTTGTTTTAGGTGATCCAGCACTACGTCATGGTGCTCCTTTGTTTTAAACTTATTAAACACCTGAGACACGGTTCCGTCTTGTTCAACTAAAAAGCTAATACGGTGGATACCATCGTATTCTTTACCCATAAACTTCTTGAGTCCCCAAACTCCAAAATCTTCAGCAACTTTATGGTCTTCATCGCTTAACAAAGTAAAGTTTAACTCATCACGTTCGGTAAATTTCGCTAAACGCTTAGGCGCATCAGGACTAATGCCAACAGATACAACATTAAATTCTTCAAGCTGCTTACGACTGTCGCGTAGGTTTTGTGCCTGAACGGTACAACCGGGGGTCATGGCTTTAGGGTAAAAATAAACCAGTACACGATGCTCTTTTAATAACTCAGATAAAGTGACGGAGTTTTCATTCGCATCAAGTAAGGTGAAATCCGGTGCTTTATCTCCGGCTTTTAGTGTTTGCATAGCTTTCTCCTGGAACTTCGTTAACAGTACGCTACATGATAACGGACACAAGCAAACTTGGAAAATGCTTAAGTCGCAGAAGTTTATGGAACCTTCTTGGTAACTTATGTTCCTATCACTTGTGTTTCGTTAGGGCTGGCATTACCATTGGAGCCCCAATTTAGGACTTGGAGAATGTATGCTTAAGGGCAGTATTGTCGCTTTAGTTACCCCTTTTACAAAATATGGCAATGTCGATTACAGCGAACTTGAGTTTCTGGTGAATAAACATTGCGAAGCGGGTACGGACGCTATTGTAGCGGTTGGCACGACAGGGGAGTCAACAACCTTAACGCATGAAGAGCATATTGATGTCGTTAATGCGATGGTCGAACTTAGCGCAGGACGTATTGATATTATTGCTGGTAACGGTTCAAACTCGACCAGCGAAGCGGTGCAATTAACTGAAAAAATGACTCAGGCAGGTGTGAGTGGATTTTTAAATGTCACGCCGTACTACAATAAACCTTCTTTAACCGGTCTTATTGCACATTATAAGGCTTGCGCCGATGCCTCTGATAAACCCCAAATCCTATATAATGTTCCGGGCCGTACAAGTCTTGATATGACACCTGACATGGTCGAACAGTTAGCAAAAATTGATAATGTTATTGGTATAAAAGAAGCAACTGGTGACGTAAGTCGTGTACAAGAGCTGAAGAAGCGCTGTGGCGATGATTTTATATTATTAAGCGGTGATGATCCGACAGCACGCGAATTTATGTTTGCGGGTGGTCATGGCGTTATTAGTGTTACTGCCAATATTGTCCCTGCCAAAATGAAAGAACTGGTTACGGCTGCAGTTTCAGGTGATACCGAGCGGGCTAATCAAATCGATGCTGAGCTGGAACCTTTGCATAATATGTTATTTGTTGAATCCAACCCAATACCTGTTAAATGGTCTTTAGCGTTAATGGGCTGGGTAAGTGCAAACTATCGACTGCCTCTGACTCCTCCGGAAGAACAGAATCAACAATTGATTGAGTCAGTGTTGCAAAAAGCAAATCTATTGAATATTCAGGAGTCTTAATGAAATTGTCTCGCCTTGCGTATATGGGCTTAGCTGCCGCAGTTATCACAGGTTGTTCTTCGGTAGAAAAAGAACGTGCAAGTGGCGGGTTTGAGTATGTGAATATTCAGCCGACTTCAGCACTGAATATTCCGGGGGACCTGGAACAGCCGGAAAAAGGAAGTAAGTATCGAATTCCTGAAACCGATATTGCACAAGCTCCTATTGGCCACCGGGTTAACATTACTGCCCCTCAGCAAGTTCGTCCTCTGGGTTTAGGAAGTCGCGTGTTAGAAACTGAAACAGAAACTCGGGTGTATTTTGACGTTGTCGATGGCATGGGTGATTCAGTTGCTGAATTTGTTCGTCAGTCAGCGCGAGATGTTCTGAAGCGCCGTAACCTTGAATGGCAAGAAGTTAACGAGAACCGTTGGTTAACTGAGCAAATGACCATTCAGCAAACAATTGATGGAGAAGGCGGCTTTCTTGGTTTTGGTGGTGAAAGCGACAGTGAGTTAGAAAGGACATTTCGTTACGAGTTGCTTCAGGAAACAGAGCCTCACAAGCGTACGACAAGTTTGCGGGTAAATGTTAATGACTTCACCCAAGTCGTTGGTGGTGAAGAGAAAGTGGTTGCTCCACTCATTGTTCGAAACCTGGAAACCGATTTATTAAACGCTATTATTTCTGAAGTGAACCGTAAGCAGCAATTGGCTGTTGCCCGTAATAAAGCAGAAGGAATTGATACTCGTTTATCACAAGCGGCTGAAGGTCACTCTATATTTGTGGTTGAAGATAACTTCGATCAAGCATGGCCACTGGTTAACCTCGCTCTGGAAGAAATTGGGTTCGAAGTTGACGACTTAAACCGTGAATCAGGCACTTACTTTGTTGAGTATAGTGAACCGGGTAGTGGCTTCCTGTTTATCGGCGGCGATGACTATGAAAACCTTGGTATAGCTGAAGGTGAGTACGAATTCTGGTTATTGGATGACGGCGAGAATACATCGGTTACGGTTTATAAAGACGATAAACTTGTCTCGGATGAATGGATGAACAAAGTATTTGAAGCCTTTAAAGCAGCTGTTAAACAGCAAAGCAAACTTTAACTTAAGCGCGAGTGGAAAGATTCATGGAAAAACGCAGTGAACTGTATCGGGGTAAAGCAAAGACGGTCTATCATACCGACGATCCTAACCGTCTTATTCTGGAGTTTCGTAATGACACTTCAGCGTTCGACGGTGAAAAGGTCGAACAGCTTGATGATAAAGGAATGGTAAATAACAAATTTAACCACTTTATTATGGCTAAATTAGAAGAAGCCGGTATTCCGACACAGTTGGACGAATGCTTAAACGATACCGATTCGTTGGTGAAAAAACTGGATATGATTCCGGTTGAATGTGTTGTTCGTAACGTCGCTGCTGGCTCTCTGGTTCGCCGTTTAGGTGTTGAAGAGGGTAAAGAGCTTAATCCACCAACATTTGAATTCTTTTTGAAAAACGATGCGTTACACGACCCTATGGTTAATGAATATCACATTCAGGCCTTCGGTTGGGCAACGGCAGAGCAAATTGAAAAGATGAAAGAACTGACGTTTAAAGTGAACGACGTACTTAAAGCTTTGTTTGCCGATGCAGGTTTGCTGCTGGTTGATTACAAACTTGAATTTGGAGTGTTTGACGGGCAAATCATGCTGGGTGATGAGTTCACTCCAGACGGTTGTCGCTTGTGGGACGCTGAAACCCGTGAAAAGCTCGACAAAGATCGTTTTCGTCAGGGCTTAGGCGGCGTTGTTGAAGCGTACCGGGAAGTTGCTAAACGTCTGGGCGTGAAGCTGGGTTAGTCTTTTTTATCGGGTACCTGGTCGGAGTCGCCTTCGGTTTTAGACGATTTCGTACCAGGCCATTTAAACTTCGCTGTATATTTTAAGACCATAATATTGCTGATAACGACACCCAGTACTAGCAGTATCAGTAACCACACCAAATATTCGTCCATCCGTCATCCTCCGTTATTGTGTCTACATACTGCTTTTTAATTTGCTCAAGATTTTCCAGTATTATGAGCTTTCCCTCAATAGCAAGCGAACTGATGGTTTCGGCCAGTAATTCAAGGCTTAGTTGTTGATAACACTCCTTCGACACCGGACGATAGCTTAAGTGCCATGGTTCTTGTGCAACGCCTCCCTGGTAACGGGCGTAAGGAAAAAAGAAGCCGCTTTCGTGAGCATGTTGAGTCAGCCATTGCCAAAGTGTATGACAGGGGCCTTCCGCATCCGTATATTCTGCCGGTACTAAACGTAATTTAAGCTCATTGCTTTGAAATGGGCGAGGGTCATAGATATCGAAGTCACTTCCCCAGTGATGTCGGCTACTGCCAGGTAATGCAGACCAGTGCAAAATAGCGTGCATTTTTTCGCTATCGGTTAAGGCAGCAACATCTAATGGCTCACCGTCTTTCGACAATAGTGGCAACTTGCCTCGCCATTTTCTATTCCAGATAGAGAGCTGCCTGTCCAGTGAACGGAACCCGCTGGCAATAGCGAGCTCAATTCCATTAGTGGCCGCTGCTTTCTGCATAGCAAGATAAGCTTGTGCGGCATCCGGGTGAAGTTTATGCCCGTCTACCGCAGTTAGATGTGTTTCAGAGGCGCCCGTAAGCTGGTTGCTACTCAACATAGTAGCTTCTCCATACAGCGATAATACACTTCGCTGAGCTTATCTAAATCACTGGCTTTAACGCATTCGTTCACTTTATGAATGGTGGCATTGACGGGGCCAAGTTCTATTACCTGAGCTCCGGTCGGCGCAATGAAACGTCCGTCGGAAGTACCACCAGCGGTGGAGAGGGTTGTCGAAAAGCCACACTCATGCTCAATGGCAGACTGAACGGCCTCTACAAGCGCGCCGGAATCGGTTAAAAACGGTGGTCCGTTAAGCTTCCATTGCAGTTTGTATTTTAATGAATGCTTATTGAGAATTGCCTCAACCCGCTGCTTAATTTTGTCCGCGGTCAGTTCAGTTGAGAAGCGGAAGTTGAACTGTGTCTCAATACGTCCAGGTATCACATTTCCTGCACCGGTTCCGGCCTGAATGTTCGATACCTGAAAGGTTGTTGGCGGAAAGCTGTCGTTGCCTTTGTCCCATTCTTCCTGAATTAAGTCACTGAGCGCGGGGGCAAGATCGTGCACCGGATTTTTCGCCAAATGAGGGTAAGCAACGTGTCCTTGTATGCCTAATACCGTTAAGTCGCCGGTTAAACTGCCTCTGCGACCATTTTTAACAATGTCTCCTAGAGTTTCGGTACTTGAGGGCTCACCAACAATGCACCAGTCGATGTTTTCTTTGCGTTGTTGCAGTGTTTCTATAACTCGTTTGGTTCCGTTAATAAAAGGGCCTTCTTCATCACTGGTGATCAAAAAACCAATATCAGCATCAACCTCAGGGTAATCCTTTACGAAGCGTTCGGTAGCCGTGATCATTGCAGCTAAACTGCCTTTCATGTCGGCTGCACCCCGCCCGTAGAGGTAGCCATTATGAACCGTTGGCTGGAACGGCGGAAATTGCCAGTCGTTAACATCACCAGGAGGAACCACATCGGTGTGTCCGGCGAAACAAAACAGTTTACGGCCCTGACCACGACGCGCCCATAAATTGGTTGTGTCCTCAAAGATCATGGATTCGAGCTCAAATCCCAACGCTGCGAGCCTTTCACCGATAAGCTGCTGGCAGCCTTCATCTTCTGGTGTAATCGAGGGGCGGGAAATGAGCTCATGAGCAAGTTTTAGTGTCTCTGAACTCATAAGTAGCGTTCGCTCCAGAGTTTTTCATTAAAGCCGCAATGAACTGCCTGGCCGGACTGAACCAGAGGTCGTTTAAACAGCGTTGGTTGTTCGGCAATTAATTCAGCTATAGCATCTGCGTTTTCGAGAGCCTTTTGCTCATCAGACAGGTTGCGCCAGCTGGTGCTGCGTTTGTTCAGCAGAGATTCTGCGGGCAGTTGCTGTAACCAGGCGTTTACCGTTTCTTTTTGTAATGGCTGCTGCCGAACGTCAATAAATTCGTAATCGACTTTGTTTTTATCTAACCATTTAAGTGATTTTTTAACGGTGTCGCAGTTTTTTATGCCATAAACGCGCAACATAGGTACAGCTCCTGTCGGTGTTAATAAGTAATAAGTGGACTGTCTTTTGCGGTAACGAGTCCGGATTGCAGCCAGTCAAAGGGTTCAGTTATCTGTTCAGGACCGAGCGAACAAATGAGAACCGCAAGCCGTTGTTGCACGGGCTTTAAACTGCGCAGCAACGATTGGTTAATCTTAACCAGAGGATCGCCGCATTTAACCTGGCTTTGTTCACGGCAAAGTACGGTCAAAGCCGGGTGGGTTCCGAAGGCATCGCCTGAACCTGTGATTAACTGTAGAGAGTAGGTGTCATTCAGACGTAAAGACAAGTAATCGCCACTACTGCTTATCTGGGTTAGTTCGCCATCAGCCGGCGCATACAAGGTACTGCCGGTCATTTCTATGACAACGCCTTTACCGAGCAAACCATGCTGGCATACTGGTGGAGAAGGTTGCGCTGTGATAATGCGTCCGGTTATCGGCGCATAGAGAATGGGAAGCTTACTTGTTGTCACTGCTGACACCATGCTACTGACTAATTCAGGTAGTATAGTGGCAAAGCTAAAGGCTGGCTGCAACTGTATCCACATTAACTGTGGATATCTTTGTGCACTACGCGGTTGTAAGGCTGCAAGTACATGAAAAATAAAGATAATATCGAAAGTGCGAATATCGTACAATAGACAGGTAATCGTTTATAATTACATCAGGTTTGGCAAAGAGGTCATCATGAGTCGTTCATTTTTTGCTGTTTTAAGAGATGGAAAGGTGTATGCCGATAAATGGCCTCATCATTCAGTTGTTGCCGCTATGGCTGAATCGAGAATTATACCGGTGACACGCAAGGCCATTAGCTGGACTCCGGCCATTGCTGTTTTAAATGCAGCATTAACCTGGCAATTTATGCCAGAAGAACAACTGGCTCCGGGATTTATGCTGTCTTTAATTATGCTAAGCCTGCCGTTGCAGGGATTATACTGGCTGGGGTGGCGTTCGAGACAACTACTAAAGCCTTCGTTGCGTCATTGGTATAAAGAATTAAGAGACAAGCTAAGAAAACAAGGCGTTGAGTGCCATCCACAAGGTAAAAAAGGGCCGGAGTATATGGATCTCGCAATTATTTTGCGCAAAGCGCTGGAAACATTACCGCCGGAAGAACATTAATATCAACCGGCGGCAATGTGTTAATCAGACTGTAAAGGTTGACCAGACAGGCGCGTGATCGGAAGGCTTCTCGATACCCCTGAGTTCGTAGTCTATGCCGCTGTCCTCGCACTTTGTTGCCAATGTTTGTGTGGCGAGAATAAGATCAATCCGCAGTCCGCGGTTATCGTCAAAGCCACGAGAGCGATAATCAAACCAGCTAAACTGGTTATCCACATCTGGGTTTAGTTTGCGGTAGGTGTCTGTAAAGCCCCAGTCCATGAGCTTTTGCATCCACTCACGCTCTTCTGGTAGGAAGCTGCACTTGCCGGTTTTCAACCAACGCTTTTTATTGTTCTCACCAATACCAATGTCCAGGTCAATGCGGGAAATGTTCACATCACCCATAACAATGACAGGTTGTTCCGGAGAAAGGTCGTTATCCAGATAGCTCATTAAGTCCTGATAGAATTTCTCTTTTGCCGGAAATTTGGTTGGGTGATCGCGACTTTCTCCCTGAGGAAAATAACCGTTTAAAATGCGCACATAACTACCGTCGTTAAGTTGATAGTCACCCATAATCATTCGGCGCTGGGCGTCTTCGTCGTCAGAAGGAAAGCCAAACTGAGGGTTTTCCAGAGGCTTTTTACTGAGCATTGCTACTCCGTAGTGGCCTTTCTGCCCATGGAAAATGACGTGATAACCCATTGCCTCTACGTCTTTTAACGGAAACTGGTCATCGTGGACTTTAGTTTCCTGAAGGCCGATGACATCAGGTTGATGTTTATCGATTAACGCTTGCAGCTGGTGCAGACGTGCGCGTATACCATTGATATTAAATGAGATGATTTTCATTGAACGTCCTATAAATAAGCCTCTTTATTGTCGTAGGATAACACAGCAAAAGGCAAACTTGGGATGCGAACGCTCGAGAAAATTCGTATACTCGGGCGACGATTTTGAGAGGGGTATTAGCATGCAGAATGTGCTAAATAATCTGGGCTTAATGATTCGCCCGCATTTTTACGAGTTAGCCATGATGATTATTGCCACATTACTGGTCATCTATGGTGCCGAAGTTAACCGTATGGTGAAAAGGCAAGTGGGCCACTGGCACTTTGTGTTCCGTACAATGGCCTTTATTCTTGTTTGTGCTTTTGGGTATGGTTGGTTAACCGTTTGGTTCACACCGGTTTTAGCCGGATGGTTAAGTCTTATTCCGCTTCATTTGCTGGCGGTTAGCACTATTGGAATATTATTCTTGCTGGGGTTCCTCGCAGAAAGAAAACGACAACTATAAGCCTGGGAAGGTGGTATGACAGATTGGATTGACATAAAGGCTGGAGCCTCGGCTTATCAGCATATACAGGAGCAGGGGCTTGCCGCTGACGATGTCGGCTTATTATTAGGCGCTTCCGGCGGACCTAAGTGGTTTGTGCTTCAGGGGCTGGACCGGTGGATGTTTGGTGAGTTTTTTAAAGACAAAAAAGAACCACTGAACACCCTGGGCACTTCAGCCGGAGCCTGGCGTTTTGCGGCGCTTGGGCAGCAGGACCCGGTTGCAGCCAGTGACTTATTCTGTCGTTTATACAGAACTCAGACTTACAGCGCGAAACCTGACAGGGACGAGATAACCAGCGAAGCAAAAGCGTTATTGGCCAAGTATGTCCCGGAGCAGGCGGTAACTGAAATTTTAGGTCAGTCGGCGGTGCGGCACCATTTTATTGTTGCTCGCTGCCGGGGTTGGACGGCCGCTGAAACAAAGAAACAAATGCTGGGTTTGTTAAGCTCTGCTTTTGCTAATGGCTTAAATCGTCGGTGGTTAGGGCGGTTTTACGAGCGAGTTATTTTTCATCACCCGCAATCGGATCTTAGCTTTTCGCGAGGTTGGCGCGACTTGCCGACACACCACGTTGAGCTGACCCATGAAAACTTTCAGTCGGCTCTGTTAGCGACAGGTTCAATTCCTCTGGTGTTGGACGGTGTTACCGACATTCCGGGAGCGCCAACAGGAACATACCGTGACGGCGGGATCACTGACTACCATTTCGATTTAGATTTGTCAGAAGTTAATGGTCTGGTGCTTTATCCTCACTTCCACCGCGAAGCAATTCCTGGTTGGTTCGATAAACGTCTGAGTTGGCGGCGGACTACCGGGAAAAAATGGCCTAACGTAGTATTTGTTACACCATCGGAAGACTTCATTCAGTCTTTACCTTATGGAAAAATTCCAGACAGAACAGATTTTGCGAGTCTGGATGCAGAGACTCGTATCGATTACTGGGAAAAAGCGGTTGATACGGGCAAACGCATGGCGGATCAGCTTCAGGACTGGGTAGCCAGTGGCAAGCTTCGTGAAAAAACTAAGCTGTGGCATCCTTAAGCTACAGACCATGGACGTCGAAGCTGGCCTCACAGATTTGCTCAAAGCGCTCGGCAGCCAATTGACGGGCGCTGTTTAATTCTCTAGCGGTCAGTTTATGGAGCAAATTATCAATAATTTGCTCCGCCTCAACCTCTCCTGCTCTATCCGCCAGTGTTAGCCAGCAGCAGGCGTGAAAGACACTTTCAGGTAAGTCTTTACCTTGCAAAAACATTTGTCCTAAATATAACATCGCTTTGCTGTGACCAAAAAGCGCCGCTCTACGGAAATGCTTCGCAGCTTCAAAACCGTTTCCGGCCTTCAATAAATCAGCCGCTCTTACGTAGTGATGTTTAGCAAAACGCTGCCAGTATTCGGGGCCGCGGATGGTGGGCTGTTGTCTGGCAGGTAAACGAGTCTTAGCCAACTCTATGAGTTGATCAACCTGCTTTAGTAGCGCTGTTTGCCATTCATTGACGTTTGCCTGGGTCATCCGGGTATCGTTGTTTTTATGTTATTGTTTTTGCCAGTGTACACCAAGTTGCTAGTGCGGCAAACTGGTCGAAGTAAAGCCTCTAAAGAGAGTCTAAGTTGATGACAACACCTGTAACTAATGAAAATTTAGCGGCCCTGCTGAACGTGGGCAGCCGCTTAAGCCTATTTGTATGGGAGGACTCTCCTGGCTGGCCGGTTCTTTTTGTGTCTGACAACATTGAAAGTCTGCTGGGCTATAAGAAGGAAAGATTAGAAAGACGAGAAATAGAATATCGTGATCTGATTCATCAGGATGATCTTCCACGCGTTATGGATGAGGTGGAAGTTCTTTTAGGGAAAGAGTCCGGTGGCTCAATAACGCATCAGGATTATCGGGTAAAGCATGTTAACGGGCAGGATGTCTGGGTATCCGATACCACAGTGGTAATGCAGCATGAAGATGGCACTAACCATCTGTATGGTTATTTAATCGACATCACTGAGCGTAAACAATTGCAAATAGCCTTGGAAATGGAACGTAACCGGTTACAACTCATTTTAGATGCAACGCGGCTGGGCACCTGGGAATGGAATCCGCAAACGGGAGTCACAATTTTTAATAAACGCTGGGCCAATATGTTTGGTTGGGAGGTGAATGAACTGGAGGCAAATGTAGAAAGCTGGTCAAGTCGTTTGCATCCGGAAGATTACGATGGCGTTTGGCAAGCCATTAAAGACCACCTGGACGGTATTACCCCCTTTTACGAGAGTACGCATCGGATAAGACATAGAGAAGGGCATTGGGTTTATGTTCTGGATCGGGGAAAGATTATAGAGCGCGATAGTGAAGGCCGGGCGATTCGTTACACGGGTACCGTTACCGACGTGACTGAACAGAAAAAAGCGGAACTCGATGCCCGCAGGGCTGCACATGCGAAAAATGTATTCTTAGCCAATATGTCTCATGAAATTAGAACTCCACTGCATGGCATACTGGGTATAGCTTCAGTGTTAGAATCGACGAACCTCAACTCTCACCAGCAGCAGTTGCTTGCTACTATTAAGAACAGTGGTGACTACTTGTTGACCACACTGAACGACGTACTTGATTTAACCCGGGCAGAAGAAGGGCAACTGAAGGTGACTTTAGGAGTGCACTCTCCAGTCAGGGTATTACACCATGTTATTCGTTTGTTTGAGCAACCGATAAAGGACAAAGAGTTAGACTTTATTGTGGATGTTAGCGAAGACATTCCGGAAAGCGTGTTAATGGATCAGGCTCGGGTGGCGCAGGTTGTCAGTAACCTGGTCAGTAACGCATTAAAGTTCACTACAAATGGCTCCATTTCTGTCAGCGCAAGCTGGCAAGGCTACGAAAACAAGAAAAACGAAGGGGAACTGGTTGTAAAAGTCCAGGATACAGGGAAGGGGATCCATGATACCCAGCGGATATGGCAATTGTTTGAGCAAGAGCAGGATGGCTTTAACCGGCCGGAAGGTGGAAGTGGACTTGGACTGGCTATTGTTCGCAATATTGTACAATTATTGAGCGGTACCATTCAGGTTGATAGCAAACCTGATCACGGTTCTTGTTTCACCCTTTGTCTGCCCATGACGGTTCAGATCGCAGGAGCGAATGAACCAAAGACTGAGAAGATGCCACCTTTACCCAAAGTGCAAGTTTTGGTTGTCGATGATAATAAAATAAATCAGCTGATAATAAAGGAGATGCTGTTGTCTCTGAATCAGAATGTTGAGCTGGTAAGCGACGCACAGAATGCGCTGAAGATGATGCAGGCAAGAAACTACGATGTATTGTTTATGGACCTTCATATGCCGCATATGGACGGTATGGAAGCAACTCGGGTGCTGCGCGAAATGGACATCCATCAGCCCTATGTTATTGCTTTAACTGCCGATGCTTACCCTGAGACCCGGACTCAGGCGTTGCGTGCCGGAATGAATGATTATGTCACCAAACCATTTGTTAAGGCAGATATTGCAAAGGTTCTTCAAAGATTTACTGAGCTGCAGAGCAGAAAAGCTCGCTGATTGGCACAACCCTTGATGCCTGTTGTACCATAGGCGCAGTTTTCACTGAATTAAGGGATCCAAGAATGGAGTTTAGTAGCAGTTCTCAGTATGTCGTTTCGCAGGAACTGGCAACAGCCGTCAATGCCGCGGTGACGTTAGAAAAGCCGTTATTATTAAAAGGTGAGCCTGGCACCGGGAAGACGCGCCTGGCTGAAGAGTTAGCGAGAGCATTAGATACCGAGCTGCTGCAATGGTCTATTAAATCAACCACAAAAGCACAGCAAGGCTTGTATGAATACGACGCTGTATCGCGGTTACGTGATAGCCAGCTGGGTAGCGATAAAGTCCACGATATCAGTAATTATATTCGTCCTGGTAAGCTTTGGCAGGCATTTACAGCAGAAAAGCGTCCGGTTCTGCTTATTGATGAAATTGATAAAGCCGATGTTGAGTTTCCTAATGACTTACTGCACGAACTGGATCAAATGGCCTTTCATGTTTACGAAACAGGTGAACAGATAAAAGCGCAGCAACGTCCTATTGTGCTTATAACATCGAATAATGAAAAAGCCCTGCCGGATGCGTTTTTACGTCGGTGCTTTTTTCATTACATTCAGTTTCCTGACAGTGACACGTTAAAAGCCATTGTTGATGTTCACTTTCCGAACTTGCACAAGAATTTACTTGATACTGCTTTGGCACTTTTCTTTGAGTTAAGAGACGTTCCCGGATTGAAAAAGAAGCCCTCAACGTCTGAATTGCTGGACTGGCTGCGACTTTTGCTTGTGGAAGATATTGACGCGAATTCACTACGAAAAAGCCGTGAGCAAGGCGGTTTATTGCCTCTGTCAGGCGCTTTACTCAAGCATGAACAGGATGTCGAGCGCTTAGCTGAATACGCTCGCATCCAACGGCGCTAAACCGCGTTATGTTTATTGATTTTTTTCAAACTCTGCGCCGGCATGGGCTTAAAACCAGCATTACCGAATGGCTGGATTTGCTCAGCGCAATGAAGGCTAACCTGGCTTTTGCTGACGTCGAGCAGTTTTATTATTTGTCCCGGCTTATTCTGGTCAAGGATGAGTCTCAGTACGATAAGTTTGATCGTGCATTCAGCGAATATGTGGATAAGGTCGCTAATGTCGATGTGACCGATAAGATACCTAAGGACTGGCTGGAAAACGCACTGAAACGAAACTTAAGCGAAGAAGAAAAGAAAAAGGTACAGCAACTCGGTAGTCTGGATGAGTTAATGAAAACCTTTCACGAACGCTTAAAGGAACAACAGAAGCGTCATCAGGGAGGCTCGAAATGGATTGGTACCGGAGGAACATCGCCCTTTGGTGCTTATGGTTACCATCCCGGAGGTATTCGAATAGGCCAGGATGGCAATCGTAATCGAAGTGCGGCCAAAGTGTGGGATAAACGCGAGTTTCGTGACCTTGATGATAACGCCAGACTGGAGCAACGCGGCTTTCAGATGGCTCTTAGAAAGCTAAGGCAATTTGCGCGCACTGGTGCGGCTAGCGAACTTGACTTAAAAAGCACCATTGAAGCTACGTCAAAAAAAGGTGGTTTACTTGATCTGCAGTGGCAGTCTGAGCGACATAATGCGGTTAAAATTATTTTGTTGCTGGATGTTGGTGGGTCAATGGATGATTATGTTTATCAATGTGAGCAATTGTTCACAGCGTTAAAAAATGAGTTCAAGCATTTGGAGTTGTTTTATTTTCATAACTGCGTCTATGAAGGTGTCTGGCGAGAGAACTCCAGACGTCGGCAGGAGCAAATTCCGACCGAGCAGTTGATCCAGACATATGGTGAGGATTACAAATTGCTATTTGTCGGTGATGCAACCATGGGTCCGTATGAAATTGCGTACCCAGGTGGCAGTGTTGAACATTGGAATGAGGAACCCGGCGAAGCCTGGATGAACCGTTTAACTCAGCACTTCGAAAAAGTGGCCTGGCTCAACCCGCAGCCTGAAGAGCATTGGCGGTATTACATGTCGGTGCGCATGATAAATGATTTAGTCGGAGGCAGAATGTACCCGCTGACTCTTGACGGTCTGGAACGGGCAATAAGTGGCATAAAATGACTCCTTTACTTGCGGCCTCTGCCGATAATAAGTTTCAGTTTTTAAGCGATGCGCATCGCGCGCTTATTGCCAGAGTCCGTTTAATACGTGAGGCAAAATACCATATTGCTTTGCAATACTATTTGTGGCGCCCGGATAGTAGCGGTTTGACGTTGCTAAAAGAGTTATTAGATGCCGCCGAGAGGGGCGTGCGCATTGATTTGTTGTTGGATGATTTACACAGCAAACCGTTAGAGCCGCTATTACGAGACTTATCCTCCCGAACCAATTTTAATATTAAACTGTTTAACCCTTTTACGCATCGTCGTTGGCGCTGGCTTAACTGGCTTACCGACTTTAAGCGAATGAATCGACGGATGCACAATAAAGCCTTACTGGTCGATGGAAAAGTTGGCATTGTAGGTGGGCGCAACGTTGGTAATGAGTATTTTGGCACCCATGCCGGTCAACTCTTTTCCGATCTTGATGTTATTGCCAAAGGTGAGGTTGTTAATAAGCTTCTTGAGGACTGGCAACACTATTGGAATTGTCTTTTGTCGGTGCCGGTCAGTTCAATAAAGTCGGGCAACCAAAAACGACTATTTGAGGATATTTGGTCCGGATTCCAAAAGCATCCTGAACTGCAGGATTTAAAGCAGTTTGTTCTGTCGGACGAACATTTGAATAATTTTCCGGACAAAGATTCCGAGCGTTGGTATGAAGCGCCTGCCATTGTGGTCAGTGATGACCCTTTAAAGGCTCAGTTAAATAGCAAGCCTCAACGGCTGGTTACGCAACAACTAGCAAAGACATTGGGCTCAGCGCAGCATTCAATTGTGATGGTTTCTCCCTACTTTGTTCCGACACCTGCTGGCGTTAAAGAACTCGAGAATTTGTCGGAGCAGGGGGTTAAGGTTCGGGTCCTGACTAATTCGTTAGCAGTAACCGATGTACCGGCAGTACATGCTGGTTACCAGCGTCATCGCCGACGCTTATTACTGTCAGGGGTACAGCTATTTGAGTTGCGCCGAACAGAAGAGAAGCGTCTGCGTAAAGATGTCAGGCCATATTTTAGACGCTCTGCCTCAAGCCTGCATGCGAAAACAGTAACCGTTGACGCTAAGAGAGTGTTTGTCGGTTCGTTTAATTTTGATCCGAGATCAGCTCAGATCAATACAGAGTCAGGCTTGTTAATAGAGTCGGTAGAGATGGCAGAACGAATTAACGCAATGTTTGAGCATGAATTACCGTTGCGCACTTACGAAGCGAGGCTTAATCGTTTTTATAAGCTGTATTGGCTGGATAAAAGTAAAATACCGGCGCTTAGGCTTTATAAGGAGCCGGGAGCCGGTATTTGGCGGCGCTTGGCGGTTTGGTTAACCGCCCGTTTGCCGGTTGATCACTTGCTTTAAACTACAGTTGCTGAGCAACCCAACGTTTCACCTTGCGCTCCAGTACGGTCAGTGGAACAGCACCGTCCTCAAGAACCACACGGTGGAAAGCTTTAATATCAAAGTTATTACCCAGCTTTCTCTCAGCATCGCGGCGCAGCTCGCTAATTTTTAGCTGACCAATTTTGTAGGCCAGAGCCTGACCGGGTAACGCCATAAAGCGCTCTGCCTCTGATACCGCACGAGCTTCTGCAACCGGGGCGTTGTCATACATGTAGTCTAGTACTTGTTGACGGCTCCAGCCTTTAGCGTGAATTCCTGTATCAACGACCAAGCGTATAGAGCGCCACAACTCTGCAGCCAGCTGTCCGAAACGCTGGTAAGGGTCATCGTAGAGCCCCATATCGTAGCCTAACGCTTCCGAGTATAACCCCCAGCCTTCAGTGTAGGCCGTTTCCCGGCCAAACTTCCGGAACCGGGGTAAGTCTTCCAATTCTTGCTGAATGGATATCTGGAAATGATGACCCGGTGCTGCCTCGTGCAGGAATAGCGCCGTTTTTGCCCAATTGGGGCGTGATGGTAAGTCGTAAGTGTTCAGGTAGAAAATTGCTGGTCGCGAGTTATCAGTAGGTGCGGCCTGGTAAGAACCTGAACTTGCCGACTGCTCACGAAATTCCTCAACTTTACGCACTTCGTACTCAGCCTGAGGAAAGATATCGAACAGCTCGCCAACGACTTCATCAACAGTACCTCGCAAGGACCGGTAGTCTTCGACCATTTCGTCTCTGCTATCGTAAATGAATTGTTCGTCGTTCGTCATGAATTCAAAAAAGGCCTGTAAGTCGCCTTCAAAGTTGGTTTCCTCCATGATGTCGCGCATTTCACCGTGAATACGGGCTACTTCATCTAAACCAATATTGTGAATACGATCAGCGCTTAACTCAGTAGAAGTGTTAGCCTTAATTTTATACTTGTACCACTCAGTACCGCCGGGCAATTGACCCAAGCCGAAACTGTCTGTACGAGTCTCCGGTAAATACTCATTACTGAGGTAATCACTGAGTTTTTGATACGCAGGCATGACGGTATTGGCGATAACATCGCGGTATTCTTCACGAATTGCTTTGGCGTCTGTATTTGCGATGTCCTCAGGTAAATCTTTTACCGGACGCCAAAAGATGCTTTGCGTAACGTCTTCGGTAATTTGTGCATCAATTTGGGGAATGGCTTTCTCAATTAAAACGCGCGGCTGAACAATGCCTTGTTTAACGCCAACTTTCATATTCTCAATAGCTTGCTGGAAAAGTCGGGGGATTTGTTTCATGCGACTGGCCCATGCACGGTAGTCTTCTACTGTATTGAATGGTTGAGCCGATGTGCCAGAGCCCAGCATTGCCAGACGACCGGCGATATTATAAAACTGGTTGATAGGTAACAAATGCTCAGGATATTGAGCGCCCTCAATGGCCAGTTCCCTGTTTCGCTTGAAGATTTCATAACTGATCCGCTCTGAGCGGGGGAGCTGCTCGGCATTGATGCCTTTAATTTTCTCTAAGTAGCTTTTTTCTAAAGCGAGTAATTTTTCAAGGTGTTCTTCTGAATAGAAGTTCGGCAATTCATCATTATATTGATTGTCACCAATATAAGTCGCTAATAACGGGTTTAGCTTCAGTTGTTCGTCAAAGTAATTCTTATAGATCTCTTGCAGTTCTTCGGTTTGAGACGTTTGTTTGACTGAGCTTGTTTGACTGTCTGATGCTGTTTCTGTTTGCTGTGGCTGGCCACAACCAGCTAACAATAGTGATAGTGAAATAGCGAGAGTGGTTTTGTTCATCATTTTAAGTACCTGCTTGCAGTTATAAACGGTTCAAAGGGACTTTTAGGTAAACAGTACCATTGCTTTCTGCCGGGGGCATTTGACCCGCACGAATATTAACTTGAATGGAAGGAATGATAAGTCGCGGCATATCCAGTGTTGCATCGCGCTCTTCCCTCCATTTTACAAACTGTTCTTCGCTGGCTTGTCCGCCGACATGGATGTTGTTTTGTTTTTGTTCTTGTATCGTGGTTTTACATTGATGCTCGCGCCCCTCAGGAGGGTAGTCGTGGCAAATGTAAACGTCCGTTGTACCGTCCAGTTGGAAAAGCTTTTGAATAGACTGATACAAAGTATTGGCACTGCCTCCGGGGAAGTCACAGCGAGCAGTTCCCACGTCCGGGTTAAATAATGTATCACCCACAAAGACTTTGTTTTCATTCACAACGTAAGCAATATCAGCAGGAGTGTGGCCTGGTGTATGTATTACACGGAAACTCATTGACCCTACCTGAAAGGTCTCTCCGTCACTTAACAGTTTATCGAAGTGCTCCCCATTAGGCAGAAACTCTTTTTCAAGATTATAGACCTGCTTAAATATTTTCTGCACATCCGTAATATGTTCGCCGATGGCGATAGGCGCATTGAGTTGCTTTTTTAAAAAAGGAGCGGCACTTAAGTGGTCAGCGTGCGCATGCGTTTCCAGTATCCAGGCAACATTTAGACTGTTTGTGTGAATAAAGTCTAAAATGCGTTGTGCGCCGTTAGTACAGGTTTTACCCGAGGGATAATCAAAGTCGAGCACAGGGTCGATAATAACGGCATCTTTTTCATCCGAATCAAAGACAACGTAACTGAAGGTTTCGCTGTCGTTATCAAGAAAAGCTTCAACGTTTATTGAGTTATGCTTATTCATGGTTTTGACTCCATTCGGTTGCGACCGGCACTTTTTGCCTGATAAAGAGCCTGATCAGCTGCAACGAGTAAACCAGCATGATCAGCATAGTGAAAACTACTGGCAACACCAATACTAACGGTAATCTTCATGTCTTCAACAAGATCGTTGAATGGTGTTGCAGCTATCCGCTCACGCATTCGTTCACTGGCTTCCTTGGCGACTTCAAGCTCTGAGTTCGTAATTAGTACGGCAAACTCTTCACCGCCCCAACGAGCGACATAATCAATGTCTCTGATTTCATCGCGCAGGACCTCCGCGATTCTTACCAACACCTTATCGCCGACAGTATGTAAGTAGTGGTCGTTGACATCCTTAAAGTAGTCGACATCAAGGATAGCTAAACTTAAATAGGTTCCGTCGCGTCTGCAGCGACTTAGCTCATGTTGCAGGCGTTCATCAAAGGCGCGGCGGTTTCCAAGATTCGTTAATGGATCCTGCCGTGCCATGGTCTCTAAGTCAGCTGTTTTCTCTTTAACCATTTTTTCCAGTCGCAGCCGTGTCTGGTTATGCTGGTTAAGGCGTGCTTTTACGCCAACCAATGCTAAAAGCGCAACAGCTAAAGAGGCAACAATCCAAAACCATGCCTGCATCCAGATATGAGCCGACTGCCGGAAAGCAAAATAGTCGGGTTGACTCCATTGACCACCGGGATACCTGGCCCGAACCTGAAAGATATAATCGTTGGCTGGCAAAGTCGTGTACTCTGCAGAGTTAAGAGAGTTTTTATTCACCCAATTTTCGTCAAAGCCAACCAAGCGTACCTGATAGTCAATTTGTTCGGCCATAAGATAACCGGGAGCAACAAATTCGAACACGATTCGGTCCGTTTCAGCACTCAGTTTCTCTCCGAAGATGACTGTTTCACCGTCGGCTTTTACTGACTCAATATTAACCTCAGGAGGAAGGTTCCCAATTTCCGTAATCGTTTTCGGATCAACCTCTGAAACACCATTGCTGGTTGCCAGCCAAATGCTTCCACTTCGGGCCTGGAGCATGGATGGACCACCACTGTTTATTTGAGCACTCTCAAGACCGTCGACTTCACTGAAGCGCTGAACATTAAGTTTGTCTGCCTGTCCTGCTAACACTTTAGTAAAAGAATCATGTTCAATCATCACCGGGCCACGGTTTGAGCCCAGCCAGAGATTACCATTGCCGTCGAAAGCCACGGACATAAAGTTATCAAAGGGCAAGCCTTGGTCACGGTTGAAAATTTTCCAAGTGTTCTTACCAAGGTTATGAGCAATAAGTCCGCGATCGGTTGCCATCCATAGGTAACCAGAATGCTCGGTAATATGAAAAGCCAGTTCGGCATTGTTCAGTTCGGTTAAGTCAACAGGAGTGATTTGGTAATCGAATGCATCATTTTTGGCGACGATATTAATACTAACCACACCACGCGCTGAACCAGCCCAAAGCCTGCCTGTTTTATCGAGATGTAACGAGGTCGTATAATTATTGGTTAAACCATCTTCTTGAGAAATATGTTGGGATACCCATTGCCCTTCGGAGTTTTGGTACAAATGCGTAATGCCCAAAGGTGTAGCCAGGAATTTCCCCAGTTTAGGGTCAAGCTCAATTTGACGAACTTCGTCCGCTTTTAATAAGTTATTAGTGTCAAAGTGCCGGACAATTCTCTCTCCGTCCCAAATATAAAGGCCGTCAGTGTATGTTCCGATGTGGAGTTGTTGCGTATCATCATACGCCAGTGATAATACCGACTGCTCGTTTAATGGGGTGTCAGGAGCCAGGGCAGAAACTCCCGTTTCGCCTACAACTGAAACACCATTGCTGGAACCAACGATGATTTCACTCTTGTCACTTTCTGCTATGGCTCTGATATAGTTACCGGTAAGCCCGTCTTTTTTTGTATAAGTCGAAAAAAGTGCATCTCTGAACTGAACCAGTCCACCGTGAGTTGAGACCCAAAAGCTGCCTTCTCTGTCTTGAATAATATCCAATACATGATTATTAGGCAGACCTTCGCTGGTATCGAAAATTTCTATACCGTATTTATCGCTAATGCGAATGAGCCCGTCCCGATAGGTTCCCAGCCAAAGTTGTTTGTCAGGCGACTGAAACAGGGTACTGATTCTTCTGTCAATTTCGGGAAGTGTACGCTCGAACTCGGTATTTACCTTTTGCTGATACAACCCATTTTCCGTGCCTACCAGTAAAGTACCGTTTTGCAGTTCAAGTAGGGCGGTGACTAACCGCTCAGGAATGGCAGTAATAGTTTCAAAGCGAGCCTTCCCGACTTTTTTTACCTGAAGCCCTTTATTGGTGGCTGCCCACAAGTTGCCCTGGCTATCGACCAACGACTCATAGACAAACATGGAATTTAGACCATGGTTAGTCGTAAATTGTGCGGTGCGTTGATTGTTTTTATAAACGAGCAGACCAAGCTCTGAAGTTGAGACCCAAAGGTTACAGTTATCATCAGTAAATAAGTGGTTCACAAAAGGTGGGGCGGACTCAAGTGCTTCCCAGTGCCCATCATAGAAACGGGCTATTCCTCCCCGGCTGCCTGCAACATAAATGCTGCTATCACAATCACTGTAGGCGGCAGTATACATTCCTATATCGGGTAAGCCGGTCTCGCGTAAGTTGTCATAGATATCAAACCGTCGGCCATTAAAGCGTGCGGGCCCTTGCCAGGTCGCCAGCCAAAGATACCCTTTGTCATCTTGAATAAGTTCATTGACTGAGTTGTGGGGTAATCCATCACGGGTTTCCCAGTGTCGAACTAAGTAGTCGTTGAGCGGCCGTTGTTCACCAGTAGCCTCTTTTTCATAGATTGCGGCTGAGCTTCCCGGAGAGCTAATGCAGAAAAATACAGCTAACAGCGAAAATAGTGTGTACTTCATAAGTCATCTATTTATTAAACAGTATTATTGGATGGTATGTTGTCGCCGAGTGGGTTGCAATAACTCTAGAGTCGACAATCTAAAAAATCAGTTAATGAGTACATTAGTGAGAGACAATAATTCAAAGGAGCGATAAATGACGAAAGCCTATGCAGCACAATCAGAAAATTCTAAGTTAGCACCTCATGCTATAGAACGTCGTGAGTTACGTAACGATGATGTTGCTATCGACATAACCTATTGTGGTGTTTGCCATACCGACATTCACTATGCAGAGAATGACTGGGGAGGCACCATATACCCGGTTGTGCCCGGCCATGAGATAATCGGTAAAGTCACGGCAGTAGGCGATAATGTTAAGGACTTCAATGTGGGAGACACAGTTGGTGTTGGCTGTATGGTTGACTCGTGTCGCGAGTGCTCTTCTTGTGAAAAAGGTCTGGAACAATATTGCCTTAATGGGATGGTACCAACCTACAACGGAGAAGATTTACACGATAAAAGCATTACTTATGGTGGTTACTCCGAGAAGATAGTCGTCAGTGATCGCTTCGTGGTTAGGGTGTCAGAGAAATTGGATCCGGCAAAAGCAGCGCCACTCCTGTGTGCCGGTATTACAACCTATTCACCATTGCGCCACTTTGGTGTGCAAAAAGGGCACAAGGTAGGTGTCATCGGAATGGGTGGCCTGGGACATATGGGCGTTAAATTTGCTAAAGCCATGGGAGCTGAAGTCACTATTTTTACGCGCTCAGAAAGCAAAGTGTCCGAAGCTAAAAAGCAGGGCGCAGATCATGTGATTATCTCAACTGATGATAAACAAATGGAAGCGGCAGCAGAGACCTTCGATTTTTTACTGGATACCGTGCCGGTACAGCATGATCTCAATCCGTACATTAACTGTCTAAAAGTCGATGGTACGCACATTCTAGTGGGTCTGTTAGAGCCGGTTGACCCTGCATTACAAGCCGGAGCGCTGGTGATGAAACGCCGGGTACTTGCTGGCTCCTTAATTGGTGGCATTCCTGAGACACAGGAAATGCTCGACTTCTGTGCCGAACACTCTATTCATTGCGATGTTGAAATGCTGGATATCCAGAACATCAACGATGCCTTTGTACGAATGAAAAAAGGAGATGTGAAGTATCGATTTGTAATTGATATGAACTCGCTAAAGCAGTCTTAGTCAGTAAATAAATTGACCACGCTTTGTCGGGCGTGGTCTAATTTGCACAAAGAAGAGGTGCGTACACCAGGAACTTTCGAACTTAGGTTGCCAAAACCGGGTTTGAGTCGAAGGGGAGGGGGATTACGCCGAGGTAGCATAGTCATTTGGCGGCAATGTTGCCGGTTGCAGGGTTTGAACACCCACAACTGTCACCTTCAGGGTGGAGAGCTTCTGGTGTTTGCATTTGCCTATTGGCTATTAAGTTAATCTCGCCACTTACTCTGCAAAACCTGAGTTCTCCGAACACTTATGTTGTTATGTTCAGGAGAAAACTGTGTCTTTTACTGTTGCTAAGTTCGGAGGTACGAGCGTTGCCGATTATCCTTCAATGCTACGCTGTGCCCAAATTGTTCAGAATAACCCCTCTATTCGTCTGGTCGTTGTTAGTGCCTGCGCCGGAGTCACGAATCGGCTGGCAGAAATAGCTGATAAACAGGGTAAGCAAACAGAATCTCTGCGAAATGAAATTTATACTATTCATGCCTCTATTCAGCAAAAACTGAAGAGCTCCGGTGCTCTGGAACTATCCTTGTCTCAGTTACATGATGAACTGGAGTCTCACTGTCAAAAAGCAATAGCAAACTGGGCCGCCTGGCGGGATGAGTTATTAAGCTTTGGTGAGCGTTGCTCGAGTCTTTTGTTTTCTTGCGTTCTAAATGAACAAGGCTTGTTATCGGATACGTTGGATGCGCGGCAACTGCTGAAAACAAACAGCGCTTTTGGCCGGGCGCAACCGGATGAAGTTTCAACTAAGTCACATTGTCTTGAGCAGAAGCAGAAGTTGGACTCCGGGTGTGTGTGGGTAACTCAGGGGTTTATTAGCTCAGATGATAAAACTCAGACAACGACTTTAGGTCGCGGGGGAAGCGACTATAGTGCCGCCTTGCTAGCAGCAGGTTTTAATGCAACGGATTTACAAATTTGGACGGACGTTGCGGGAATTTACACAACAGACCCAAGAATCTGTTCCAGCGCCCGGGCTATAGCCGAAATGAGTTTCTCAGAAGCGGCAGAGTTAGCAACTTTTGGAGCTAAGATCTTGCACCCATCCAGTCTGGCACCAGCTATAAAAAACTCAATTCGGGTTTTCATTGGCAGTAGTCAGAATGCAGCCGCCGGTGGTACGTATATATCCGCAAATCCTACAACACGGCCTGACGTACGAGCGGTTGCACTTCGCCGGAATCAGACTTTAGTAACCGTTCATAGTTTGAGCATGTTGCATGCGAGCGGTTTCCTGGCGCGACTTTTTGAAATACTGGCGCGCTATAATGTCAGTGTGGATTTGGTCACAACCTCAGAAGTGAGCATTGCGCTGACTTTGGATGAAGGCGGAAGCATTGCAAATGGACAAGCGTTATTACCGGCTGCTGCTTTAGAGGAGCTTGAGCAGTTTTGCCGCGTAGAGATTGAAACGGGGTTATCGCTGGTGGCTATTATTGGAAACGGCATTGGACGAGATGCTCATATTAGCCAACTCACTTTTAACACAGTGAATGACTATGCTGTGCGTTTGATTTGCCAGGGGGCGAGCGAGCATAACCTTTGCTTTCTGGTAGAAGATAGTGAGGGTGAGAATGTGATCCGAACCTTGCATGATAGAATATTGAGTTAATAATATGTAAATAACTGTCTATTTATTGTAAAAATAAACTACAGTTAAAAGGACTCTCACAAACAAATTCAGGTAATTATTATGAAACAACTGACATCAAAAACTCTGGCTATTACTTCGGCCTTATCTGTCGCTTCAGCAATGAGCATGGGCGCTGCTCAGGCAAACCCTTTTGAAGCAACGGAGCTTTCTTCGGGCTATGAGGTTTCTCAACCACAAGAAATGAAATGCGGTGAAGGAAAATGTGGCGAAGAGAAAATGAAAGAAAAATCCAAAGAAGAAATGAAAGAGAGAAAGGAAAAGGCCAAAGAAGGCAAGTGTGGTGAAGGAAAATGCGGTGAAGGTAAGTGCGGCGAAGAAATGAAGAAAGAAAAGGCCGAGAGAAAAGGTGAAAAATCAGAAAAGTCGGAAGAAGGGAAATGTGGTGAAGGTAAGTGCGGCGAAGGTAAATGTGGCGCTTAATCACTTAATCTTACTTTCGTTCTAGCGACGAAACTGACTATAATGCTCGCTTTCTATTTGAGCAGAATGAAGGCGAGCATTTTTAATGGATTTCTTACAATCGATCATCCTTGGCATTATCCAGGGGATAACAGAGTTTCTTCCAATATCAAGTTCTGCTCATTTAATTTTGATGCCAATACTTACTGGCTGGGAAGATCAGGGGGTAGGCTTTGATCTCGCCGTTCATGTCGGTACTTTGCTTGCTGTCATTCTCTATTTTCGCAAAGATGTCACTGAACTTTTTGTCGATGGCCTTCGTTCTATCGCTGCTCGCCAACATGTCGGACAAAGCCGCTTAGGCTGGGCTGTTGTTGTTGGAACTATACCTGCTTGTATTGCGGGTATACTGCTACTGGATTACATAGACACTGCGCTAAGAGCTGTGGGGGTTATCATCACTACCACGGTTGTTTTCGCTGTACTTTTGGCTGTTGCCGATCGCTTCGCCCGCGGCAGCAGAACCTTGCAGGACATTTGCTTTAAAGATGCGATTATTGTTGGACTCGCTCAAGCTTTAGCACTGATTCCGGGCACTTCTCGTTCAGGCGCTACCATAACCGCGGGTTTGTTTTTAGGGTTAAACCGAGAGTCAGCTTCAAAGTTTTCATTTTTTATGGCCATTCCAATTACCGCTGCTGCTGCGTTGATTAAGCTATTAACCATAGCCTCAGAGTCCATTGCCGTAGATTGGTTAGGTTTTTTGGTTGGTGGCGTTGTGTCGTTTTTAACTGCCATTACCGCTATTCACTTTTTCCTGAAGTGGCTTAATGCGTTCGGTATGTGGCCCTACGTTATCTACCGTTTAGTCCTGGCGGTTGTCTTGTACTTGTTATTCTTCTGAGTCGTTAATTTATGTACGAAAACATTAAAAAGCAGTTGTTTCAGCTTAAAAGTAACAAGATTTTTGAAGCGCTGGTGGTTGCCGTTATCATTATTTCGGCTTTGGAAATTGGCGCTAAAACCTACGAGTTACCCGCTTTTGCTAATAGCCTGACGTATGGTTTAGACCTTTTTATAACGCTGTTTTTTCTAATTGAAATTACCATTCGTTTTATTGCCGAAGAAAATAAAAAAGCCTTCTTTAGAGATGGCTGGAATGTGTTTGACACCCTGGTCGTATTGGTCAGTCTTATTCCAATCAATGACTCTGAACTTGCCTTGCTGGCGCGCTTGGTCCGGATTTTCCGAGTACTTAGGATGATATCCATTATTCCTGAGCTTAGAACCTTAATAAACTCCTTGCTAAAAGCGCTTCCCCAGATGGGTTACGTTGTACTGCTGATGTTTATTATCTTCTATATTTATGCGGCAGTTGGTAGCTACTTGTTCGCCGACATCAACCCGTTCTTATGGGATAACATTGCCACTTCAATGCTTACGCTGTTCAGGGTGATGACCTTTGAAGACTGGACGGATATTCAGTATGAAACCATGGAAGTTTATGGTTGGAGCTGGATTTACTATATGACTTTTATTTTCCTGACTGCTTTTGCGTTTTTAAACATGGTTATAGGTATTGTGATTAACGTCATGGATAAAGAGGGTCGTAAGGTTGAGCTTGGCCAGGAAAATGAGGCTAAAGAGCTCGGAGATAAAAAACCTTCTATAACTGATTTACAGCAGGAAATTCGGGAATTAAAGCAACTGATAGTGGCTCAGCAAAATGCCGAAAAAAGGTAAAAGTTTATACAGCGCAAAGCTGCTCATTAACGATATTCCCGTTACGGTTAAGAGTAAGCGGATTAAGAATATGTACTTGAGGGTGCGTGCGCCCTCGGGTGATGTTGAAGTTTCGGCTCCTAAGCAGTGCTCGTTGAATGAGATTGAAAGCTGGTTGTTTGAGCGTCATGACTGGTTGATAAAGCAACGGGAAAGAATTGCGATGCAACCGGTACAGCCAGAACTTCAGTTTGTATCAGGTGAAGAGCATAAGTTCTGGGGAAAAGTGTACACACTGGATATTGCACTTAAAAAGCGTGGTGCCTCTGTTAGCTTGAACGATAATAAACTGCAGCTGGTTTCTTTGCCACATTACGATGCAGTTCAGCGTAAACAGGTTCTGGATCGTTGGTACCGGGAACAAATTACCCGCGAAGTTGAAGCCTTACTGGGTATCTGGCAACCGCGAATGGGAGTTTACAGCAGCGGTTTCGGTATCAGGGCGATGAAAACCCGCTGGGGTACCTGCAATATAGGCAGCAAAAAGATATGGTTGAACCTGGAACTGGTTAAAAAACCGGTCGAGTGCCTTGAGTACGTAGTGGTTCATGAACTAACACACCTGTTTGAGCGTTATCATAACGCGCGCTTTTACGCACTCATGGATGAGTTTCTTCCTGACTGGCGTGAGCGAAAAAAACTGACCAACCAGTTTATCTGAGTTCTTCCCCTAATTGATTCTGCGCTATCAATCTAAATACATAAGCCACTTTGAACAAACCGGCTAAGATTACCTGTGACAAATGCAAGAAAACTAACAGCATCAAAGGTAAGTTTTCTTCCTGGAACCAGGCCAGATAAAAAACGACGATTGAAAGTAATAAAAACACCACCATAGAAGTGTTAGAGGTTTGTAATAGTTTACGTGGTTTCATAAGAGACATTCCTAATGCATCTAATAAATGCATATTAAATGTATCTTTAACTTAAATCAAGGAAAGGTAAGAAAAATAGAAAACAGTGATGAACCATTGCCGGTGCCAGACCCGTATTTTGGAAGGCCGGAAGAATTTGGACGCTGTTTCGACCTTATTGAACGAGGTGATGAAGCCCTTATTGAGCAGGAAGGAGATTAGAAAGTGCAATATTTACACACCATGGTGCGGGTGCACGACTTAGAACAATCTTTGAATTTCTATTGTGATTTATTGGGATTGCAGGAAGTTAGACGGAAGGAGGTAGACAAAGGCCGTTTCACTTTAGTCTTTTTAGCTGCACCGGGTGACGTTGAGCGCGCTAAAAAAGAACAGGCGCCGATGATGGAGTTGACCTACAACTGGGACCCGGAAACTTATAGCGGCGGCCGTAACTTTGGCCATTTAGCGTTTCGAGTCGAGAATATTTATGAGTTGTGCCAAAAACTGATGGATAACGGCGTCATTATTAACCGGCCTCCGAGAGATGGACACATGGCCTTTGTACGCTCGCCGGATAATATCTCAATAGAGCTGCTGCAAAAAGGTGATAACTTGCCGCCACAAGAGCCGTGGGCCTCTATGGAAAACACGGGTGAATGGTAATTCAGAGCCAGATCCTCTATAATCTGCGCCACAAAATTACATAAGTAAGCTAATAGATTTTTACTTTGGTCCAATAAATAGGAATGACTATGTCGACTGATAAAGCAAAGATTATTTATACTGAAACGGACGAGGCACCGCGCCTTGCTACCTATTCGTTTCTGCCTTTTATTGAAGCATTTACTAAGGCAGCTGGTGTTTCAGTTGAAACTCGTGATATTTCTTTAGCTGGTCGTATTATTTCGCAGTTTCCGGAGTACCTGAGCGAAGAACAACGTCAGTCAGATGCTTTAGCTGAACTGGGTGAAATGGCGAAGACAGCGGAAGCAAACATTATTAAGCTGCCAAACATCAGTGCATCTATCCCGCAGATGACAGCCTGCATCAAAGAGCTTCAGGAACAAGGTTATAAGCTGCCTGACTTCCCGTTTGACCCACAAACTGATGAAGAAAAAGACGTTCGTGCTCGTTATGACAAAGTGAAGGGCAGTGCGGTTAACCCGGTATTACGTGAAGGTAACTCTGATCGTCGCGCACCAAGTGCTGTAAAAAATTACGCGAAGAAACACCCACATAGCATGGGCGAGTGGTCTAAGGATTCTAAATCGCACGTTGCACACATGAACGACGGCGATTTCTACAGCAGTGAGAAATCGGTAACCTCCTCGGCAGATGATACATTTAAAATTGTTTTTGAGAGCAACGGTGAGCAAAAAGTACTGAAAGAATCGGTACCCGTACTGGCAGGTGAAGTAGTTGACGCTGCAACGATGAGTAAAAAGCAATTGCAGGCGTTCTTTGAGAAAGAAACTGCAGCTGCTAAAGAGCAGGGCGTATTATTGTCACTGCACTTAAAAGCCACCATGATGAAAGTCTCTGATCCAATTATGTTTGGTCATGCGGTACGTGTTTTCTATAAAGACGTATTGGAAAAGCACGCTGACGTTATGAAAGAAATTGAGTTTGACGCAAGTAACGGTATTGGTGACCTTTACAACAAACTGGAAAAAATTGGTTCAGGCAAGCGTGCTGAAATTGAATCAGACCTGGAAGCGGTTTATTCAAAACAGCCGGAACTGGCAATGGTTAACTCGCATAAGGGCATTACAAACCTACACGTACCAAGTGACATCATCATTGACGCATCAATGCCGGCAATGATTCGTGACTCAGGCAAAATGTGGGATAAGAACGACAGCCGACAAGATGCTAAAGCAATGATCCCGGATCGTAGCTACGCAGGTGTTTACCAGGAAACCATTAATTTCTGTAGAGAAAATGGCGCCTTTGATCCGGCAACTATGGGTACCGTACCTAACGTTGGCCTAATGGCGCAAAAAGCTGAAGAGTATGGTTCTCACGACAAGACCTTTGAAATTCCGGCAAAGGGTACAGTAAAAGTATTTAACAAAGCCGGCGATGTTGTGTTCGAACACCACGTTGAAGAAGGTGATATCTGGCGCATGTGTCAGGTAAAAGACGCACCGATTCGTGACTGGGTTAAGTTAGCGGTTAACCGTTCACGCTTAAGCGGTATGCCTGCAGTATTTTGGTTAGACAGCAACCGCGCTCACGACGCTCAGTTAATTAAGAAAGTGGAAGAGTACCTGAAAGAGCACGACACCGATGGTCTGGACATTCAGATCATGGCGCCGGTTGAAGCGACTCGCCACACGCTACAGCGTGTTAAAGAAGGCAAGGACACCATTTCTGTTACCGGTAACGTACTGCGTGACTACCTGACGGACTTGTTCCCAATTCTGGAACTGGGCACGTCAGCGAAAATGCTGTCAATTGTTCCGTTAATGAACGGTGGTGGTTTGTTTGAAACTGGTGCCGGCGGTTCAGCGCCTAAACACGTGCAGCAGTTTGTTGAAGAGAATCACTTACGTTGGGACTCTTTAGGTGAGTTTTTGGCGTTAGCTGCGTCTCTTGAGCACCTAAGCCGTACCTTTGATAACAACCGCGCGCAAATTCTGGCAGATAGCCTGGATGTCGCAACGGCTAAGTTCCTGGAAGAGAACAAATCACCGTCACGTAAAGTGGGTGAGATAGACAATCGTGGCTCACACTTTTACTTGGCAATGTATTGGGCTGAAGCGTTGGCTAACCAGAGCGATGACGCCGAACTGAAAGAGCGTTTCAGTAAACTGTCTGAGAAACTGTCTGGTAACGAGCAGGCAATTATCGATGAACTGAACAAGGTTCAGGGCGTTAAAGTGGACATTGGTGGTTATTATCAGCCAAATACCGATAAGGTATCAGCAGCAATGCGCCCTTGTTCTGTATTAAATGAAACGCTTGCCAGCTTATAATTTACACATTATAAATTAGGCGATAAGTGTAAGAAGCAGGCTTCGGCCTGCTTTTTTTATATCGACAAATTGTTACCAATCTATTTGGAGTCATGATTTTGGCCAGTAGCAACTACCTTATTAATTTGTACGAACGCTGCTTAAAAATGCCTTTTGGACGTCAGGTTTTTTCGGCAATGTTTGCCCGAAAAGCGCCTTATTTTAAAACGATTAAGCCGCTTATTACTGAATTAAAGCCTAACCTTTGTCAGCTGACGTTTAAGAAACGAAAAGCAGTCCAGAACCATATTGGTACGGTGCACGCCATTGCGGTATGCAACGGCATGGAAATGGCGATGGGGGCTGTAGCAGAAGCATCCATTCCTAAGCATCTGCGTTGGCTGCCGAAAGGTATGAATGTGCAGTATTTGGCCAAAACCGATAGTGATGTGACCATAGAAGCAACAAGCTCAGAGTCCACCTGGCAACCGGGCGATCAGCCAATATCGGTAGAAGCTAAGCGCAACGACGGCACTGTTGTAGCCGCCGGGCACATTACTATTTATGTGTCAGAAAAGCCTAGTCGATAAGATGAAAGGACTGCTGTCTGCCGTTTAAGTAGCTAACATCGTCACCATCAAAAAATGCATCCTCTTCCAGCATGATGGTGATGGTTTTATTCTCGAATGTGGTTTTGTTATTAAGTTCTATAGAATAGGCCGTATTGGAGAATAATGGGTATTCTCCTCCTCCTGATATAGCGTGCTGTTTATCCCACATACCAATGGTAGGGCCTGAGCCATGGCCGTAATACCCAATAGGGTGGGTATAAATCATAGGCTCCAGGCCTTTGTCCTTAGCTTGCTCTAACGCTGCAAGTAATATTTCGTTGCCAGAACGTGTCTCTTCAAACTGGGCTGTCAAAATATCTTGTAGTTGATTGGCATTAGCTAATGCCTGTTTTAGGGTATCAGGTGCGTCGGACTCGTCTTCTTTTAAAACATAAGCATGTTGTTGAGTATCGGTGTTTAAACGCAGGTAGGTAATGCCAAAGTCTACATGCAATAAGTCGCCGCGTTGAATGGTGACGCCTGTTGAACGCGGGTGCCCTGGTTGAGGGTCATTGATACGTTGTACACTCACGGAAGGATGGAACCAAACCGGCAGGTTCTCTTGTGCCGCACGTTCACGGAACCACCATTGAAGATCTTCTGTGGTCGTTTCACCAACCGAGATCACTTTGCTGGAGAAACCTTCAGCGATAATTTGGTGAGCAAGCTTAACGGCATGACGATAATAGGGCAGTTCTGCTTCTATTCGCTTTTCAAGCCAGGAAACAGCAAGCGGTTCAGCACTCACAATTTTACTGTCTAGGTTATCGGGTAAAGCAGCCATAAAAAGCTCTTTATCCGTGGCTGTAATGCCGTCAGCCTGAGCGAAATATTTCGATTGATTAATTGCGATAGAGGTTGGGTTACGCTCTGCAATAATTTGAGCCAGACGCTTCCATTGGTCTGGCTGTTGTTCCGGGTTCCATGCGCTTTTAAACACCTCGCCAACGTCGTAGCGGGCTATTGCCAGGGTCTCCAGACTCTCATTTTCACCCGGGTCATGAATAAGCAGAATTGTTCTTCGTCTGGCTGACAACCAGTCGCTGGGCAGGAAGGTTTTAAGTACCGGGTCCTCGTTGTACTCGCGACTTATCAATACCCACATATCTATGTCAGCTTTTCGCATTAGCTCCGGGAGCAGTTTTTGAACACGCTGCTGAAGAAGCTCATCAACAACTTCTGCACGCTGCTTAAGGGGGAGTGGGCTTATAGTATCTGCAAATACGTTGGTGGAAAATACCGCGCCAAAGGTGAGACTAACCAGTAAAATAATTTGTTTTAGCATAAGTGCGACCGATAATAAAAAAGGGACCCGAAGGTCCCTTTCTATCAGCTTTTCACAAAGAAGTGAATTAAGGCTTACCAACGGGCTCGTTGGCATCGATAACTGCACCCGGGTGCTCGTCTTCGCCATCGTCCGGCGCCAGCTTTTCCCATTTACGGGTAAACAGAGCTAATACGAATACAACCGCACCAACGCTCACACCGAACACAAAAATGGTCCAGTAGAGTTCAGGCATTGCCTGTGGGTTTTCCGGGTCAAGACCACCTGCCAGAAGACCCGCAATCACATTACCCATGGCATAAGTCAGAACGAAAACGCCCATTAACTGTCCGGCCATACGTTTTGGCGATAGTTTACTGACCGCACTTAACGCTACCGGGCTTAAGCAAAGCTCACCAACGGTGTGAATAAAGTACACTGCAACCAACCAGTAAGGTGCTACTTTTAAGCCGCTAGCGGCCGCTTGCGACGCAAAGAACATGACAATGAAGCCGGTCGCCATAATGATAAGGCCAATCGCGCTTTTAAAACCGTACGATGGATTGATCATGCGTTTGCTGAGATTAATCCAAAGCGCAGCGAAAAACGGTGACAACGCGACCAAAAAGATAGAGTTAAGTGACTGGAACCAGGTTGTAGGAATTTCAAAGTCACCGACCATGCGATCCGTTAAGTCGCGAGCAAATAGGTTGAACGATGAACCTGCCTGCTCGAAGCCTGCCCAGAACATGGTTGAGGCAATACAGACCAGAAATAGGGCACCGAGTCGCTTCATTTCATCTTTGGTCAACTTACCAAACAGGAATATGGACAGGTAATACACAAAAAAGATAACAGTGAAAATAACTGCGACGTTACCAGCAATCAGCGTTGGGTCTAAAGTAACGTAGTCATTCAATGCTAAAAATGTGTAAACTGCTAAACCAGCTAATAAGAGCCAGATAACTCCCCAGCTGCGTTTTGCTGCTTTAGGACCCAGAGGTTTAGGTGGTTTCGCTCCAACATCGCCAAGTTTAGGTTTAGTCAGTTTGTACTGAATAAGGCCGAACGCCATACCGACAGCAGCGGCCCCAAAGCCCCAATGGTAACCAGCATTTTCCATAAGGTAACCAGTAACGATGTAACCGATGATAGAACCGATGTTGATACCCATATAATAAAGGGTATAACCACCATCACGACGGTCATCGTTGGAGCTATATAACTGACCAACCATGGCGGTAATGTTGGGTTTTAATAAACCTGTGCCAAGTACCACCAAAATCATACCAACGAAGAAGCCAGCCTCACTCGGTATGGCCAAGACAATGTGTCCCAGCATAATAATGATGCCGCCGTACCAGGTTGCGCGCTGACCGCCTAATAAACGGTCAGCAATCCAACCGCCGGGTAAGCCCATGAAATAGACCGCACCGGTGTATAGACCGTAGATAGCGGTTGCAGAGGCAACAGTTAAGGCGATACCGCCTTCTTGCAAGCTGGCGGTCATGAATAAAACGAGTAGCGCGCGCATACCGTAGTAGCTCATGCGCTCCCACATTTCGGTAAAGAACAGGGTCTGTAAGCCCCCTGGCTGTCCGAAAAAGCTTGAATCTTTATCGACTATTTTTGTTGGATCCATTCTTGTTATCCATTTTGTTATTTAATATTAAATAGTTAGCGTTATTAGTAGCTCATTCGACTTTGGTCTAAGTCGGAAAAAGTGGCCTTACTTTACTAGCGAAGACTGATAAATAAAACCGAAAACGACGAAATACTCGGTTTTTGAGCTGTTTCTCCGCCGGAACTGACAGAGTTCGACAGCTTAAGGAATATTTTTGAGGATAAGGTGAACACACTAATATTGTCGACAATTTAGTTCATGCTAGCTTGCTAATAGCGTTATTTTCATGGAAAATAGAGCAATCAATAATTACTGTCGACAATTAATGCAAATAGTCAGTCCTTTAGAACGTTCAGCCATTACCTCTTCAGACCGAGTTCTGTTTGAAATACAGCGCGCTATTGTGGAAGGGGATATAGCAGCGGGCTCAAAAATTAGTGAACCTGAGCTGGCTAGACGTTTTAATGTTAGCCGAGCGCCATTGCGTGAAGCTTTAGCGAGACTTGAGCGTTGCCATCTTATTGAACGAATTCCGAACGCAGGTGCCAGAGTGGTTACCTTGTCACCGGAAGGCTTAATTTCGTTGTATCAAATACGCGAAGAGCTGGAAGGTCTGGCCTGTCGTTTAGCGGCAGAACAAATGCCGGAAAGTGAAATTGATGAGTTACGGCAATTACTCGATAAGCACCTGGAAACTCAGCGGGTTCGTGAAGGTGAAAGTTACTATCAGGAAGCCGGCGATCTCGATTTTCATTATCGCATTATACTCGGCAGTAAAAATCAGTATTTAATTAATATGCTTTGCGACGAACTCTACTATCTTGTCCGTATGTATCGAGTACAAATGGGAATGAATGGTCCAAGAGTTTCGCGTGCCTTCGATGAACACAAAGCCATTATTAACGCTATTGCTAACCGCGATGGGGAATTGGCCGATCTGCTCATGCGCCGCCATATTGGCGCGTCTCGTAAGAATATTGAATTACGGTTACAAACACAAAAGGAAACATCATGACTCATATGACAAGCCCGGGCGCTAAGTTGCGCCAAGCTATTGCCGACGAAAATCCTTTACAGATTGTTGGCACCATTAACGCCTACACAGCAATGATGGCAGAGAAGGTTGGGCATAAAGCGCTTTACCTGTCTGGTGCCGGTGTGGCGAATGCGTCTTTTGGTTTGCCTGACTTAGGCATGACGTCGTTGAATGATGTTTGTGAAGACATTCGTCGTATTACTGCAGCAACCGATCTACCTCTGTTAGTTGATGCTGACACAGGTTGGGGCGGAGCATTTAACATTGCCCGTACCGTTCAGGAAATGACGCGTGCCGGTGCTGCCGGAATGCACATTGAAGATCAGGTGGCTCAGAAGCGCTGCGGACACCGTCCAAACAAAGAAATTGTCACTCAGGAAGAAATGGTCGACCGCGTTAAAGCGGCGGTTGATGCGCGTATTGATGACCAGTTTTTGATTATGGCGCGCACCGACGCACTACAACAACAAGGACTGGAAGCCGCTATTGAACGTGCTCAGGCCTGTGTGGATGCTGGTGCTGATGCCATTTTTGCAGAAGCTGTCCATACACTTGACCAGTATAAAGCTTTCAGCGAAGCGCTGAACGTGCCGGTTCTGGCGAATATCACTGAATTCGGTGCAACCCCATTGTTTAATAAACAGGAACTGGCCGATGTTGGGGTGGAAATTGTTCTTTACCCTCTGAGTGCTTTCCGGGCAATGAACAAAGCCGCATTGAACGTCTACAATAGTATTTTAGAGAACGGTGATCAGAAAGCCGTTGTAGATGACATGCAGACTCGCTCAGAGTTGTATGACTTTTTGAACTATCACGATTTTGAAGAAAAATTGGACCAGTTATTTAAGAAATAATACGACGTAGCCTGACGCTCACGTCAGGTGAAATATCGAATACAAAAGACTTTGTAAAATTAAGAAGGGAACAACATTATGGCAGAGAAGAAACTAAGCGGCGCAGGTTTGCGCGGACAGTCAGCCGGAGAAACCGCACTATGTACTGTTGGTAAAAGCGGCTCAGGTTTAACCTACCGTGGTTATGACATCTCTGAACTGGCGGAAAAAGTCAGTTTTGAAGAAGTGGCTTACCTTTTAGCGAAAGGCGAGCTGCCCAATAAACAGCAGTTAGAAGACTATAAAAAGCGTTTGAAGTCACTGCGCACCTTACCTCAGGAAGTCAAAGACGTACTTGAGCGTATTCCAAAGTCAGCGCACCCAATGGACGTTATGCGTACCGGCTGTTCTATGCTGGGCAACCTGGAAACAGAAGAAAGCTTTGATGAAGCGGACGATCACATTGAACGCATGCTCGCGACTTTCCCGGGTATTGTACTGTACTGGTACCGCTTTACTCACGATGGTGTTCGTATTGATACTGATTCTGAAGAAGAATCTATTGGTGCTCACTTTCTGCGTCTGTTGCACGACAAAGCACCTTCAGAGCTGCATGCGGCAGTAATGAATACCTCATTAATTCTGTATGCTGAGCACGAGTTTAATGCATCAACCTTTACGGCTCGCGTTTGTGCGTCAACCTTGTCAGATATTCACTCTTGTGTAACCGGTGCTATTGGTTCATTACGCGGCCCACTTCATGGCGGTGCAAACGAAGCGGCAATGGAGCTGATTGAAGGCATGAAAGATGCTGATGATGCTGAGCAGAAGCTGAAAGGCATGCTTGAACGCAAAGAGAAAATCATGGGCTTTGGCCACGCCATTTACCGTGACTTTGACCCGCGTAACGATGTGATTAAAGCCTGGTCTAAGAAGTTGTCTGAAGAAGTGGGTGATAGCCGCTTATACGACGTTTCAGTGCGTTGTGAAAAAGTCATGTGGGACGAGAAGAAACTGTTCCCGAACGCGGACTTCTTCCATGCCTCGGCTTATCACTACATGGGCATTCCAACCAAACTGTTCACACCAATCTTTGTGATGTCACGTGTGACCGGCTGGACCGCTCATGTGAAAGAGCAGCGCGCTAACAACCGTATTATTCGCCCAAGTGCTGATTATACGGGCCCAGAGCCGCGCAAAGTTCCAGCTTTAGAAGAGCGCTAATCCGATTGGAACTGATATTTGTACAGGAGCAGTTATCTACTGCTCCTTTTTTCGTTTAACGATGACGATAAGTGGTAACTCATGACTTCATACCGTAAAAAACTCGCTGGTACCACGCTCGAGTACTTTGATGCTCAAGCTGCTGTGGATGCGATTGAACCCGGCGCTTATGCGCGCCTGCCATACACTTCTCGTGTACTAGCTGAAAACTTAGTTCGCCGCTGCCCTCAGGATATCCTGACGCAGTCGCTGGAACAGTTGATTTACCGTAAAAAAGAACACGACTTTCCCTGGTTTCCGGCTCGCGTTGTCTGCCATGACATTCTGGGCCAGACGGCGCTGGTTGATCTAGCCGGCCTGCGTGACGCTATTGCAGAAAAGGGCGGTGACCCTGCCAAAGTAAACCCTGTGGTTCCAACTCAGCTGATTGTTGACCATTCACTAGCCGTGGAACACGCCGGTTTTGATAAAGATGCTTTCGAGAAGAACCGGGCTATTGAAGACCGTCGTAACGACGATCGTTTTCACTTTATTAACTGGACCAAAACAGCGTTTAAAAACGTTGATGTCATTCCTCCTGGCAACGGCATTATGCACCAGATAAATTTGGAGAAAATGTCTCCGGTGGTGCAGGTTCGCGACAATGTCGCTTTTGTTGATACCTGTGTGGGTACTGACAGCCATACGCCAATGGTTGATGCCTTAGGTGTTATTTCTGTGGGCGTAGGTGGTCTGGAAGCGGAAAGCGTTATGCTTGGGCGAGCATCTTACATGCGCTTGCCTGATATTGTAGGCGTTGAGCTTAGCGGCAAGCTGCAACCGGGCATTACCAGTACCGATTTAGTGTTGGAAATGACCGAGTTTTTGCGTAAAGAGCGTGTTGTTGGTGCGTATCTGGAATTTTATGGTGAAGGTGCAGAAGCCTTAACGGTAGGCGACCGTGCAACCATTTCAAATATGACACCGGAATACGGCGCGACTGCAGCCATGTTCTATATTGATGATCAGACCATTGATTATCTGAAGCTGACCGGGCGTGACGATGACCAGGTAGAATTGGTTGAGCACTTTGCCAAAGAAACCGGGTTGTGGGCGGACAGCTTAAAGTCTGCGGAGTATGGTCGGGTACTTAAATTCGATTTATCCAAAGTGAAGCGTAACCTGGCCGGGCCTTCGAACCCGCATTCGCTGTTACCTGCATCGGAGCTATCTGAGCGTGGTGTTGCGAAACACATTGAGAACCCGGAAGAAGGCAAAATGCCTGACGGCGCGGTGATTATCGCAGCCATTACCAGCTGTACCAATACCAGTAACCCACGCAACATGATTGCTGCCGGCCTAATTGCTCGTAACGCGAACAAGCTGGGCTTAACCCGTAAGCCATGGGTAAAATCATCGCTGGCTCCAGGGTCTAAGACGGTCAAAATGTATCTGGAAGAAGCGGAACTGTTGCCTGAACTGGAAGATTTAGGTTTTGGCGTAGTCGCCTTTGCCTGTACCACCTGTAACGGCATGAGTGGTTCGTTGGATCCTAAAATACAGCAGGAAATTATTGACCGTGATTTATTCTCTACGGCGGTATTGTCTGGTAACCGTAACTTTGACGGGCGTATCCACCCGTATGCTAAGCAGGCGTTCCTGGCTTCCCCGCCATTGGTCGTAGCTTACGCCATAGCGGGTACTATTCGCTTTGATATTGAGAAAGACGTATTGGGCATTGACCCGGACGGTAATCCGGTAACGCTGAAAGATATCTGGCCAAGCGATGAAGAGATTGATGCCATTGTGAAACAGAGCGTTAAACCTGAGCAATTCCGTAAGGTTTATGACCCGATGTTTGATCTGTCAGTTGACTACGGTGAGAAGAACAACCCGTTGTACGACTGGCGCCCGCAAACTACCTATATTCGCCGTCCGCCATATTGGGAAGGCGCATTAGCTGCAGAGCGCACCATGAAAGGTATGCGTCCGTTAGCGGTGCTGGGCGACAATATCACCACTGACCACTTGTCACCGTCAAACGCTATTATGGCTGACAGTGCCGCCGGTGAATATTTGGCGAAAATGGGTGTGCCGGAGGAGGACTTTAACTCTTACGCAACGCATCGTGGCGACCATTTAACAGCGCAGCGCGCGACCTTTGCTAACCCGAAACTGTTTAATGAAATGGTGAAAGGCGAAGACGGTAAAGTCATTCAGGGCTCGCTGGCACGAATTGAACCTGAAGGTAAAACCGTGCGCATGTGGGAAGCTATTGAACACTATATGGAGAACAAACAGCCGCTTATTATTGTGGCTGGTGCTGATTATGGTCAGGGCTCGTCACGCGACTGGGCTGCAAAAGGTGTGCGCTTAGCCGGTGTTGAAGTCATTGTTGCCGAAGGCTTTGAGCGCATTCACCGTACCAACTTAATTGGTATGGGTGTATTGCCGTTGCAGTTTGAAGAAGGCACAACCCGTAAAACGCTGAATATTGATGGTACTGAAACCTTTGATGTGAAAGGTACGCCGGAAGCTGGTGCGAGACTGACTTTAGTCATTCATCGTGCCAATGGTGACAGTGAAGAAGTGCCGGTACAGTGCCGCTTAGACACCAAAGAAGAAGTATCAATTTATGAAGCCGGTGGTGTATTACAACGTTTTGCTCAGGACTTTTTAGAAGCAGAAGCAAGCTAAGGGGTTCTAAAACGATGCATAAACCACAAATTAAAATTCCCGCCACCTATATGCGTGGCGGGACCTCAAAAGGGGTTTTCTTTCGTCTGCAGGACTTACCCGAGCCGGCTCAACAGCCGGGCGCTGTGCGTGACGCTATATTGATGCGCGTAATCGGCAGTCCGGATCCTTATGCTAAGCATACGGACGGCATGGGTGGTGCTACCTCCAGCACCAGCAAAACGGTTATAGTCTCTAAAAGCGAGCAACCAGACCATGACGTAGACTACCTGTTTGGTCAGGTATCTATTGATAAGCCTTTTGTTGACTGGAGCGGTAACTGCGGCAATTTATCGTCAGCCGTAGGGCCTTTTGCTATTGCTAATGGTTTAGTTGACGCAGAGCGTATACCTGAAAATGGTGTGTGCGAAGTTCGTATCTGGCAGGCCAATATTGGTAAAACCATTGTCAATAAAGTGCCTATGGTCAATGGTGAAGTGCAGGAAACCGGTGACTTTATTCTGGACGGTGTCACCTTTCCGGCGGCTGAAGTGCCGGTGGAGTTTATGGATCCATCAGCGGATGGTGAGTCAATGTTTCCGACCGGTAACCTTATTGATGATCTAGAGGTTCCTGGCATTGGCACATTAAAAGCAACGATGATCAACGCTGGTATTCCGACCATTTTTCTTAATGCAGAAGAAATTGGATACGACGGCACTGAGTTGCAGGAAGTCATTAACGGCAGTCCGGAAGCTCTGGAACGCTTTGAAACCATTCGTGCCTATGGCGCGGTAAAAATGGGGCTAATTGGTAATGTTGCAGAAGCGGCTAACCGTCAGCACACCCCAAAAGTGGCTTTTGTCGCAGCGCCGAAAGACTATACGGCATCCAGTGGTAAGGTCATTAAAGCCGATGACGTTGACTTGCTGGTAAGGGCGATGTCGATGGGAAAATTGCATCACGCCATGATGGGAACCGCTGCTGTTGCTATTGGCACTGCCGCCGCAATTCCTGGTACTACCGTAAACTTAGCTGCAGGTGGCAAAGACCGTACTATGGTGAACTTTGGTCACCCGTCGGGTACCTTGCAAGTCGGTGCTGAATGTAAACAAGTGAATGGCCAATGGACTGCTATTAAAGCCATTATGAGCCGCAGCGCGCGGGTCTTAATGGAAGGAAAGGTTCGCATTCCTGGTGACGTACTGTAAATGAAGGACGCCACGCAGGCCAAACTGCTCAAAGCCGCTATGATCACCGGCATCAGCCTAATATTATTAGGTCACGTGGTGTTGGTTGTTACCTTCGGCAATGATGACATTGGCTTTCGTGGGTATATTTTAGGGGCAGCGATGAACGCCATTGGCGTTATTTTATCGCTGCCTACTAAGATTTATCTCACTTTAGTGCTCATGGAAAAAGAAGAGCGCGACAATGAAAATACTCATTGGAGCGATAGAAACTCAGATTAATCAGCATAGCCCCAGGGTGTTGGTGGCGTATCAACGGTTTCTGTTAAGTCAAAATCAACCCGAAACTCTCTGCCTTCGCGAATTAAACGATAGGTAAATGTGTCATCGTGGATATACATTTGCCAAATGTTGGTATTCGACTGCGGCACTCCCAGTTCAATAAATAGTTCTTTTGAGTAAGCATCAGCAGGGAAAGATTGAGCTGTCGAGTGACCCTTATCAACAGTATGACCACCGTACATGGTTAAAGGATCATAGTTGCCATCTTGCTTGCGATGATCATGTTTAAGACTAATACCAGACCCTGTTTGCGTTAAGATCCAGGTGCGCGAATGGTTGTCCCCAACGTGAAACGGGATTTCAATTTTAGTATCACCGCACTTGCGCACATGCATAATCAACGGGCCTTCAAAGCCCTCACTTGCAGGGGTATCAACCGTTACTTCGCCAGCGTATGAGTTGCCACAGTGCTCGTTAATTGCCGCAAAAAACTCAGCCTGAGCTTGAGTACTAACGCGTGGAGCAGGCTTTACTACCTGGGCAGAACTGATAAAGGGTGCAAAGCTTGCGACGGCAATTGACGTAAGAAAAAGAATATTTTTCATTTTTAGACCATTAGATAATGTTTAATTTTAATTATATGAGTCATTAAAACCTGCCATGAATTAAAGGCACATGCCAGTACTTTTACGTAAACTTATGACTCAAACATTAGTAACAGAGATTACAGCTTCCTGTTTGGAAGTTAAGGCAACCAAATATCTCCAATAGGCTTTTCAGCTGAAAAGTGGTGAGCAACTTGTGCTTGCAGGAGCTCACCGCAGGCAAGAGCGTCAGTCATAGCGTCGTGCGGTGCATAGAAGGGCAGGTTATAGCGATCTCTGCTATCACTTAAACGAATAGACACCCGCTCTTTACCAGTTAACTTGTCCCATAAACTGCGTTTCTGGCGATGAAAGCGCGCTTCAATTTCCATGGTGTCTATCAGTGGAAAATGAATGCTTTCTTTTAGGCGCTCTTTAAAGGCACCTTGTAGAAACGGGCGCTCTATGCCGTTGTAATGCACCACCCAAACTTTTCCGGCTACGGCTTCTAATAACGGGTCGATAATTTCGGAAAAGTCGGGAGCTCTTTCAATGGCACTGTGTGTTATACCGTGAATGGTAATTGACTCATTGGTTAGTAGCCTTCGGGGCTTAACAATCCATTGTTTTGCCTGACTCATGTGGATTCGGTCAAGCGTCATGGGTATAACAGCAATGCTAATAATGCCGTGCTTATCGGGGTTCATCCCGGTGGTTTCAAAGTCGACTGCGACCATAGGGACATGGCTAATAGGAGAGCTGCTGCTAGCTATACCCGCCTCATAGTATTTTTTCAGGGCAGGGTATTTGGCTGTTTTGGCCAGCTCCTGAAAACGTTTTGGCCAGTCAATGGTGCTTTTCTGTTGTTTATTCTCAGCATCCGGCGGCAGATACAACATTATCAGGCCCCGGAATACTTATAACGCAGGTATTTCTGCGCGTTGCTAAGAATTTGAAAAGCGTCCTTTAAGTTTTTACGCTCAAAATCTGATAAGTCTTCCGGTGCGACATTGTTATCGGGGGGATCTCCGGCTTCTAATGCTAAAGCCTGGTGACGAATTCGCACCATAGAAATGAGTTCAAGCGCGTCGCGTAAATCAGGGCCGCGACCTTTCGGCAGAACGTTGGCCTCAATTATTTCCTCTAACCGCGCAAAGGAATTCTGCCGTTGCGCACCAATGGCCAGAGCATGTACCCGAATCAAGTCAGCAACCGGACCGGTGCCACGGCGCTTAGTATTAATACTGTCACGATGCTTGCCGTCTTTTTCCATCACAAAGTCTTTAAAAAAGCCTAACGGCGGTGTTCGATTCAATGCATTACGAGCCATAGAGCCAAGGAATCGTTTGTTCTTCGGTGCTTTTTTGCGAATAAGCTGATTCAGCTCTTTAGCGAAACGGGTTTCACCACCCACACCGTCCAGATCAAAAAATATGGAGGACTGCAGTAACTTTTCGGGCGATGGGTTATCTATCCAGTCGGTAAAGTAATGCTTCCATTTAGAAAGAGGCTGCCGCCAGTTTGGGTTTGTTGCCATAATATCGCCAGTGCAGTAGGTGTAACCGCAGGCATTCAGGCCATCGGAAACAAACTGCGCGATATTAAGAAAATATTCATCGTGTAGTTTGGGATCAAAACTGTCATCCAGCACCATGGCGTTGTCCTGATCCGTCACAACGGTTTGTTCGTCGCGAGCCATGGAACCCAGCGCCAGAAAGCAGTAGGGAACCGGCGGCGGTCCGTATTTTTCTTCGGCTAACTCTAATAGGCGCTGTTTGAAGCTGCGTCCAATAGTAGCCATGGCCGAGCCAATAATGCGTGAGTTGGCGTCTTCTTCCACCATACGCACAAAGCTTCTATGCACGTCAGGCACCAGCTGCGAGAGCTCTTCAATGCTGGTTTGCTTAAAAATGCTGGAAACAACATATAAGCTACTTTGCGATTCATGTCGTGCGACGTCAGACAAAGCAATAACGCCGACCACTTTCTGCTGGCGTAATACCGGTAAGTGGTGCAGGTTGGTACGTAGCATGGTTAAAAACGCTTCAAAAACGCGGTTGTTATGCTGAATGAAAATCAAATTTTCAGACATGATGTCAGAGACCGGACTGGAAGCATCTCTGTCTACGGCGAGTACACGTTTACGCAAGTCTTTGTCGGTGATTATGCCAACAGGTTTGTCTTGTTTTTCGCCGTCGTAAATAAGCAATGACGATACTTTCTCATCGGTCATTAAACCAGCGGCTTCACGTATTGATGCGTTTTTGTCGATGGCCACAGGCTCGCGTGTAATTAACGTTTCGACGCGGGCTGATAATGTGCGGTTGCGGTTTTCGTGTTCTTTTACCGCATGGCTAACACGGCGTTGTTCTTCAACCTCCACCGCGTCGGCAAAAGAGTCGTATTCGTCATAAAAGCGATTAAAGAGCTCGCCCGGAATGTAGTAAAGTAATGTGTCTTCAATGGTTCTGACCGGAAAGCGGACACGGCCTTTACGAAGTAAACCTGCTTCACCGAAAAAACCACCTTCGTCCAGCCGGTTAAACAGCGAACCGTCTTTGTGGTAGGTCTCAATAGACCCACTTCTGACGACATGCAGAGAGTCGATATGCTGATTAAACTCTAATATCTGAGTCTTTGCTTTGAAGTATGCTACTGACGTGTTCTTAGCGGCTAATTGAAGCTCTTCTTCCGGTAACTCATTAAATGGAGAATATTTGCGTAAGAAGTTCAGTATTTCGACGTGCTCAGCTTCCATATAAGCACCTTAGAAAGTGAGCGACACCCAGAGGTGTCGCTCGTGGTAGGTTATTTTGTGGTTTTACCAACTCTTGGTTCAGAGCGCAAGCCCTGAATGACTGCGACACACGCGGCCAGCAGAACAAGAGTGAAAGGTAAGCCCGCTGAAACGGCCATGGCTTGTAGTGCAACTAAACCACCGCCCAGTATCAGGGCAATTGCGACTAACCCTTCAAAGGTACACCAGAAGATACGCTGAGGTACTGGCGCTTCGACTTTACCGCCGGCACTGATGGTATCGATAACCAGTGAACCGGAATCAGAGGAGGTAATGAAGAAAACCATAACAAGGATAATCCCCACGAATGAGGTAATGCCTGTCCATGGTAAGCCATCTAACATCACAAACAGCTGTAATGATAAATCAACCTCCGCGACTTTCTCGGCCCCAGCTAAAAACTGTTCAATAGCTGCGGTACCAAATACACTCATCCAAAAAACACAGGCTATAGACGGTATTAGCAGCACTGAGATCAAGAATTCACGTACAGTACGCCCCCGTGAAACACGGGCAATGAACATCCCCACGAATGGTGACCATGCTATCCACCAGGCCCAGTAGAAAGACGTCCAGCCTTGAGAAAAGTTTAAGTCTTCACGACCAACTGGATTGGACAAGGCCGGTAAGTTTACAACGTAGTTATAGAGGTTATCGACAAAGCCAGTCAGAATCGCGACCGTCGGACCAACAATAATGACGAACAACATTAAAATCGCGGCTAATGTCATGTTGATTTGCGATAAACGCTGAACGCCAGACTCTAGTCCTGCAAGCACGGATACTAGTGCGACAGCGGTAATACCGATAACTAGCAGAACCTGTGTTGTGGTTCCCTCACTCCAGCCAAACAAGAAATTAAAGCCGGACGCTGCCTGGGAAGCACCCAAGCCAAGTGACGTTGCTAAGCCAAACAAGGTTGCCAGTATGGCTACAATATCGATGATATGACCTGGCCAGCCCCATACCCGCTCACCCAAAATAGGGTAGAAAATTGAGCGAATAGTAAGCGGTAACCCTTTGTTGAAAGAGAATAAAGCGAGCCCTAGCGCTAGTACCGCATAGATTGCCCATGGGTGCAGTGCCCAGTGGAAAATCGTAGCAGCCATGCCCAGCTTCATTGCCGCGGCTTCATCGCCACCGGCACCAGCAAGAGGTGCCCAGTCGGTGCGTATACCGTCGGCATTTGTTTCAGTACCAGCCAGGGCGGTACTGAAGTGGGTTATTGGTTCGGAAACCCCATAGAACATGAGTCCGATGCCCATACCGGCGGCAAATAACATAGAAAACCAGCCTAAATAAGAAAAATCGGGGCTGGCCTCGGTACCCCCCAGACGGACATTACCGAGCGGGGAAAAAATTAGAAACAAACACAGGATTACAAATATATTGGCCGCTCCAATAAAGAACCAATCGAGATTGGCTGTCAGCCAGTCTTTGGTGCTTGTAAATACAGGTTCAGCCTGATTTTGAAACATTAAGGTTATGAAGACAAAGGCAACAATTGCCAGTCCTGAAATGGCAAATACGCGATTATGAAAATCTAGACCAAAAGGCCCGAATTTCATCACAACGTTGTCTTGTCCTACTTGATAATCGGTATTGATTGGATTGACTTCACCATCAGGAATCATTGGGTCGTTAGCTTTACGCTCACGCTCGAGATCTTTATCTCCGCGGAGCACTTCTTCTTCTTTTTTGGACATTAGCTCTCCCCTTTATAGAAGTAGGCATTTTACCGCCTTGAATTTAAACGTTTATTCTAAATTCATTACTAGAGTATAGAGAGCTACGCAGATTTCTCAAAGTTAGATCGGTTTTTTGCTGTAAAAATAATAGATTAGAGAATTAAATTTAATTAGGAAGGATACTGACGTGCGCTATACCGAGGCGCACGTCAGCGTTTAGGGGAATCATCGTAGTATTAAAAACTGTACCGGACTGTTGCTGCGACAGTATCAATGTCCTGATCAATTTCATCGAGATCGTAAAGTTTGTAGCCAACCCCAAGAGACAGGTTTTCAGTCAAATGAAAGAATGCTGAAGCATCGTAACGAATGGCATTTTCATCATCAATGTCCAGGTAATCAGCTTTTACTGACAACTCAAAAAAGTCTGTGATCATTGAGCGAACACCTAATCCTGCACCGTATCCAGATTCATCAAATGACTCAGAGCCGATGTCGTCAACAGAGCCTACAAGTTCAAGCTTTTCGTAGGTGACGGTTGCGAAAATATCGGTGGACTCTGTGATGCCATGATTGAACCCGATGCCGGCGTTAAGCGAGTCTAAGTCGACATCGCCGAATTCCGATTCATCGCCAACAGAGTCGAAGTTAGCCAAGATAAAAATGGACTCATTCAGCGATAGTGACCCCGATACGGCATATCCGTCCATTGAGATATCTTCGTCAATGGGCGTTTCGATATCGGTGTCAATGTACGAAGCCTGAAGCTTATTCCAGTTAGGAGAATCCGCTAATGCGCTAGTTGAAGTTCCAATCAATGCAATTGCAATTAATGTTTTCTTCATAATACTTCCTTTGTTGAGAGTCGCTAAGCAGAGATAACCAAATGGCTACCCTGCGTTAAAAAATAGCGACACCAACGACAGGCAGCAATGAACTTTACGAAACCTTTAATCTAGGCGGTTCACCAGGGAAATGAGAGCGGCTTCCGCAACTCTTTTAATGTTATTTCGGTCTTCGCTGTCACTGACTTCATAGGTGACGGCGTGAGCGGCGAATTCATCAGCTATAAATTGTTTAAAAACACCGCTTTCAGGATGGTCACCCGGTCGATATTCGAGTTCCACTGAATCGACCATTTCGGCTATCTCTTCAATCCAGTCATAAACTCGTTGTGGGTTTCTTAAAGGGACACCACTTGGTGACTCATAGTCTTTAGGCATAGTGTAAAAGACATTACGGTGAGTGGAGTGAAAGTCTATCGCAAACTCTATTTGACCACCGTTTTCTACGAGCTTTTCAAGGTAGTTGGTTAAGGCCTGGGTTTCCGGAAGCGTTTGGTTTTTCCAGTCGCGGTTCATATCGATGCCAGCTGCGGTTAACCGCCAGTTGCCATGATAGACGCCGTCCGGGTTCATGTTAGGAACCAGTAATATATTGTACTTTTGACGAAACTTAACCACGTAAGCTTCGTCGCTGAATAAAAGCTCACCAAAATGGAGCAGGGCAAGTGCTCCAGTTACCTCTGGCGGGTGTTGACGGCCAATAAGTATTATCCACTTGTCGCTGGATTTCACTTTGTGTTCTAAGGCCGCTAAGTTGCGGCCTTCACTAGAAACCCCCAGAGAAATAACTTCCGATTGTTGCGGCTCTTTAATTAAGCTACTAAGCCACTCAATGTAATGGACGTTATCGATGATCTCCTGCCCGGCGATAAGCTCTTTTGTTTGCGCCGATAGCGTCAGCTCAAACTGAAGCCAGCCATCACCTTCCGAGAAGGGGATGGGATGCCACATATCGTCTCCTGCGCTGCGTTTAGGCTTATAACGAGATACCCCTTCACTGGCGACCAGTGTGATATCAATGGTTTGACTCTCTTCAGTCAGGTTCTCGACGGCAAAGGCATACCAAGGACTAGGATTAATTTTCTCTCTTTCTGGCTCAAGGTACAGACTGTAGTGGTTTTCATCGGTTTTTTCACAATGATGCAGACGGCCGACAGCGAAGTTGGTTGTAAAATCGACTTTCTCAAAAGAGCAGTCCTTCGGCTCTCTGTCTACTTCCTCAGGTTGTTGAAGCGATAACTGACTAAATAACGCGACACTGGCCAGTGAAAGCATCTATTCTCCTAAAATGCCCATGATAAGGTTGCGTATGTATAGCGCCCACGGTTCGAGTGAACATCGGAAAAGTAACCAAAGCTTTCATCTGCAATTGGGGGCTTTTTATTTGCAAGGTTACGTGCGCCTAGCCGCAGGCTTAAGCCATCAAGAGACTTCTGAGTAAAGTGGTAATCAAGGTAGATATCCATTGTTGTCCAGCTATCAATTGGCATCATTTCACCTGAAGATGTTGTTACGCTTGTTTCATAAAAGTCATCAATATAGTTGACCCGAATGCCTGCGCCCCAGTTCCCTAAATCCCAGTTAAGCTGAGCAAAGGAACGCCATTTGGGGTTACCGTTTATCTGTCTTAAGTCACCGGCGCCAACCACCGGTATGTCAATAGGCACCGCAGGGTTACCGTTTTCTTGTGCCTCTAAAACAATGGCACTTATTGGGTCAGGTGTTTGCATAAATTTACGCAAATGAGCGGCATTTACAGACAGGTTAAACCGTCCAAGTGCTTCCGTATTTACTTCGTAGCTCATACTTATATCTGTCCCTGAAATTTCACGAACCTCTAAGTTATCGTATTGGTTATTGACGTAAACCACTTCTAAGTCGTCGTTGCGTATAACTGCAGGGTTAGATTCGCCTTGTGAGCGTAACAGGGAATCGTAAAGTAGATGAGTCTGGCTATTTAAAATTCCAACAACGCCTTCTTGCTCAATCGTCCAGCGGTCTATCGTAATAAGGAAATTTTCAAAAGGTGTAACCGCAATACCAAAGTTATAAATCTCATCGTCTTCAGGAGTAAGCTCACTATTACCGCCCCGAACTTCAGTTATCCCATAGCGATCGTCGATTACCGGATCGGTTCTGGTATTGGTGCGGGAGACGCTTTCCTCAACTACCTGAGGCAGGTTAGGCGCGCGGAAACCACCGGAATAGGACGCACGCAGCTGCAGCCATTCAGCAGGCAACCAGCTAAGCGCAATTTTTGGCTTGGTGACGCTGCCTACATCAGAAAACTTTTCATAACGAAATGCTAACTGCATATCGAAGGTTTGATGCAAGGGGACTAAGAGTTCGGCGTAGGCCGAAAAAACATTGCGACTTCCTTCAGCATCGGGCGTTGAGCTGCTACCCAGTACGTCCGAGTTTGTCATTAGTTCGCCGGTAATTTGATCGTAAAATGGATTAGAACCATCAAGTAGGGGGTGACGATCATCAGCGTAAGATTCGTAACGATACTCAACACCGGCGGCAATGCCTATATCTCCGGCATACCAGTTTGCCAATGCGGGATTGGACAGTTTAAAGTCCCAAAGAGCAAGTTCGGTAGAGCTGTCACGAGTAATGTCTTCGGTCAGTCCGGCTATCACCTCCGGTGAATTATAGACTGAGGTTCCGCTATTTAAATTATTTGGATCTCCACCAATAAAAGGGTTATAAGCTTCGTCGATATTGGTTGAGTTAATCGCTTGTTGCAGTGCACTAACCCGAATTCTGTTGTATCCGGTATCCAGAGTGTCAGCCCGGGAATAAAGCAAGGCTGATTCCCACTCCCATTGATTTGAGTAACCCTTTAACCCTCCCAGCACGCGGTAACTAGAGTCTTCGACTTCAATCCTTCTGGGGCCAACATCCATTGGGCGGATGTTACGCAGAGTGACGGTTTCGCCAAAAGGGTTGTATGCAGCGTCTTCACTTATGGTAAAACGCTGTGCGGTTAAGTTAGCGTTTTGTTCTCGCCGACGCTTCGAGATGGCTTCGTAATATAAAGCTTCGCCGAAAAACTCCAGACCCGGTGAAAGTTTGTGGGTAAAATAAGCAAACAAATTCGCTCGATCAATTGCAGAGGTCATGCTCTGATCCTCAAGAGCCGAGTCATAGCGCATGTCTCTTGGGATAGAACCTTCGGCGGCACATACACCGTCGGATAAGCTCTGGAAGCATTCACCCATAGATTCCGGGCGTATATGAAAGCGGCCGATGTTTTCACCGTCAAAAATGGCCCAGGGGCTGGACAATGAGCGGTTATCCAGTTGTGTGTCGCCTATAAACTCGTCCGGTATTCTGTCATTAAAGCGACGGTCTTCGCTGGCTGAGTAGGAACGTTCGTTAGCGCCTATCTCGTCGCGGGTGTAGTAAGCGAAAGAGAGACTTAAATGGCTTTTATCATCGTTAAAGAACAGCCCGGTAGAACCACTGACCAAGTATTGCTGCATTGAGGTACCAGCGGCATTTCCCGCATTGAGTTTTAACTGGCTTTGAGTGGTATCTTTTTTCAAAACATAATTTACGACACCGGCTACAGCGTCAGTCCCGTAAAGAGCGGAAGCACCGTCCCGAAGCACTTCCAGCCGTCTTAAACCAGAAACCGGTAGGGTATTTGAGTTGACGGTAGTGACGGGCACGAAATTTTCAGTCTGGGTGCCCGGATGAAGAACCAGTCGACGGCCGTTCAGTAAGGTTAATGTATTACCGGTCCCTATACCTCTTAAGTTAATTGAGGCGACATCGCCACGGGCGTCGTTAACACCACCAATTGCCCGTTCATTATTAAAGCTAATGTCGCCAATTTGGGGAATAGAGCGGAGCAGTTCGTCTCCGGTTACCGCGCCTGTATTGGTTATGTCGTCCGCATTCAGGGTAGTAACAGGAAGCCTTCCGGCTGCCTGAGCGCCGCTGATATTGCTACCAATAACGGTAATTTTTTCCATAGACTCTTCGTCTGTTTCATTTTCTTCCTGCTGAAGGGGAGTTGCAGATATTTGCGCGGAAAAGGCAAAAGACGTTAAGGCAGTACACAAGCAGAGTGTTAAGTAGTTTTGTTTGTATTTAATCATGATGAAAACCCACACCGTATTAACAAATGACTCTGTAATAGGTATATATGCGGTTCTTCGTTTTTACCTTAATCTTTAACCTTTCTTAACACTTTTCAAATCATTCTTGTCGTTAAAGCTGACTATCCGATTAGCTCAATCTATTTTTCGAATCTATCTGAGCCCCCAAAAACACCGCGTTTAGTCTATATTAATAGCGCACTTACTGTGTCTAACAAAAAGGGTAATTAATCATGTTTAATAAAACAGTACCTTTACTTTCTACTGTAACGATTGCGATATCGCTTTCCGTGGGATCGGGTGTTGCCAATGCCCAGGAAAACCCATCTTACGAGATGAACTCTCATGAGCCTAAGTCGAACGAGTTTTGGTGGCCAAATAAGCTCAATTTAGAGCCTCTACGTCAACACAGCCCGGAGTCAGACCCTTATGGCGATGATTTTGATTACGCTGAGGCTTTCAGTCAGCTTGATCTAGAGCAAGTCAAAAAAGACATTGAAGAATTAATGACATCGGATCAGGACTGGTGGCCGGCCGATTATGGGCATTATGGTCCTTTCTTTATTCGTATGGCCTGGCACGGAGCCGGAACTTATCGGGTTCAGGACGGCCGTGGTGGTGCCGCAGGCGCTCAGCAACGTTTTGAACCTTTGAACAGCTGGCCGGATAATGTCAGTCTGGATAAAGCGCGCCGCCTATTGTGGCCGGTTAAGCAGAAGTATGGAAAGAATATTTCCTGGGCTGATTTAATGGTGTTAACCGGTAACGTTGCACTTGAATCTATGGGGTTTGAAACCTTCGGTTTTGCCGGTGGACGCGAAGATGCATGGGAACCCGACATTGTTTACTGGGGGCCTGAAAAAGAATGGCTAGGCGGTGGCGAACGTTACTCAGGGGATCGTGAACTTGAAAACCCTCTGGCAGCTGTTCAGATGGGCTTAATTTACGTTAACCCTGAAGGACCAAACGGTAAGCCTGACCCGTTATTGGCAGCAAAAGATATACGCGACACCTTTGGCCGTATGGCAATGAACGACGAAGAAACGGTCGCCTTAATTGCCGGCGGACACACCTTTGGTAAGGCGCACGGCGCACACAAGCCAGAAGACTGCTTAGGTGCAGAACCTGCCGCCGCAGGCGTTGAAGAGCAGGGGCTGGGCTGGAAAAACAAATGTGGCAAGGGCAATGCTGAAGACACCATCACCAGTGGTTTAGAAGGTGCGTGGTCAGTGAATCCAACCGCATGGACAACTCAGTACCTGGATAACTTGTTTGGTTTTGAGTGGGAACAGACAAAGAGTCCTGCAGGCGCTATTCAGTGGATCCCTGTTGACGGTCAGGCGTCAGCACTGGTGCCGGACGCGCACGTTGAAGGTAAACGCCATGCGCCTATTATGTTTACGACAGACCTCTCATTAAAAGAGGACCCTGAGTATCGTAAAATCGCTAAGCGCTTCCACGAAGACCCTAAAGAGTTTGAATTGGCCTTTGCTAAAGCCTGGTTCAAGCTGACACACCGTGATATGGGTCCTAAGCAGCGTTATCTTGGCGATATGGCTCCGCAGGAAGATCTTCTATGGCAAGATCCTATCCCTGAAGTGGACTTTGAGCTGATTAACGATGGTGAAATTGAGCAGCTTAAAGCGGTAATTCTGGACTCTGGTCTTTCTGTCCCTCAGTTAGTACGTACAGCCTGGGCATCGGCATCAAGCTTCCGCGGTACTGACATGCGTGGTGGTGCTAATGGCGCTCGTATTGCATTAGAGCCTCAGGTGAGCTGGGAAGCGAATAACCCAACTGAACTTAAGAAAGCGCTAAATACATTGAAGGGTGTTCAGGAAGACTTTAATGATGAGCTATCAGGCGACAAGCAAGTGTCGTTAGCTGATGTTATTGTTCTTGGTGGTGCAGCGGCTATTGAAAAAGCAGCGAAAGACGCTGGCTATGATGTGACCGTTCCGTTTGAGCCGGGCCGCACAGACGCGTCTCAGGAAATGACCGACGTTAATTCGTTTTCTTTCCTTGAACCTAAAGCCGATGCCTTCCGCAACTATTATGCTGAAGGTAACCGAGTGCCGCCAGCTCAGCACATGGTCGATAAAGCTGACCAGTTAACCTTAACCGTACCGGAAATGACTGTATTAGTCGGTGGTTTGCGTACTTTAGATGCTAACTATGATGGCAGTGACCATGGTGTGTTTACTGACAAGCCGGGTACATTAAGTAATGACTTTTTCGTTAACCTGCTAAGCATGGATAACGAATGGAAGCAGTCATCGGACAATGAAGCTATCTACGAAGGTTACGACCGTAAAACCGGAGAGCAGAAATATACAGCAACGCCGGTTGACCTGATTTTTGGTTCGAACTCTGAATTGCGTGCTGTTGCAGAAGTTTATGCAATGAGTGATGCAGACCAGAAGTTTGTTGGTGACTTTGTTCAGGCATGGACGAAAGTCATGCAGTTAGATCGTTTTGATCTGAAATAAAATCTGAGCTCAGGAAAGTAGAAGTGAAAACGGTGGCGGTAAAACGCCACCGTTTTTTTATTTATTCTCTGAATTATTTAAAGCAGTTTTGCGCGAAACTTCTTACCCTTTATCTTATTGTTACTAATAAGACCTAATGCGTGTTTTGCCAAACGAGAATGTACGGCAACAAAACCAAACGTACTTTCCAGCTTTATTTTTCCAATATCGTCTGCACTCAGAACATCGTCTCTGGTTAGTGCTCCGACAATGTCACCTGGTCTTAACTTATCTTTCTTTCCGCCACTTATTTGCAGCGTTGTCATAGTCGCTTTCAGAGGTTTAATGCCAGGTAAGTTTGGTGCAGATTGTATCTGAATGGGCTCGGCGAAAGTCTCTTCCAGCAGTCGCATTTTATAGTCGTCCTGTGCGGAAACTAAGGTTATAGCCATACCTTCTTTTCCGGCACGGCCGGTACGGCCTATACGGTGGGTATGGGTATCTAAATCGTGAGCCATATGAACATTAACAACCAAGTCGAGCTCAGCAATATCTAACCCGCGAGAGGCGACATCGGTTGCTACAAGTACCCGCACACTGCCGTTACTGAATTGTATAATTGCCTGATCACGGTCTTTTTGTTCAAGCTCTCCATGCAAAGCTAACACGCTGAATTTATTTGCCTGCAGCGTACTGAGTATGTCCTTAACTTCGTTCTTTGTGTTGCAAAAAACAAGACAGTTTTCTGGCTGCTGCTCCGTTAACACGCTCATAACCAGTTGTGCGCTGTCTTCGTTGTTCATTGCATAAAAGTGTTGTTTAATTCTGGGTCTTGCTGCTTCCTGAATCGCATTAATATTGGTCGCTTTGGTTGTTACCTGCTCAGCCAAAGCCGCGATATTCTTTGGATAAGTCGCACTAAATAACAGGGTTTGTCGCGCTTTAGGAATATGCTTAACAATAGCGCTCAGGCTCTCCTGAAACCCCATCTCGAGCATACGGTCAGCCTCGTCCAGAACAAAGGTGTTCAGCGCGGACAAATCAACATTTCGTTGCTCAAGGTGGTCAAGTACACGTCCGGGAGTTCCAACCAGTACATGAGCGCCATGCTCAAGAGAGCTTGTCTGGATGCGGCTTGGCTCTCCACCACATAAGGTTAATACTTTTATGTTCGTCATAGATTTAGCTAAGTTACGAACTTCTTCGGCAACTTGATGAGCTAATTCGCGTGTAGGACAAAGCACTAACGCCTGTGGGGCAAAGCTTTTAGTATTCAACTTGGACAGCAGAGCCAGCGCAAAAGCCGTTGTTTTTCCTGAACCGGTATTGGCTCGTACAACCGCATCCGCATTATCCAGAATAACTGGCAAGCTTAATGACTGAACTGGCGTCATTTGTTCATAACCAATTTCATTCAGTCTGGAGATTAAGGCTGGCGCTAAGTCTAGCTGATTAAATTGAGTAATTTCGGCTGTTTTTGCTGGAGTCTGGTCAGGCATTAAGAGGCTACTTTCGGTTTAAGTTTCTTGGCGTATTGTAACAGGCTTTGGACAAAAGGTAGTGCGATAATCCGTTTAATCAGAAGACTCTTTACCGGAATAAACACCCAAAGCAGTGACAGTGACAAGAATAAGCAGCATGCCTAATACTTGTGAGTAAGCCAGTATTTCACCTAAAACAATTACGCCGAAAAGCGAAGCCGTGACGGGCTCTATTGTGGCCACAATAGAGGCTAAGGCCGGTGGTGTTCTTCGTAAGCCAATAAGATACAAAATAAAGGATGCACCGCCGCCAAGCACCCCAATAATGGCAAATAGGGGCCAGTCGACCGAACCTGGCACCTGAGCTGCTTCTGCCGGATCTATCAGAACACCCAGCACCACAACAAGGGTTAAAAAAGCAATGCTAAGAATGGCCTGCGGGCTGCCGTGCTGAGTGGCGTATTTAAAGCCGAAGATAAAAAGAGCCAAGGACAGTCCTGAGAGTAACCCCGTTGCCACACCCAGCAGGGTAATACTGTTCCCTTCCATTTGATAAACACGGGTCAGCAGCACAACACCCACCATAACTAACGCAATTGCTGCCCATTTTACGAGCGTTGGGCTTTCCAGCTTGAGCGCAAAAGAAATGAGGTAAACAAATATTGGCGCGCAATACATAAGGGTTGCAGCAACCGCAACGTTGCTTTCGGAAATACTAAAGAAGTAAAAACCGAAGTTACCGGCTACACCCAGCCCTGCAATGACGGCCCATAGCCATAACCGACTATTGGCCAGACCGCTGTATCGAGGACTCAGTGCCAGCCAAATAAGCACAAATACTAATCCAATTGCGCCGCGGTAGAAAGAGATTAACAGGGCATCCCAGTCATTGTTGATGAGAATACCGGCAATTCCGCCCGACAAACCCCAGAAAAGCGCCGCTGACGCTACCAGTATGATGCCCGAATTAGTCATGCATGAGTCAACTTCTATGTGAAAAGTTTAACGTGCTGAAAGTATTGAATTTAGAAGACTTGAGAGAGATTTTCAAATGGTGCGTCCGAGTAGACTCGAACTACCGACCTCTGCCATGTCAAGGCAGCGCTCTAACCAACTGAGCTACGGACGCACATTTTAGAAGTGTCGTTAAGACGGGCGGTATATTAGTGATTTGCGCTAACAGGTGCAAGTGATTTTTTATGAAACCCATTTGTTTGTCGAAATTCTATTCAATACAGAGCCAGAGGTGTTGCGCTTAAGTCCCGTTGAATTTGCTCAAATTTTCTTTTTCGGCTTCAATAAAAGGGGATAGGGGGGAAATCGGCAAAGACTCAGGAGGTTTCATGTTAAATTTTTTACGAGTAATACGGGCGTTTGCCGGGCTTCTTTTTCTTGCCGGAATAGCGGGTATCATCGCGCAGCTTGGGTTTAATATTCTGCATGTGGATATTTTGATGCGTTCATCGGTCATCGTTATTATGGTTGGTACACTGTTTGCGGCTTTCTGGCTCTGGGTATTTCTTGGTTTACGCTACGTTATCAATGAAATTCATGAAAAAGAGCAAGGTAAGCCACACCCCAGTCTGACTAAAATATGGCATCTGTAAGCGTAAAGTCGGCGCCAGTAAATTGAGTCAGCTACGTTTAATCCAGGCCCGGCGTAAAGTCACAGGCACTGTAAAACCTCTGCCACGGGCGAACAAAATGCACTGATGCATCGGTGAGCTTTTTACTGAGCGTACCCAACTCTGCAATGTAGGTCTTTAACTCGGGCTGAGGTGCTATGCCTTCGAGACTTTCAAGAGTCATCAGTAAACGCTGATGCTGTTCGATAATTTCCGCTATGTCGCCTTGCATTTCTTCAATATAAATGGCGTTAAAAGCTTTTTTCAGCTCCAGAGCTTTATCGGGTACTTGGTCATTTTGGCAGTAAACCGATTGCGGAATTTCAGGCAGAAGTTCGGTCATTTTCTCCAATTTATAGGAGTAGTCCAGCATAGTGCGGTAAAGGTCGGGAAGGTAATTACTACGCTCTAAACGGCCAAGCATTTTTATGAGTTCTGCCGGGTCATCCGCTTTTTTTGTGTAGCTCCAGCGTTCCAGTATGCGGGTGAAACGTTCCAGTGCATTTACCGCGTAGTTGTATTCGGTAACGTGTATTTTGGGTAACGAATTATTGCCTACTGACAGAGCTTTTCTGAGCCCGTCGTCGCGGGCAAAGGCGTTCGCCAGGCTGTTCTTAAGCTGTGACTCTTTATGCGCCAGAGCTTCTTTTAATTTGTCTTTAACGCCGGTTGAATCAGGGTGTTCAATGCATTCATTGAGTGCCTGAATCATTGTCAGGTCAGCATGGTAGCGGCTGAATCCATTTTTTAGCCTGCCCAGCGAGCTGTTGTTTTCGGCAATCAACTGGCCTAACTGGCAATGATTAAGCTGCAGACTGTCCAGTAACCCCATGCTGGTTCGCTCAATATTATGCGTTAAATCGCGTTTAGCAGGGTACTGCAGTTGAGGCTTAGGTGCCTGTATCGTTTGAGCAGGCAGGTTGAGTGTACTGTGAACTTGGTTATTCAGCTTATCGGCGTACTCTGTTAGTCCGGGATCATCTGAGCAGGCAGATAATCCTAAGACCACTAACACATAGCCAAAAGGCCTGAAAATCAGTACACTTCGCTTCATTATTTTATTCCTTGCAACAAGGTTTTATCGATGTTTACCGGTATTGTCCAAACCCAAGCTACGATATTTTCAGTCTCTGACCAAGGATCTTTTCGACACTTGGTCATTAAAACTGAACCTCAATTTCTACAAAATTTGGCCATTGGTGCAAGTATTGCGATAAATGGTTGCTGTTTAACTGTGGTTGAGTTTAATGATACCCAGGTGCACTTTGACGTTATTGATGAAACTTTGCGATTAACGAACCTGGGGTTGTTAAGCGAGGGGGATACGGTGAACCTGGAGCGGTCGCTTAAAGTAGGCGATGAAATTGGCGGGCACGCGGTTTCCGGTCATATTCATTGTCAGGGCAAAGTGGCTAAAATTGATACGTCCGGCAATAATGTCGCTATGTGGATAGAACTCCCGGAGCAATACACGCCGTATTTGTTTGCCAAAGGGTTTATTGCAGTTAATGGAGCGAGTTTGACGGTAGGTCAGGTAGACGCAAATTACTTTAGTCTGCACTTAATTCCTGAAACGTTGCGCTTAACCAACTTAGAATCAACGCAGGTGGGTGACAGTTTGAACATTGAACTTGATCAGCAAACCATCACTATTGTTGAAACCGTTGAGCGGGTGCTGGCTAAACGTCAGTAAAACTGTTCGTCGTTGCCGTCTACTTTAACGCGCGCCTGTTGGTTAACTTCATCAACCTGTAACTGAACATGAATGAGGTCACCGCAGGCGGAACACTCTTCCTGATAGTCCTGATTTCCCTCCGATGCGTCAATATCCAAAAAAGTATTGTGACCACAGTGCGGGCATTTCACCGACACACTTTGTAAGTTTTCTTCGTTCATTGGTAACTCCTTTGCCGGGATGTCAGTGTTTATCCTCGCATCCTCAACGAAATAAGGTTCTACGTCTTACTATAGAAATAAAATACTGATTCCGCCCAATGAGATTAGGGCTCCGGCTATAGAACGTGGGGTAATTCGTTGTTTTTTCAGTAAAGATATCGGTATTAAAAAGAGTGGTGCGGTAGATAGCAAGGTTTGGGTAAGGCCCGGGTTGATATTGGCGATTGAAATTTGCTGTAGCCAAATAGCCAGAAATGTACCGAATACAATGGCGCCGAGCAGTGGCAACGGATTGATAGAGCGAACTTGTTTTATGATTGCGTTGTACGCGCCTCGCTTTGAAAGCCCGACAATTATGGCAAGCAACAAAGACCCTGCGGCAAGACGCACAAATGCCGCATCAATAGCGTTAACATTCGACTGCATTAGTACCGCAAAAGCCATGACTAACCCGGTGGCCTGACAGAGCGCCGCGCCGCAACCGAAAAAGATACCGGATAACGAAAGCGCAGGTTGTTTGTCAGGGGCTTTTTCTGTAACGACCCACAGAACGCCGCTTAAGGTTATGACTGCACCGGTAATTTCAATGGTGGATAGACCGTCATTCAAGAATAACCAGGCCATGAATGCAGCCAGTGGCGGTGCCAGGTACTCCAGTAACATAGCGTGCCAGGGGCCTAAACGGCGCAGAGCGGCAAAATAACAACTGTCGCCAATGGTAATACCTATAATGCCGCTTAGGGCAAGTAACCAAAGGCCGGAATTGAGTTCCAGCGAGTTACCTAGTAACAGGCTCACAATCAAAAGCAGGGGAGTTGCAATGACGCCTTTAACCAAATTCATTTGTAAGGGCGAGAAATGACTACCGGCGCGGTGATACAGCAGCGTGGCGACAGCCCAAAAACTGGCGGCCAATAAAGCGGCAAGTTGCCCGGTCAATTCTCCGGCAATGTCTGATGTCAAAACAGGCTCGGCGGTTGCTCAAATGTAAGCGGTCGATTATAGTAGCGTCTCGCGTTCGATGGTACCGAACGCAAAAAATTTCGTAGGTTTTTTCTATAGAACAGTTAAAACCAAAAATAGAGCACGTGGCACTTGGTAGGTGTCACCACTGGTTGGAAAGGAAGTTTCATGCCTGTAATTACTCTCCCTGACGGAAGTCAACGCGAATTCGATAAACCCGTAAGCATTATGGAAGTGGCTGCCGATATTGGCGCTGGCCTTGCTAAAGCAACGGTCGCTGGCCGTATTGACGGTGAGCTGGTTGATGCCTGTGAAGTCATCGAGCACGACGCTCGCATTGAAATTGTGACACCAAAAGATGACGACGGCGTACACATTATTCGTCACTCTTGTGCTCATTTAATGGGGCACGCGGTAAAACAGCTGTGGCCAGATGCGAAAATGGCTATTGGTCCGGTCATCGATAATGGCTTTTACTACGACATCGACGTTGATCACACTTTCACTCAGGAAGACCTGGAAAAGCTTGAAAAGCGGATGAAAGAGCTGGCTAAAACGGAATATGCCGTTATTAAGAAAAAGGTCAGTTGGAAAGAAGCCCGTGAAACTTTCGTAGAACGCCATGAACCTTATAAAATAGAGATCCTGGACGAAGACATCCCAACCGATGCCAACCCGGGGCTTTATCATCACGAAGAATACGTCGACATGTGTCGTGGCCCTCATGTGCCAAACATGAAATTTTGCCAACATTTTAAAATTATGAAAATGGCCGGCGCATACTGGCGTGGTGACTCTGACAACAAAATGCTGCAGCGTATATACGGTACGGCCTGGGCAGATAAGAAGCAGTTAAAAGCCTATTTGCAGCGTTTGGAAGAAGCAGAAAAGCGCGATCACCGTAAAATTGCTAAAGCTCAGGATTTATTCCATTGGCAGGAAGAAGCTCCGGGTATGGTGTTTTGGCATCACAATGGCTGGACTATTTTCCGTGAGTTAGAAACCTACATTCGCGAAAAAATGCGCGAGTACGAATATCAGGAAGTGAAAGGTCCAATGATGATGGACCGGGTGTTGTGGGAAAAATCGGGCCACTGGGAAAAGTTCTCTGAGCTGATGTTCACCACTTCATCGGAAAACCGGGAATACGCAGTAAAGCCGATGAACTGCCCGGGCCATGTTCAAATTTTTAATCAAGGCTTAAAGTCTTACCGCGACTTACCGTTACGTATGGCGGAATTTGGCAGTTGTCACCGTAATGAACCTTCAGGTGCTTTGCATGGTCTGATGCGTGTTCGTGGTTTCACACAAGATGATGCACACATTTTTTGTACCGAAGAGCAGATTCAGGAAGAGGTCGCGGGTTGTATCAGGATGGTGTACGAAACCTACAAAACCTTTGGTTTCGAGAACATTGATGTGAAGCTTTCAACCCGCCCTGAAAAGCGCTTAGGTGATGATGCGACATGGGACCGCTCAGAGACTGCACTAGCTCAGGCTTTGAAAAATAATGACATTGATTTTTCTTATTTACCGGGTGAAGGTGCCTTTTATGGCCCGAAAATAGAATTTACTTTGTTCGATTGTCTGGGCAGAGCTTGGCAATGTGGTACAATACAGCTTGATTTTGCGTTGCCAGGACGTTTAGGCGCGACTTACGTGGGCGAAGATAACGAGCGACACACGCCAGTTATGATTCACCGCGCTATTTTGGGCTCACTTGAACGTTTCATGGGTATTCTCATTGAAGAGTACGCAGGGCACTTCCCGTTGTGGTTGTCGCCAACGCAAGTTGTGTTAATGAATATCACGGATAATCAAAGCGATTATGTGCGAAAAGTTGTCAAAACCCTGAACGAAAAGGGAATTCGTGCATCAGCCGACTTGAGAAATGAGAAGATAGGCTTTAAAATCCGTGAACACACATTAAAACGTGTTCCCTATTTACTGGTTGTCGGCGATAAAGAAGTCGAAGCTGGTGAGGTTGCGGTACGTACACGTGGTGGTGAAGACTTGGGCAAATTCCCGTTAGAAGACTTCATTACTCGTGTAGAGGACGAAGTCCGTACTCGCAAAATTGATTAATTGTTTGGAGGAATAAACCATTAAAGGCGGAAAAAGAACTCAGAAAGCTGCAGATAAAAACCGTATCAACGAACAAATTACAGGCGTTGATGAAGTTCGCTTAATCGGAACCGATGGTGAACAAGCTGGTGTCGTCAGTATTAACGAGGCTCTTGATGCAGCAGCAGAAGCTGGTGTTGATTTGGTGGAGATGAGCCCTAACGCAGAACCACCCGTCTGCCGATTGATGGATTACGGCAAGTTCCTCTTTGAAAAGAGTAAAGAACAGAAAGAGCAGAAGAAAAAACAGAAACAGATTCAGGTTAAGGAAGTTAAGTTCCGACCTGGTACTGATGAGGGCGACTACCAGGTAAAACTGCGCAACCTGCGTCGTTTCCTCGAGGGAGGTGACAAAACCAAAGTCACTATCCGTTTCCGTGGCCGGGAAATGGCACACCAAGAGTTGGGCATTGAATTGCTGAATCGCGTTAAAAACGATTTAGAAGAAATCTCAATTGTTGAGTCGTTCCCAAGACGTGCCGAAGGGCGCCAGATGATTATGGTCTTGGCACCCAACAAGAAGTGATCGTGGTTTACAAGTAGTCTGATTGTCAGGCTCACCCTTTCACACTTTTATCAACAATGCGGAGTTTAATTTCATGCCAAAAATGAAATCGAACAAAGGCGCTTCCAAGCGCTTTAAGAAGACTGCTTCTGGTGGTTTTAAGTGCAAGCAATCTCACTTGCGTCACATTCTGACTAAGAAGAGCCCTAAGCGTAAGCGTCAGCTTCGCGCGAAGAACATGGTCCATGAGGCCGACGTTCAATTAGTCGCTCGCATGTTACCGTACGCATAAGGGGAGATAGCAAATGGCACGAGTAAAACGTGGTGTAATCGCGAGAGCGCGTCACAAAAAAGTCCTGAAGCAGGCGAAAGGTTATTATGGTGCCCGTAGTCGCGTTTATCGCGTAGCGGTCCAGGCAGTAACTAAAGCAGGTCAATACGCATACCGTGACCGTCGCAACAAGAAACGTCAATTCCGTCAATTATGGATTGTTCGTATCAATGCTGCGGCTCGTCAAAACGGTCTGTCTTACAGCCGCTTTATCAATGGTCTGAAAAAAGCATCTATTGAAATCGATCGTAAAATCTTAGCCGATATCGCTGTTCATGATCAAAACGGTTTTGCCGCTTTGGTTGAGAAAGCAAAAGGCGCACTGTAATTATTCAAGACCTTTATTGGTTAGAATAAACAGATTCAGAAGGGAGCCAATTGGCTCCCTTTTTCATTGAAAATTCGCTATTATAGCGCCTTTATTATTTATCTTGTGTTGTTGAGGGATACGATGCAGCTAGAGCAAATTGTTGAGCAGGCTGAATCGGCCATTGCGGCCGCAGATTCACCGACTGCGTTAGACGAAGTCCGCGTCGAGTATATGGGCAAAAAAGGGCAGCTTACCGAGCTTTTGAAAGGCTTGGGTAAGCTGGATCCGTCTGAACGTCGGGAAGCCGGACAGAAAATTAACGAAGCCAAACAGCAAGTTCAGACGAGTATCAATGCTCGTAAAGAACTATTGAAAGCGGCTGAGTTAGCACAAAAGCTGGAAGCGGAGCGGATAGACGTTACTCTGCCCGGACGGCATTCAGCAGTAGGTGGTGTGCATCCGGTTACTCAGACTATTCGTCGTATTGAACAGTTTTTCGGTGACTTAGGTTTTAGCGTAAAAGAAGGTCCGGAAGTAGAAGATGGTTTTCATAACTTCGATGCGCTGAATATTCCTGCGAATCATCCGGCGCGTGCTGATCACGATACGTTTTATTTCACTCCCTCAACAATGCTGCGTACACAAACCTCAGGTGTGCAAATTCGTACTATGGAGAATGAAAAACCTCCATTGCGCATCATTTCTCCGGGCCGTGTGTACCGGAACGATTACGATCAGACTCACACCCCGATGTTTCACCAGGTCGAAGGGTTAATGGTTGATACCGACGTCAGCTTTACGCAATTAAAAGGAATTTTAGAAGATTTCCTGAATCACTTTTTCGAAGAATCGCTGACGGTGCGTTTCAGACCGTCGTATTTCCCGTTTACCGAACCTTCAGCAGAAGTTGATGTAATGGGTAAAGACGGTAAATGGCTAGAAGTTTTAGGTTGCGGCATGGTGCACCCAAACGTATTGAAGGCGGTAGGCATTGATTCGGAAAAATACACCGGCTTTGCGTTTGGTATGGGCGTTGAACGTCTTACCATGTTGCGCTACGGCGTGAATGACTTACGTGCGTTCTTCGAGAACGATCTGCGTTTCCTCAAACAATTCAACTAACGGGCAGTAAGCAATGAAATTCAGTGAACAATGGTTAAGGGAATGGGTTAACCCCGACATCAGCAGTCATGAATTGAGTGAACAGCTCAGCATGGCAGGTCTTGAAGTAGATGCTGTTGAGCCGGTTGCCGATGAATTCCATACTGTCGTCGTTGGTGAAGTGATTGAATGTGGTCCTCACCCGGACGCAGATAAACTACAAATTACCAAAGTCAACGTTGGCGAAGGCGAGCCTGTTGATATTGTTTGTGGTGCGCCGAACTGCCGCCAGGGCATTAAAGTTGCTGTCGCTAAAGTCGGTGCAGTTTTACCCGGCGACTTCAAAATCAAAAAGGCAAAACTGCGTGGTCAGCCATCTCACGGCATGCTGTGCTCGTTTAAAGAGTTAGGCCTGATTGATGAACATGAAGGCATTATCGAGCTACCAACAGATGCTCCGGTAGGCGAAGATTATCGTAAGTACCTGCAGCTTGATGACAACAGTATCGATATTGACTTAACACCTAACCGTGGTGACTGCCTGAGTATTAGAGGTATAGCGCGTGAGGTGGGTGTGTTGAATCGTATGGATGTGTCAGCACCACAAAGCAGCGAAGTGAAAGCGACTATTGGTGATGTACTAAGTATTACTTTGTCGGCTGCAGAGCAATGTCCGCGTTATTTAGGCCGGGTTGTTAAGGGTGTAGATTTAACGCGTCCAACGCCTGTCTGGATGACAGAGAAATTAAGACGTAGTGGTATTCGCAGCATTGATCCGGTCGTTGATATCACTAACTACGTGTTGCTAGAGCTGGGCCACCCAATGCATGCGTTCGACTTAGATGCGTTAGAGGGCGACATAACGGTTCGCTTAGCCCAGTCTAAAGAACAACTTACTTTGCTTGATGATCAAGAAGTTGAGTTGGATGAGGATACCCTGGTTATTGCTGATGATAAAAAAGCATTAGCAATGGCTGGTGTTTACGGTGGTAAGAACAGCGGTGTTACTGAAAACAGCCAGAGCATCTTTCTGGAAAGTGCGTTCTTCGCACCGGATGCTATTTTAGGAAAAGCCCGCCGTTATGGTTTGCATACCGACGCTTCGCATCGTTACGAGCGCGGCGTAGACCCTCAGTTGCAGCGCGCTGCTATGGAGAGAGCCACAGAATTATTGTTGGCAATTTGCGGTGGTGAAGCGGGGCCGGTAACCGAAGCGGTGGCTGAAGAGTTTTTACCACAACGCTCGGATATCACACTAAGAATTAGCCGCTTAGCAAAAGTACTAGGTGTTAGCATTGCTGATGATAGCGTTACCGAAATTTTAGAGCGTTTAGGCTTTGATGTTTCATTTGACGGCCAGCAATGGCAAGTCGGTATTCCTTCATACCGCTTTGACTTGAGTATAGAAGAAGACTTGATTGAAGAAGTTGCCCGTATCTACGGTTACAACTCAATTCAGGCAGCGCCTCCTGCAGCTCAACTGCGCATGACAGAGCGTAAAGAAGGCGAGCTTAGTACTCACAAACTGATTGATGCAATGGTCTGCCGTGGTTATCAGGAAGCAATAACTTACAGCTTTGTTGATCCTAAACACCAGGCGCTAATGTTTGATGAAACTGCAGCACTGACCTTGCCACACCCAATTTCAGTGGATATGTCTTCTATGCGTGTGAGCTTGTGGCCGGGCTTAGTCGGCGCCGTTGCTCATAACCAGAAGCGTCAACAGGCTGTTTTAGCTTTTGTTGAAACGGGGTTACGTTTTATCCCCGATGAGTCGGCAGAAAATGGCGTTCGTCAGGAAGCGGTAATCAGCGGTATACGGTCTGGTAAAGCGCATTCAGAGCATTGGTCTGAAGGTGATCGTAGCGTTGACTTTTATGACGTGAAAGGGGATGTCGAAGCCCTGTTAGCTCAAACGGGTAATTCAGCTGAATTTCGGTTTGTTGCGTCGCAAAACCCGGCTTTGCATCCGGGGCAGTCGGCGGCTATTTACCATGGCTCTGAAAAAGTTGGTGACATCGGTGCTTTACATCCGAAGTTTGATAAGGCTCTCGGTCTTAATCAACGCACCTTTGTTTTCGAGTTGTCGTTATCAGCCGTGACTCAACGACCTTTACCGTTGGCAAAGCCCGTCTCTCGCTATCCATCCATTCGCAGGGACCTTGCTGTCGTCGTTGATAAGCAGATTGCGGCGGGTGAGCTGATAGCTGCGATGGAAAATGTTGGCGTAAAACAGTTAGTTGACCTAAACTTGTTTGATGTTTATGTCGGCGATGGTGTACCAGAAGATAAGCAGAGCTTGGCACTGTCTGTGACATTACAAGACAGCGACAAGACGCTTGAAGAAGCCGAAGTCACTGAGCTTATGACGAAATTTATTGAGACATTAAAGAGTGAGTTTAATGCAACATTGAGGGATTAAACTATGGCGCTGACCAAAGCAGAATTGGCGGAAGTACTGTTCGACAAATACGGTATTAGTAAACAAGATGCCAAAGTGTTGGTTGAAGATTTTTTTGAAGAAATCAGAGTTGCTTTGGAAAAAGGGGAGCAAGTGAAGTTGTCAGGTTTTGGCAACTTTGAACTGCGAACCAAAAATCAGCGCCCTGGCCGTAATCCTAAAACGGGTGAAGAAATTCCAATTTCGGCGCGTCGCGTGGTTACTTTTAAACCCGGGCAAAAATTTAAAAGCCGTGTAGAAAACGCAGAGCCTGAAGGTTAACTTCAGGCTCTTTTCGTATTTAGGTACTAAATTTTATTACTTGAATTAGCGAAAGAACAACTGGCTAAAGGGGTTTAATAAACGACTGATGCCAGAAGTAAAATGCAGTGGTGCATCTAATGTTGCCAGAGTTAAGCAATCTTCATCCTGTGTCTCCGGTGTATGCGTTCTGCTTGGATCCAACAAAATAAAATCACCATCTCTGTATTCATTTTTCTCATCGTTAAAAACGCCATCAATGACCAATGTCGCTTCCTGACCTTTGTGCGTATGCTCAGGCACTTTTGCACCGGGCGCCATATAGATAAGGTTAGTTTGGTTACCGTTATCCAACGTCAAAGGTGCTCTCCAGAGTTTTCCGACCAGCTTAGACCATTCACCAATACGATGGCTATTGTGAGCTAAAGTGCGGGGCAGAGTGAATCGACGACCTTCCAGAGAAAGTATCTCATTTGGCTGACGAGTCTGCTTGTTACATGCTGAAGACGCAAAGATAGCTTCAAGCATTTGATCGCACTGAGACTTGCTCATGGTAGTGCTGGCGACACTAACAAGAGTATCCAGGTTTTCTTCACACAGCTTTTGTTCAATTTCACACACTGTTTGACGGCATGCTTTACACATATCGATGTGTGTCCCAACGACAAGGGTCATCGCTGCACTTAAGTCACCTGCAGCGTACTGGTATAAAAGGCCTTCGCCTGGATGTGATTTAATTATCATCGACTATCAACTCTTTCAATTTTTTTAATGCTAGACGAGTACGGGACTTAATTGTCCCTAAAGGCACTCCCAGTGCATCGGATACTTCTTGTTGGGACTTGCCTTCAATATAAATCTTTTCTATAACAACGCGTTGTGCGTCAGGCAGTTTTGCGTAATAAAACGAAATTTCCTGCATTAACACATCATGATCTAACGCATAACCGTCATCGAGACTGTCGTTTTGTTCAGAGAGGATAGGCCATAGTTCATCGGCACTAATATCGTCTTTACGTTTTTTGTTCTTACGGAGTAAGTCAAAACGAATATTACGCGCTATGGTAAATATCCATGTAGAAGGTGAACCACGGTCAGGCTTGAACAAATGCGCTTTATGCCAGACGTTTGTCATGGTTTCCTGGACTAAGTCCATAGCGGTTTGTTCATTACCAAATTGTCTTGTAGCGTAGGATTGCAGTTTTGGTGCAAATTGCCTGAAAAGTTCACTAAAGGCAGCACGACTTCTATTTTCTGCGATCTTTGCCAGCAGTTCCGCTGCTCTATCTGCAGCGTCTGTCTGGGTGGTAGTCATAGACCCCCGAGTCGATGTTCTTTCTGACATCATTTGCATAATTAGACCTGCTACTTTTGTTCACTAGTTCTAACTATTACGGGGTGCTAAAAAAAAAGATCACCCGGATGGCAGAATATTTATTCAATTAACGAATTAAGTCTAGCAGATATTCCTTTGCTTTAAGACAATTTTCGCATCGAATAAGTTCTTGTTTGGTGTAAACATCCAATGGCAGTATTTCAAGCCAACGAGAACAGATCCAATCAAGATTTTCGTAGCCCAGGTCAGGCAGCAGTTCAGAAAGTTCCGGGTAGGTTTCAAAAGCTTCTTGAAGCCGGGTCTTTAACTTATTTGAGGTTGCATCAAGCGCAAGTTCCGGCCAGTTCTCAAGGTATTCAATTTTGCCAAACCTGAGCTTGTCATTTTCCGACCAGTGTTCATCGATTCGAACCCGGTTTTTGCCTTCAACGGTAATACCTAATAAGCCGTCATCTCGCGGTTCAAAGTCAATGATTTTCACTGTGGTTGCATAAGGCAGCAAATAGTCAGCAGATGTCGCGGCATGTTCATTATTGAACATGGCTACAACAAATTCGCTGTCGTTCTGCAGACACTCTTTAACTAACCGAGTATAGCGAGGCTCGAACACTTTTAGTTTCATGCGCCCGCCCGGCATTATATGCGCTGTGAGCGGGAATAGCGGTAACTGCTGATACTGCTGCATATAACCTCATTTGGTTAGCGACTTTGAACATTTAACAAACATTACGTCGGCGCGGGTCTTGTTGGATCTTTTTTATCTTGTAAATGACAAACTATTTTTAGCGATATACCGTAGGTTATCATCAGGAAACGTGAATAAGGATAACATTGTGAAACTAAAGGTTGGTATCAGTTCCTGTTTGATGGGTGACGAAGTCAGGTTTGATGGGGGACATAAAAAATCTTCTTTCTGTGTCGATGAGCTAAGCCGACACATTCAGCTTGTACGTTTTTGTCCGGAGGTTGGAATAGGAATGCCGGTGCCCAGACCAACCATTAGACTTGAACAGCACGATACTGTTCAAGCGGTGGTGCCTAAGACGGGGCAAAATGTAACAAAAGACTTAGCGACTTTTGCTGACAAGGTTCAGGTTAAAGTTGATGAGCTGAGTGGCTATATTCTTTGTGCTAAGTCGCCCAGTTGCGGTATGGAGCGTGTTAAGTTGTATGATCCCGAAACCGGCCATGCGCAAAAAGCGGGAATGGGTATTTTTGCAGCCCGGCTTAAGGAGAATAATCCGGCGTTACCTTTAGAAGAAGACGGGCGGTTGAATGACCCTCACTTGCGCGAAAACTTCGTTATGCGCGTCTATGTTTTTAATCAGTGGAAAGAAGTTAGGAATAACCTTTCAAAACATCGGCTTTTGCAGTTTCACCAAAGTTGCAAGTTGCTGTTGCTGGCTCACAACCAGCAAGCTTACCGTGAACTGGGCAAACGTCTGGGTGAGCAGGATGTTATTGATGAGGTTTTTGCTGAACAATACATTATCGACGTTATGGACGCTTTAGCTAAACCGGCGTCGCGTAAAAACCATACCAACGTACTTCAACATATTCAGGGCTATTTCAAAGCCGATCTTGAACAGCAACGCAGGGAAGAACTGAGCGACATAATTCTTCAGTACCATGACGGTATTTTACCGCTAATGTCCCCACTCACACTAATACGACATTATCTCAGAGAGTTTCCAAAAGAGTACCTGGAAGGTCAGTGGTACCTGAAACCGTACCCTGAAGATTTAAAATTACGTTATGGGCTATAAAAATGCGTGAAGCAATTTGGTTCCGTAGTGACTTGAGAATGTTAGATAACCCAGCGTTACTTCATGCCTGTAAAAGTGATGAAGCGCCGGTTGCTGTATTTTTTGCCTGTTATGAAACTTGGGATAACCATAACTGGGCACCAATAAAAGTCGATTTTCTTTGGCGTAATCTGAAAAGCTTACAACAAGACTTAGCAGATAACGGAATTGAGCTTGAAGTCAGGTTGGTTCCAAAATTCAGCCAGGTTCCGGGGGCGCTTAGGCAGTTTTGCCGTGAACATGAAGTTAAGCGGGTTCATATTAACGCAGAGTATGCGCTGGATGAAAAACGTCGGGACGCAGCGGTAGAAGCTGTACTCAGCAACGATGATATCGAACTTATAACTTACCATGGAAATTTACTGGTTGCCCCCGGACAAGTCAGGACGCAGCAGGGTGGTTATTATAAGAAATTCACTCCTTTTAACCGACGTTGGCGGCAAGTTGTCAGCGAACTAGGGCAAAATGGCCCCTTAAAAATTACCCCCTACACCAGGGTAAAAGCCAAAGGACTTCCGGAGCTTCCTTTTAAAGGTAAGGATTCGTCTGACTGGAGTGCAGGAGAGCAAGAAGCTTTGGGTAAATTAGGGCAGTTTGTTGGCCATAGTGTATCGCAGTATAAAAGCGCCAGAGACATACCGGCGGAAAGTGGCACCTCAAAACTTTCTGCTTATTTAGCCTTGGGTGTTGTAGGCCCGCAAACCGCGGCACGTGCGCTGCATCAGTTTTCCCCGGAGTTTCCTTTTGGGCTGCCGTCAGGAGCAGATACCTGGCTTACTGAGTTAGCCTGGCGCGAATTTTATCAGCATCTTATGTATTTTGTGCCACGCTTATCTAAGGGTGAAAGTTTTCAGGCTGAAACCGATAGTATTCAATGGTTAGACGACAGTGATGCCTTTCAACGTTGGTGTGAGGGCCGTACAGGATACCCAATTGTTGACGCCGGAATGCGTCAATTGACATCAAGTGGTTGGATGCACAACCGCTTAAGGATGATTACAGCTAATTTTCTGGTAAAAGATCTACTAGTGGACTGGCGAAAAGGCGAAGCTTTTTTTATACAGCATTTGATTGACGGAAGTTTTCCGGCAAACAATGGCGGCTGGCAATGGAGCGCTTCGGTTGGTACCGATGCAGTTCCGTATTTTAGAGTTTTCAATCCTGTTAAACAAAGTGAGAAGTTTGATCCTGAAGGGGAATACATTCGTAAATGGGTACACGAGCTTAAGGAAGTACCAACAAAGTATATTCACTGGCCTCATAGTTGGCTTCAGCAACAAAGCAGTAATAACTATTGCGAACCCGTAGTTGAGCATAAGTTTGCTCGAGAGCGATTCTTAACAACGTTTAAGCAGGTGAAAAATGGATAACAGTGAATTAGTTGAAAAGTTAAAAGACTTTTACGACGAGCTAAAAACCGAAAACCTCGACGACTTAGATGATCTCTATCACGAGGAAATTTCCTTTACTGATCCTATTCAGCATGTGGTTGGGCTAGAGGATTTTCGTAAGTATTTAAAGCACACAATGGAGAATGTGGAATATTGCCACTTCGCATTTGATGATGAGTGTGTTGGTGAGGGGCAAGCTTTTCTGGCCTGGCAAATGCGTTATGCGCACCCTAAATTAGCTAACGGTATGGAAATTATTCTGCCGGGGGTTTCTTACCTGACTTTTGAAGATGGCAAAATTAGAGAGCAACGAGATTATTATGACCTCGGCGCCATGCTATACGAGCACGTGCCTCTGGTCGGTTATGTTATTGATAAAATTAAACAGAGGCTGACAGACGAATGAAAGTCTTAATTACGGGTGCTTCCTCAGGTATTGGCCGGCAGCTTGCGCTGGACTATGCAGCCGACGGGAACATGGTTGTCGTTTGCGGCCGCAATAACGAGGCTCTTAGTGAGTTGCAGAAGCAATACCCTGAACAAATATCGTGTGCCGCTTTTGATATTACCAATAAAGAGTCTGCCAAGGCTTCGCTAAAAGAAGTCGAAAACATTGATGTCGCCATATTATGCGCGGGTGTCTGCGAGTACCTGAATGTTGCAGAGTTTGATGCGGACATGTTTGAGCGCGTATTTAAAGTTAATGTTTTTGGCACCATGAATTGTGTAGAAGCCTTGTTGCCACAGTTTAACGATTCAGCACATCTGGTTATTGTCGACAGCCTGGCTCGTCTTCTGCCTTTCACCAAAGCTCAGGCATACGGTGGCTCTAAAGCAGCAATGCATTATATTGCCAGAAGCCTGGAAGTGGATTTAAAGCCTAAAGGAATTAAGGTTCAGACAGTGTCTCCAGGTTTTGTTAAAACACCAATGACAGATGCCAATGATTTTGAAATGCCGATGCGCGTTGATGTTGAATTTGCGTCTCAGGCAATCATTAAAGGAATTAAAAAGGGTAAGCGGGATATCGCATTCCCGTGGCTCTTCAGCAGCCTTTTGAAATTCATGTCAATTTTACCCGAAAGCATTCAAGTTAAATTATCAGAACAAATGGCAAGGAAGCAGCAGTAATGAATATAGCCGTTATAGGAAGTGGTATTGCGGGTTTAACAAGCGCTTATTATTTGAGTAAAGAGCATCAGGTTAGCGTTTATGAGAAGAATGATTACATTGGTGGCCATACCTGTACTCGTGATATAAAAATTAACGGTAATATGTTTGCTGTTGATACCGGATTTATCGTTTTTAATGATAAAACTTATCCAAGGTTCAAACGCTTACTAAGCGAACTAAAGGTCGTGTGGCGGGATACTGAAATGAGCTTTAGTGTGCGCGACCCGAAATCAGGGTTGGAGTTTAACGGCCATAATTTGAATACCTTGTTCGCGCAGCGAAAAAACTTGTTCAGCTTGTCATTTTATCGACTTCTAAAGGGCATTCTTAAGTTCAACGAGGCGGCCAAAAAGGCATTAGAAGGCGACGTCAATGATCTTGATAATGTTACCTTATCGGAGTTTCTGACTGAACATGATATTCCGGCGCCTGTTTCTGAATACTATTTGCTGCCGATGGTTTCAGCCATTTGGTCGGCAAGCCTTGCAGATGCTAGAGATTTTCCCCTCGGGTTCTTCCTGCGCTTTTTTAATAATCACGGTTTGCTCAATGTCAGTGACCGGCCTCAATGGCATACCCTGGTGGGCGGCTCTCATGCCTATATACCAAGGCTGACAGAACCCTTTAAGGAAAGCATTCACTTAAACAGTGAGATCGTGACAGTAAAGCGGCAGAAAGAACAGGTTGTTTTAGTATTCAGTAGCGGGAAAGAAGAGTTTTTTGATGAAGTGATATTTGCCTGTCACAGTGATCAGGCTTTGGCTTTGCTGCATGATGCAACAGAAGCAGAGAAAGACGTTCTGGGGGCTATTGAGTACTGTCCAAATGATGTCGTTCTTCATACCGATGAAAAATTACTACCGAAGAACCGGCGTGCCTGGGCGAGCTGGAACTACCTTCTGCGTGAAGAAGAGGCAGCAGCAATGCAACCGAGCTCTGTTACTTACAATATGAATATTCTGCAGGGGTTGCAGTGTGATAAGACGGTTTGTGTCACATTAAACAATACTGCGGCTATTGACCCAGAAAAAATAATTGAGGAATTCACCTATGATCACCCTCAATATTCGGTGGCATCTTTAAAAGCAAGAGCTAAGCGTGATCTTATTTGTGGTAAAAATAACACCCATTTTGCCGGCGCTTATTGGTATAACGGATTCCATGAGGATGGTGTCAGAAGTGCTATAGATGTTGTTAACAGGCTAAATGCCGCGGCAATTGAAAACTCATGAACAGCGTAATTTATTGGGGCGATGTTTTTCACGTAAGGCATCGGCCTAAGCACCACGCATTTAACTATAAGTTCCAGCAGTGGTGTATCGATTTATCTGAGCTCGACGACGTCCATCGTTTAAGCCGCTGGATGTCATGTAAAGGTTTTGCCCCTTTGTGGTTTCGTCGAAAAGATTACCTGAAAGATGAAGAGGGCAGCCTGCATCAGGCGGCGTTGAAGAAAATGTCCTCCCTCGCTGGAAAAACGTTAACCGGTCATGTTTTTTTTGTGGGTAATATACGAACTTTTGGCATTTTCTTTAGCCCGGTAAACTTTTACTTTCTTCAGCAGGAAACCGGTGAATTTACTTATATGCTGGCTGAAGTTAGTAATACTCCATGGCTGCAACGCCATTATTATTTAGTTGATTTATCGGAAGACTCGCCTAAAACAACGAAACAGTTTCATGTCTCACCTTTTAACCCAATGGATATGACTTACCATTGGGAGATTACCCCGCCTAATGAGAGCTTAAAAATCATTTTAAGTGCTCACCAGGAAAACAAAGATTTTGTTGCCGGAATGAAATTAAATCGGCAACCGCTAAACCGTAGTGCGATTTACCGCGTATTAAGAACAACACCTTTCATGGCCATAAAAATTATTGGTGGCATTTATTGGCAGGCGTTAAAGCTTTTTATCAAGCGGGTTCCATTTTACGGAAACCCTGGTAGTTAAATAATCAGAAGGCAAGTTTGTATGTCCAGTGGTGAAACGACTATGGTGGCGCCTATTCAATACGGCGTGTGGGATAAATTATTCCGAACTATCGCATTTAAATTATTAGCGCATTTGGAATATGGCCAGCTAACGATAAAAGAAAAAGGCACGTTCATTGATACCTTTGGTCATGCCGATAAAGAGCTTAGCGCTGAAATTGATGTTAAGGACTCTTCTTTTTATCGTCGCCTGGTAACCGGGGGAAGTATTGGTGCAGCCGAACTTTATATCGATAAGCACTGGGATACTCCCGATTTAACCGCTGTGATCCGGGTTTTTGCACGCAATTTACCGGCGCTGGATAAACTGGAAACTCGCCTGGCTTGGTTAACTTTTCCGTTTAATAAATACCAGCATTGGAGTAACCGGAATCATAAAGGCCAGGCTAAAAAGAATATTTCAGCTCACTATGACCTGGGTAACGAACTCTATACCCGCTTTCTAGACGAAGCGATGCAGTATTCAAGTGCATTGTTCCTGGATGCGGCTGATTCTTTAGAGCAGGCGCAACGTAATAAAATGAAGCGCTTATGTGACTCTTTGGCATTAAAACCTGACGATCATTTATTGGAAATAGGTACCGGCTGGGGTGGTCTGGCAGTTTACGCTGCGAAACATTATGGCTGCCGGGTTACTACAACTACGATATCAGAAGAGCAGTTTCAGTACGCTAAAGAACAGGTTGAGGCTGCTGGTCTCTCCGATAAAGTTGAATTGCTAAAACGAGATTACCGGGACCTGGAAGGGCAGTATGACAAGTTGGTTTCCGTTGAAATGATAGAAGCCGTTGGCAAAGAGTATTTGCCAACCTTCTTCCGTACCTGCAACAAGCTTTTAAAAGAAGATGGGAAAATGTCATTGCAGGCTATAACTATTGCTGATCAGCGTGCGGCATCGTACGCGCGCTCCGTCGATTTTATCCAGAAACACATCTTTCCAGGAGGCTTTTTGCCCTCGTTAAGCCAGATGACTCAGCTATTTACGCGTTATACCGACTTAGTTGTTCGTGATGTACATGACTTTGGTCTAAGTTACGCGAAAACACTAAGACAATGGGAAGAACGTTTTAACAGCCACCAGAAGGAACTGGAAGAACTTGGCTACGATGAGCGGTTCTCGCGGTTATGGAATTATTATTTTAGCTATTGTGAAGGCGGCTTTCTTGAACAGCGAGTTTCTGTTGTTCAGGTTACGGCCAGCAAAGCGCAGGCTTACTAATGAATTCTATTCAGCACAAAATAGTCAGCTTCGTTCTTTTTAATGCGTTGTGGTTTAGCGCTGTGGCGGGTCGTGACAGTTATATCGTTCTTAGCGGTGTTCTGTTGGCATTGCAGTTTGTTTATAGCGTTGGAGTTGTCAAAGTCAGCTGGACTTTAATTCTGCGCTTATTCGCAGTTGGACTGTTACTGGAAGCCATAAGTATAAGCCTGGGGGTGATTGATTTTGCCGGCGGTTACTTCCCTTTATGGTTAGCCATGTTGTGGCTTGGCTTTTCATCAATGGCGCCGGTTGCTCTGGATTGGTTAGCTCCGAAACCTATTTTTGCGGTTCTGGTTGGTGCTGTATCCGGGCCTGTCACTTATGTAGCAGGTGTTAAACTGAACGCCGCCACAATTGATTCAATGCCGCTGGTCATTGCCTGTTATGCGGTCATATGGGGATTAATGATGGCCTACTTTGTTTTCTCCATGTCACCCAAAAAAGAGTCGGGAGAGTGAAGTTATGAGGTTTACATTATTTGGTTTGTTGGCGCTTTTCAGCGTCAACCTTTTCGCTGCTGAATGCGCGAAGTCGGTGCCTGGTAACTTCAGTAAGGTTGGAGAGACCCGGTTAAGTGTCTATTTCTGGGATGTTTACGATGCGACCTTGTTCAGCCCGTCAGGGAATTATGAAAAGAATGAGCGTCAAGCGCTGTTATTAGAGTACCTGCGCGACATTAAAGCGAAAGACTTAATAGAAACGACAGAAGAAGAATGGCAGAAGCTGGAGCTTGACCGTGAAAAGCACAAAGACTGGTTAGCGCAATTAGATTCAATTTGGCCGAATATAAAAGAAGGAGACTGCCTCTTACTGGTTGAAGATGAAGAGGGATCTGCCGAGTTTTATCAAGGCGAAAAACTCCTGGGAACCATTAAAGACAAAGAGTTCACAGAACAGTTTTTAGCCATTTGGTTATCTGAAAACAGCCGTTTTCGTTCGGAAAGAAACGAATTGATTGGAGAGAAATAGTATGCAGTTATTTAAAGTGATAGCGGTAACCGTTCTGCTTTTTTTAGTGTCCGCTTGCTCTACCGGAATTGGTGCTTATAAGAGTGAAAAACCAGAATTAAAACTGGAAGAATTTTTTAATGGTGAGCTTGTAGCTTATGGCATGGTTCAGGACTATAGCGGCGAAGTTATTCAGCGTTTTGAAGTGACTATGACCGGCACATGGGAGGGTAATGAAGGTGTTCTTGATGAACATTTTACCTATGCCGATGGTCGTAAAGAGCGCCGCGTTTGGCGTATAACAAAAACAGGGCCTAACAGTTACGAAGGGCGCGCAGATGATGTAAAGGGCGTAGCCAGAGGGACGACTGCGGGTAACGTATTAAACTGGGGCTATCAGCTAGAAGTAGAGGTTGATGGTGAACCCATGGTTTTGACACTGGATGACTGGCTTTATCTGATTGATGAAAACAATATGATCAATCGAACGGATATGTCCAAGTGGGGCTTCCCGGTTGGAGAGATCACGCTCTATATTGGTAAGAAATAAATATCAAGAATCTCTGTCAGCGACCGATAATAGGAGTATAATCCAGAGTATTGGTCAAGCCTTAAAAGGTTTAGGGAAGCTGCAGTGGCAATAAATTATCCGACATTTTCTTACAATAACCCCCGCATACAAGGGCAGACGGTTTTTATTAAGCGTGGTCCGCATCAGGGGAAGTTAGGGATAGTCGTAAAAACATTGGATAACGAACGGTTTCTTGTTTCTCAGGCCGAGTTTGGCTCTGAGCAGGTAATATTTAAACGCAGTGACTTTTTAGTGCATCGTTATCGTAAAATCAAGGTGCCGATTGACCGCGTAGCGGGTAAGAACCCCGATGTTTTGTAAACAAAAAAGATAAACAAAAAAAGCGACCTTAGGGTCGCTTTTTGCTTTTCGGGTTAGGATTTACGCTGTACCACGAGGCAAGCGGCAATCACCTCCTTTGTTTTCCAATTTTTGCTTCCATAACTCTTTTGCGGTTAAGCCGCCAGAACTGGATTTTTTAGCCGGTGACTGCTTCGCTGTCGATTTTTTAGCGGCAGGTTTTTTATCAGCCTTTTTCTTAGGCTCAGCTTTTTTCGCGGTCGGTTTCTTGGCTTCAGTCTTTTTGGGTTCAGACTTCTTAGCTTCAGATTTTTTAGGCGCTGACTTTTTCTCTTTACCCAGAGCTTTAGCTTCATCTGCTAATTGTGCCAGGCGCACATTTTTACCACCGTCAACGCTGTACCAGCCGTTGCTGCTTTCAATCTTAGGCTTTTTACCGTGAGCCTTTTGATAAGCTTCGGTATATTCAGCGAGTACCTTTTCTTTATCCAGTTTGCTCATTCAATTGTTCCTTTATTCAAGGTTTGTTTTAAAAGGTTTGTATAAAAATACTTCACCCTTCGTTTATACCGTTTTTTCGGATTATTGTCTAATTTCGGGTAAACTTAAGCCTATTTGCACAGTGAATTTGGTTTTTAATTATGTCGATTACAAGAAACGAGTTACAAAACTACCTTAATACTCTATTAAACAGTAACCAAATTAAGGACTACTGCCCGAATGGTTTACAGGTCGAAGGCAAGACCGAAATAAGCAAAGTTATTACCGGGGTTACGGCATGCCAAGCCTTGGTTGATAGAGCCGTTTCTGAAGGAGCCGACGCAATACTTGTTCATCATGGCTACTTTTGGAAAGGTGAGCCTGCCGAGGTAACAGGTATGAAGAAACGACGGTTACAACAGTTGTTGAATAATGACATCAACCTGTTTGCTTATCACTTGCCTCTGGATGTTCACCCTGAGCTTGGCAATAACGCCCAACTGGCAAAATTAATGGGTTGGCATTTCGATGGTGCGGTCGACTCTTCTGATCCCGCATGCCCTCTGGTCACAGGTCGTTTAGAACAACCTATGCTCGATGACGAGGTGGCAGCTCATTTGGAGGAGAAGTTAAAACGGCAGTTGGTTTGCCGTGTCACAGGGGGACATAAAATTGAAAAGGTTGCCTGGTGTACTGGCGGTGGGCAAGGATTTATTGATAGAGCTGCCCAACTGGGTGTTGATGCCTTTATTACAGGTGAGGTTTCAGAACCGACCATTCATAGTGCCCGTGAACAGAATGTTGCCTTCTTTGCGGCCGGGCACCACGCTACTGAGCGTTACGGTGTTAAAGCGCTGGGGGAGCATTTAGCTGAACACTTCAAACTTGAGGTTAAGTTCATTGATATCGATAGTCCGGCTTAAGAGAAGCGCTAAATGAACAGAAAGAAGCAAGAAAGAGGGGACTTTAGCGGTATAAGCCAAAAATTCTCTAAATCAATCTACGACACCACAAAAGGCCAGTTAAGAGTTGAGGTGCTTAAACGCGATTTAGCCTCTCTACTGGCGAGTGAGCCATGCTCTGTGCTGGATGTTGGTGCCGGTTTAGGTCAGGTAAACCAATGGTTCCAGGAAAAAGGCTTTACCGTTGTGCACTCTGACCTGTCAACGGACATGGTTGAAGAAGCTTCCCGAAGACATAAAGCCGCAGGCTTGGGAGGTCAGTGTCAGTATATTACGGCCAGTTTAAACGATTTGGTTAATCAGCTGCCGCTCGTTCAGTACGATATTGTTCTTTGTCATGCGGTGCTGGAATGGCTGCCGGACACTGAGGTTGCTATTGAGCAACTGGCGTCATTATTGAAGCCCGGTGGCAGGCTTTCGCTCATGTTTTATAATCATCACGCTCAACTATTTGCTAATGCCGTTTATGGAAATTTTGATTACATAGAACGGGGATTAAAAGTTAAGAAGACCGTTCGTTTAAGCCCCCAAAACCCCGTTGTGCCAGAAAAAGTGGATGACTACCTGAAAGACAACAAACTAAAAGTCAGGCAGAAAACGGGGGTTAGATGTTTTCACGATTACTTACGAAACTTAGACGATCAACAACGGTTTGATGAGTTACTGTCACTTGAGATGAAATACAACCAAACATCCCCTTATCGCGAGTTGGGACGTTACCAGCACTGGCTTATCGAAAAGCCAAACTTTCAGGAGGAGTGAATATGGGAAAGCAGTGCGCATTTATTGGCTTAGGTGTTATGGGCTACCCCATGGCGGGACATTTACAAAATGCCGGGCACAGCGTTAGCGTATTTAACCGCACCACAGCTAAAGCAGAAAAATGGTCAAAGGAATTCTCGGGGAACTACGGGGAAACGCCAGCAGAGGCGGTTAAAAACGCCGATTTTGTCATGGTTTGTGTGGGAAATGACGACGATGTTCGCAGTGTTTTTTATGGTGACGACGGCCTGCTCTCAAAATTAAAACCCGGTGCAGTGGTTATTGACCATACAACGGCTTCTGCAGAATTGGCTCGGGAATTAGAGCTGGCGGTAAAAGAAAAAGAGGGGAGCTTTCTTGATGCACCGGTCTCAGGTGGACAAGCTGGTGCTGAAAATGGCGTTTTAACGGCAATGGTCGGCGGCAGTGATAAAACGTTTGCTGCCGCAGATGAATTATTCCAATGTTATGCAAAAACTCGCCAGTTACTGGGTCCTGTAGGTAGCGGCCAGCTGGCAAAAATGGTTAATCAAATTTGTATTGCCGGTGTACTACAAGGGTTATCGGAAGGTCTTCAACTAGCACGTAAGGTTGGGCTTGATCCGGATAAGCTTATTTCCGCCATTAGCAAGGGTGCCGCAGGTTCGTGGCAAATGGAAAACCGCTATAAAACTATGTGGGATAACCACTATGAGCATGGTTTCGCAGTGGACTGGATGCGCAAAGACTTGAAAATTGCGCTGGCTGAAGCGGATCGGCAGGGAGTTTCTTTGCCTGCGACAGCACTAATTGACCAGTTCTATGCAGATGTTCAAAAAATGGGTGGTAACCGTTGGGATACTTCAAGCCTTTTGGCTCGCCTGGAAAAGTAGTGATATTACTTCAGGAAGAAAAAAAGGAGGCATTTGCCTCCTTTTTATTTGGTTAAGTTTTAAAACTTAACGGAAGCCTTTACGGCGTAATGCGTTAGTACTGAAGTCATCACGGCTTGGAGAAATATCCCATTCCATGTAAGTACTTTCTTCATTACCCAGACCAAGCGAGATGTAGCGACCTGAGTCCAGATCATACAATGCTTCTGCGGCCATCCATGGTACGTCCTGGTTGTAGAACTGAGTATTCAGAGCTTCACCAACACGCCATAGTTCACCACGTCCGTCATAGTGATCAACCAAAGAAGCTGTCCAGCTATCTTCGTCCAGGTACATAGTACGCTTGGAGTAGATATGGCGTTCGCCATCTTTAAGGGTACCTTCAACAATCCAAACACGGTGTTTTTCGTAACGAATTAAGTCCTGATTCATATGACCTGCTTTGATAATGTCGTCATAATCCAGCTCAGGATTCATAATTTCGTAGTTGTTGTAAGGAATATAAACTTCTTTTTTCCCTTTTAATTCCCAGTTGTACTTGTCCGGAGCACCATTGTACATATCCAGGTTGTCTGAAGTACGAAGACCATCAGCTGCTGTACCTGGTCCATCGTAGGCTACGTTAGGCGCACGGCGAACGCGACGTTGACCGGCGTTATAAATCCATGCACGACGACCTTCTTTGACCTGGTTAATGGTTTCATGTACCAGAAGTACAGTACCGGTTAAACGAGAAGGAGCTTCAACTTCCTGCATAAAGTAAAACAGAACGTTGTCGTCAGCTTCCTGACGTCCGGTTTTTAGATACTCAGGGAACACCAGTGTCTCTTTTAACTCGACAGTCGTGTAATTACCGTTTGATAATACCGGGAACTGAGCAATGTTACGTGTTACTGCGCCACCACGGTAGCGTGTAATATGGTTCCATACTGCTTCTAAGCCATTTTCCGGAATAGGAAACGGAATGGTTGTATCGAAGTTCTCGACACCGTTACCACCGGCAACCATTTCTGCATTTTTTGCATTTGATTTGATTTTCGGCCACAGTTCGTCCGGATAAGTTGCTGTACGACGAGTTGGATAAACGTTCATCTTATAGTCTGAGTACTTCTCAAACATTGCGATTTGACCTTCGCTAAGATGTTCTTTGTGCTCATCCAGATTGTCGTGGGTGATGGTAAATAACGGTTTATCATCGGCAAATGGGTTATTACCGCGAACAACATCGACCGACTTATCAGAGTAACCACCATCCCAGGCAGGGATAGATCCATCAGCGTTAGCTGCTTTCTCAGCACCGATAGGGGTTAAATCCTGACCGAGCCGAGCGGCTTCTTCTGGTGATACTTTAGCCGCAACGCTCGCGGAAATCACCGACATGGCGAATACGCCAGCTTTTAGCATCAGTTTATTCATTATAATTTTCCTTGTTGTTCTACTTTCCAACATCACTTTGCCAGAGGACTGACCTCTCAAGCAATACTTTAACGAAAAAAAGCACGAATTTAACGAAAAAAGGTTTTCAAATATTCTTGAGCTTATACAATCCTATGACATTTTTAGTACCCGGGAGGTTCCATGCGCTTGTCTTTAACCCCATTAGGGGTGTTGTTGGGGGCTATTTTTAGTACCACAGTGCTTGCACAGGAAGGCGACACAACAACAATAACTGATTACGAAGTGATCAGTGCACCAGCATTGTCATCAGACAGAATTAAAAGCGAAGTACTTATTGAGGTGACAACTGTCGGACCGCGTCTAGTCGCGGTTGGCGCGCATGGCAACATTCTATGGAAAGAGGGCGGCGACTGGCAACAAGCTGATGTTGATACCAGTGTACTATTAACCAGTGTAGGCTTTGCCAATGAACAAATTGGTTGGGGAACCGGGCATCACGGTGTCATTATTAAAACTGAAGATGGCGGTAATAGCTGGAAACGGCAGTTCGATGGTTTCGAGCTTATGAAGCTTGAAAAGAACTATTATGAAAAGCGTATTGCTAAATTAAACGAGAAAATTGAATCGAGCGATGACGAAGAGGTTGTTGGCGAGCTCGAATGGCAAGTTGAAGAGGCGCAATTTCAAATTAGTAACATCGAGGTTGCCGAAGAAGAAGGTCCAAGCAAACCATTTTTAGATCTTTACGCTAAAAACGCACGTGAAGCGTTAGCAATTGGAGCCTATGGAACTTTTCTGAAAACTGAAGATGGTGGTGAAAGTTGGCAAGTGATTTCTCATCGACTGGAAAACCCCAATGGCTATCACTTAAATGCTATTTTCGGACAAGGCGATGATCTTTATATTATGGGCGAGTCCGGTTTGGCATTTGCCAGCAATGATGGCGGAGAGAGCTGGGAAACATTGAACTCGCCTTACCGTGGTTCGCTGTTCGGTGGTCATGTTGATACCGAGGGCAGGCTATGGGTTTATGGGCTGCGAGGAAACGCATTTGTTTCTGAAGATAAAGGCCAGAGCTTCACTACCATAGACACAGGCACCAGAGTTAACTTGTCGGCTGGTACAACGACTGAGTCAGGAACACAACTTATTGTAGGCCACTCAGGAACTATCCTTGAAGTTGATGAACAACTGAATGTAACGAACAGAACTCATCCTAGTGGTTCAGTCATGACTGATATTATCGAAGTGAGTGACGGCGAGTGGATCATGACCGGGCGCAGCGGTTTGCTGCACTGGCCCGCCAAAATAACCGAAGAAGAAGCTTTAGCAACGCAACAAGGAGCGCAGTAAATGGATAATCCGAGTGCGAATAAGTCGGCAGGACTGCTGGAGAAACTATTATTCACGGTACGGGCTCCCTGGTTAATTGTCTTTCTGTTACTGACATTGTTTTTGGGCTATCACGCTTCGCAGGTGCGTCCTGACGCCAGCCTGACAAAAATGATTCCGACCAACCATCCTTTTATTCAGAACTACTTTGACTATCAGGATGATCTGGCCAGTTTAGGCAACGTGGTTCGGGTTGCTGTTGAGCATAAAGACGGAGATATTTTTGATCAGGAGTTTCAACAGAAGCTGCAGCAAATTACCGATGAAATATTTTTCATCCCCGGCGTAAACCGTTCCGGGCTACGAAGCTTATGGACGCCAAATGTTCGCTGGATGGAAGTTACTGAAGAAGGTTTTGTCGGAGGCCCGGTCATTCCCGATGGTTACGATGGCAGCGAAGAGTCATTAGAGCAGTTAAGAACGAATGTTTTGCGCTCGGGTGAAGTGGGCAACCTGGTTGCCAACAACTTTGAATCCACTATTGTTTATGTGCCGCTTGATGAGGTTAATCCAGATACCGGTGAAAAGCTGGACTATCAGCAGTTTTCGGAAAAGCTGGAAACCCTGGTTCGTGACAAATACCAAAGCGACAACATTGAAATTCATATTACCGGCTTTGCCAAGCTAATTGGTGACTTGATTGAAGGTGCGGAGCAGGTTGGCTTGTTCTTCCTGTTGGCAATTGCTATCACGCTCATCATGCTTTATTTCTACAGCCGCTGCTGGCGTAGCACCTTTATGGTGCTGAGTTGCTCCATAATTGCCGTAATATGGCAGTTAGGAATCATCAAACTCATAGGAAGCGGCATTAATCCGTATTCTATGCTGGTTCCGTTCCTGGTTTTTGCCATTGGGGTTTCCCATGGTGTGCAAATTATTAATGCCATTGGTATTAACCGGGTAGCCGGACTTGATAAAGTTGCTGCTGCGCGGGCAGCGTTCCGCGGTTTGTACATAGCGGGGCTAACGGCTTTAGCCAGTGATGCTATTGGCTTTACTACTTTAATGGTTATTGATATTGAAGTGATTAAGGAACTGGCTATTGCAGCAAGTATTGGTGTAGCCGTTGTTGTGTTAACCAACCTTGGTTTGCTGCCTATCCTGATGTCTTATCTGGGAACATCCGATAACGGCTTGGCTTATCAGAAGAAGATTGAAGGCGAACGTCATCCATTATTTGAGTTCTTTGCTAAGTTTACTCAACCTAAGTGGGCGTATTCAGCACTAGGTGTTGCACTTGTTATGCTTGCCTGGGGTCTGGTTAACAGCCAAAACATAGCTATCGGCGACCTGGACAAAGGGGCGCCAGAGCTTCGTCCTGACAGTCGTTATAATCAGGATAATGCCTTTATCGTTGATAACTACAGTTCCAGTACCGACATCTTTGTTGTTATGGCGGCATCGGCTCCAGAGCAGTGCATTGCCTATGACAACCTCGAGTTGATGGAACGTTTTAGCTGGCATATGGAAAACACCAGCGGCGTTCAGGACGTTAAGTCTGTGGTTTACGTTTCTAAAATGGGTATGTTCGGTATTAACGAAGGTAACCTGAAGTGGTTCAGCTTAAACCGGAATCAGTACGTGATTAATGCGTCGTTAAGTCGCATTCCCGACGGGCTTATTAATAACGACTGCTCAATGGCTCCGGTGATTATCTATCTGGATGATCACAAAGCCGAAACGCTTGAAAACGTTGTTGCATCGGTTAATAACTTTAACCAGAAGTATCAGCAGGAGGGTTTAGAGCTGCTAATGGCGGCTGGTAACTCCGGGATAGAAGCTGCAACAAACTCGGTTATAGAAGCGGCTCAGAATAAAATGCTGCTGTGGGTATACGGCGTTGTGGTTTTGCTGTGCTTTATTACTTTCCGCAGTATTCGTACGGTTGCCTGTATTGTTCTGCCTCTGGCTTTCACTACGGTAATGAGTCAGGGTCTGATGGCGGTATTAGGCATTGGTATTAAAGTTGCGACCTTACCGGTTATTGCCTTAGGGGTTGGTATTGGTGTCGATTACGGCATTTATATCTACAGTAAGGTGAAAGAAGGTCTGGAGCAGGGCATGTCGCTGCAGGATACCTATAAGCACTCGCTGGACAACACTGGCAAAGCAGTAGGCTTTACTGGCCTCACGCTGGCCATTGGTGTTGCAACCTGGATATTCTCACCCATTAAGTTCCAGGCGGACATGGGCATACTGTTAACCTTTATGTTCCTTTGGAATATGCTGGGTGCGCTTATTCTTATTCCTGCACTGGCTCGTTTATTCCGAGTGGGGAATAAAAACAGCTGAGCTAGTCACTGACAAACTCACGAGCGGTTTTATCAGGCGTCGGCTTTTATTAAGTCGGCGCCTTTTTCTGCTATAGCGATGGTGGGGGCGTTCGTATTACCACTTATAACACGGGGCATAATGGATGCATCCACGACCCGAAGCCGTTCAACACCTTTTACTTTTAACTCTGGGCTAACGACAGCTTCGTTGTCATTTTCAGGCCCCATTTTACAGGTTCCTGTCGGGTGGTAGATAAGTCCGCATTTTGACTTAATTTGCTTTAAAAGTTGGTCGTCACTAAGTTCTGGGCTGGGGAATATAAACCCACCATGATGCTTTGATAAAGCGGGTTGCTTTAGTATTTCAAAAGCTTTTTTTATACCGTTAATTAAGGCTTTCTTGTCGCTTTCTTCTTTTAAAAAACCATAAGTAATGAGCGGTTTGCCAAAAGCGTTTTCCGGGTTCAGTCTAACTTCCCCGCGGGACTCCGGCCTTAATAAACACACATGACAGGTAAAACCTTGTTTTAAGGTTGGTGTCCAGTCATAGCCGCTGTCGTTAAACATTACCGGCAGCAAGTGAACTTGAATGTCCGGCTCCTGCACTTTGCCGGACGAGCAGTAAAACGCACCGACTTCAGCCAGAGAATGGGCTAACTGACCTTTCTTTGTGAATAGGTAGCTCACAAAAGGAATTGATAGCTTCACTAAACTCCAGGGTGTAAGAGTTAGTCCGTCTTTGGCGTTGTTCTTACAATGAATACTGATATCAACGTGCTCCCGGAGGTTTTTGCCGACAGCAGAGTTTTCATGAACTAACTCAATTCCGGACTTAGTTAATTGCTCGGCGGAGCCAATACCCGAACGTAATAGAATTTGAGGAGAGTTAAATGCCCCAGCACAAAGGATGACCTCTTTCTCTGCATTCGCTATATAGCGGTTTCTGCCTTGCTGGTAGCAAACGCCTGTGGCCTGTTTACCTGAAAACAGCACGCGCTCGGTTAAACAACCAGATAACACGGTTAAGTTTGTGCGAGCTAAAGCCGGTTTGAGGTAAGCGTGGTATGCACTGCATCGTTTCCCGTCTTTAATCGTAAACTGGTATGCACCGTGCCCCTCAAGTTGAGAGCCGTTAAAGTCCGGGTTAGCCGTTAAACCGTATTGATCACAGGCCTCTAAAAATTGTCTAGATACACTATAGTACGGCGCTACATCAGATACCGACAATGGTCCGTTGTCACCATGGTACTTTGACTGACCGCGACTGTTATTTTCACTCTTTATAAAGTAGGGAAGCAGGTCGCTATAACTCCAGCCGTGATTCCCCAGTTCAGCCCAGGCGTTATAGTCACTTGCCAGGCCGCGGGTGTATATCATGGCATTGATGCCGCTACTTCCACCCAGCATCTTTCCTCTTGGGGTATAGCAGCCTTTTTCGTTATTGAGTTGAGGCTCTTTTTGACTGCGGTAAAGCCAGTTGAATTTTCGGCTGTGCATAAAGCGCGCAAAGCCAGACGGCATATCTGAGAACAGACCGCCATGAGAGGCTCCCGCTTCTAATAGCAAAACGCTGTACCTGCCACATTCAGTTAATCTGTTCGCTAAAGTACAGCCGGCAGAGCCGGCACCGACTATAATGTAGTCAAAGGACTCGGTGTTATTACAGGGAAGCGGCGTAGTCATACAGAGACTTTAATAAACGCAGTTTATGCGTGTCTTCCTGATGCTGGCTAGCCAAGTCCTCAAGTTTGAGCGCAAACTCCTCAGCAGACAACATACCTTCTGGTGGCTCTACTAAGCGTTGCTGGCAAAATTGACGCCACTGGTTCAGCTCTTTGTCCGTGAGCGTTGAAGGGTAGTTTCTTGCCCGGTAGCGCAGTAACAACTGCGGCATGCGCTTGTCCTGAAAGTCCAGCTCCAGCCCAGCCAGTTGCTGAGGTTCAGATGAGCGAATAATCTCCATATGCTTTTTATCCTGGGGGGAGAAGAAGCCATCGTATATCTGGTGATCAACGTCTGTTCTGGGCGGGAACTCTTTTGTTTGTTCGAACACCTGCATGAGTTTGTCGCGGAAGTCGCTGTTTTCCTGCAGCCATTTGGCGTTTGCTTCAATAGCTGCTGTATCTAACGTTGCGTTACTTGCTGCCTCAGAAGAAATGGTTTTAATGGGCGCTAAGAAAGGACAGCGACCCAAATGAATATTTTGTAATCCACTTTTCTTAAGTCCTTGTTCATCGAGTTCTTTGCGGCTGGTGTAAGTTAAAGCGGTTAATTCCTCGACTGATTTCTCAGCAAAATCCATAGGGGAAACGCGCAAGTCCCATGCTATGACATTATTGTTCTGTTTAGGGTGAAAGCCCAGCGGCAGTATGGCCGACAAATAGCGGTTTGCTGTACCATAAAACCCACTAACATGGGCCAAAGGTTCGGGTGCCTGCCAGTTAAACAGATTCAGTAATCTTTGTTTACGGCGAATACTGTAGGCCCATTGCCAGAGTTTAGGTTGCTTTTCACTAATAAGCTTCGCCAGGCCGATGGTTGCATAAACGTCCGACATAGCATCGTGCGCCTGACCATGTTCAATGTTATTAGCAACACTTAAGTGCTCCAGTTTTAAACTGGGCTGTCCGTCGGCATTTTCCGGCCAGTTAATACCGTCAGGGCGCAGCGCAAAGCAGGCGCGCACCACATCTATTAAGTCCCAGCGTGAATTGCCGTTTTGCCAGCTGTACTCGTATGGATCGTAAAAATTACGATAGAACAATAAACGGGTGACTTCGTCGTCAAAGCGAATATTGTTGTAACCAATAATGGTGGTATTGGGCTGCTGAAACTCTTTTGCTATGGCTTTGCTGAATTCGGCTTCACCGACACCTTGTTTCAGTGCAAGCTGTGGCGTAATACCGGTAATTAAGGTGGCTTCCGGGTTAGGCAGAAAGTCTGGCGTAGGCTGAGCGTAAAGCGTTAACGGCCGACGGATAACGTTAAAATTGGCATCTGTGCGCAAGCCGGCAAACTGTGCGGGGCGGTCGACTAATGGGTTAGCCCCCCATGTCTCGTAATCGTGCCAGTAAAAAGTTTCTTGTTCGTTTTGTGCCATAAGCCTAACTGCTCAGCGGAAAAAGAAAACTATAGCACGAGGACAAGAAGAAATTCAGCCACTCACTGCCTTTCAATTTTGTTCACTTGAACATCGTAGGCTTTATTCAGTTTCTGCTCGAGAGTGCGCTCATCTTCATGACGAAAAGCGAGTTCGGCGTGGGGTAATATACGTTCAGCTAACCGTTGTGCAATAGCGTCTCTGAACTCCTGGTCGTCACCTAATGAGTTGCCGTCAACTTCCAGTGTTATTTGCTGTTTATCGCCTAAGTGTGTGTATTCAACGTGATAAGTCGGCATCTGAAAATCTCCTCGTTGTCAGTTCGGTAGTTTCCTGCGACTATGCTATTACTAACAGTCTAGCCTATAACAATAAAACCGAGGTCGAGATGAAAAAACTCTATTTATCTGCATTACTTACCGCTGCTGCGTTTGGATCGTTGTTACCGGCGCACGCTGATGATCACGATGTTGAATATGCCATGGCCATTCACGGCGGAGCCGGAACAATTACCCGGGCCAATTTAACCGCTGAACAGGAACAAGCCTACAAAGATAAACTGACAGAAGCGTTAGAAGCCGGCAGAAAGGTATTGAAAGAAGGCGGTGACAGTACCACAGCCGTTATTGCCGCTATTCAGGTAATGGAAGCCTCACCACTTTTTAACTCTGGCAAAGGCGCCGTTTATACCTGGGACGAAGAACATGAGCTTGACGCTTCACTGATGGAAGGTCTGAACGGTAACGCCGGGGCAGTTGCGGGTGTGAAGACGGTAAAAAGTCCAATAGAATTAGCCCGCGAAGTAATGGAAGAGTCTGTGCATGTGATGCTAAGTGGTGAAGGCGCAGAGCAGTTTTCTCGCCAGCAGGGACTGGAGCAGGTAGAGAACAGTTACTTTAATACCGAGCATCGTTATAAGCAGTTACAGAAAGCCAAGGAAACCATTAGGAAAAGTGAACAGCCAGAGCAACAGGCCTGGGAATACCTGGATATTGATTACAAATACGGAACGGTTGGGGCTGTTGCGGTTGATAAAGACGGACTGTTGAGTGCCGGTACGTCAACCGGAGGCATGACGGCTAAACGTTATGGTAGAATAGGGGATTCCCCGATTATTGGTGCTGGTACATGGGCTGATAATGACAGCTGTGCTGTCTCGGCTACCGGACACGGCGAGTATTTTATTCGCTTCCACGTGGCTGCCGATATTTGCTCTCGAGTTAAATATAAAGGGCTTTCGGTGAGTGACGCGGGCGATGAAGTTATTCATGGTGTGTTGCAGGATGCCGGCGGTACCGGTGGTGTCATAATTATTGATGCTCAGGGTAATATTGCGATGCCATTTAATACCGAAGGCATGTACCGGGGTTATTTTAAAGGTGAGGATAAAGCGGAAGTCGCTATTTATAACGAGGATGAATAAGTTCGGAGTCTATGAGTCGTCAAAAATCGCACAGTAACCCTTTTGTTGAGAAGTTTCAGACACAATTAGAGCAATGTACAACACGTCAGGCCGCGCTATTGCGCGGCCGTTTGCGTGGTCTGAGCAAAATTAAAAACGAGCAACGACAGCAACAGGTGCTGGAGCGGATAGCTGCCGATATTGAAACTGCCGAGCTGGAGTATCTGGAGCGGCAACAGCAAAAGTTTCATATTAGTTACCCGGACGAATTACCGGTTGCTCAGCAGCGTAATGACATTAAGTCGGCCATTGAACAGAATCAGGTGGTGGTTATTGCCGGCGAAACCGGATCGGGTAAAACCACCCAGTTACCGAAAATGTTGCTGGAACTGGGCTATGGCCGGAAAGGGACTATAGGTCACACGCAACCCCGACGCTTAGCCGCACGCAGTGTAGCCGCCCGTATTGGTGAGGAGCTGCAGGACCACAATAAAACTCAGGTTGGCTACAAAATACGGTTTCAAGATGAGACGGCACCAACCACGGCAATTAAGCTGATGACCGATGGCATGTTGTTGTCTGAATTGCAGCAAGATCCACTGTTATTACAATACGATGCCATTATTATCGATGAGGCTCATGAACGGAGCCTTAATATCGACTTTTTGTTGGGTGTACTGCATACGTTATTGCCTAAGCGACGCGATCTTAAACTGGTTATTACCTCAGCAACCATTGAAACTGAGCGTTTTTCAAAGCACTTTCATGACGCGCCCGTGTTGACAGTAACCGGGCGAACTTACCCCGTGGAGGTTCGGTATCGACCGCCCAAAGACGACGGGAAAGCAGCTGATGCAGACGTACTTCAGGGTGTTTGTGAAGCGGTAGAAGAGCTGCAGCGCGAAAGTGAAGGTGACATTCTTATTTTTGCCAGTGGCGAACGGGAAATACGCGACTATGCAGAAGCTATTGGCGATTTGAAGTTGCGAAGTACAGAGGTTCTTCCTCTGTATGCGCGTTTGTCATCGCATGAGCAGAATCGGGTGTTTCAGGCGCACAGTCAACGCCGAGTGGTTATCGCCACAAACGTAGCAGAAACCTCATTAACGGTTCCGGGTATACGCTTTGTTATTGATCCGGGCACCGTGCGCATGAGCCGTTACAGTTACCGCACTAAAGTACAGCGCTTACCTATTGAACCTATTTCTCAAGCCAGTGCTAACCAGCGTAAAGGGCGTTGTGGGCGTATTGGCCCGGGTATTTGCATTCGCCTCTATAGCGAAGATGATTTTTTGCAGCGCCCGGAGTACACCGACCCTGAGATCCTTCGTACTAACTTAGCAGCTGTTATTTTGCAAATGTCGGCGTTACGGTTAGGTGATATTCGCCAGTTTCCTTTTGTCCAGAAGCCGGATGAACGCTTTGTTAAAGATGGTCTGAACCTGCTGGAGGAGCTGCACGCAATTGAGCCTGGGCGCAAAGCTGAGCGTCCACAGTTAACTGATACGGGCCGACAATTGTCACGACTGCCTCTGGACCCAAGATTAGCCAGAATGGTGCTGGCGGGGCAGCAATATGGCTGTGTGAGAGAAATGCTCGTAATTACCGCCGCGCTGAGTATTCAGGACCCGCGTGAGCGTCCCCACGACGCACAGCAAAAAGCGGATGAATGGCACCAGCGTTTTCGTGATAAAAGCTCTGACTTTATGGCCTTTTTAAACTTATGGAATTATATAAAAGAACAGCAAAAAGCGCTGTCAGGTAACCAATTCCGTAAACAGATGGGCCGTGAATTTATTCATTTTATGCGGCTGCGCGAGTGGCAGGACATTTATACACAAAGTCGGCAAACGGTTCGGGAGATGGGTTTATCCATTAACGATGAAGCCGCTACCTATGAGCAAGTGCATCGGGCTTTAATTGCTGGCTTATTGTCGCAGGTAGGCTTTAAAGAAGATCGACATGAATATCAGGGAACCCGACAAAGCCGGTTTCATATTTTCCCTGGTTCAGGTTTATTTGGTAAGCCACCAAAATGGGTTGTTACTGCAGAGCTGGCGGAAACGTCTAAATTGTACGCACGAATTAATGCCGATATTGATCCTTTATGGGTTGAGGACGCGGCTTCTCATTTAGTCAAAAAACAGTACCTGGAACCTCATTTTGAGAAGAAAAAAGGCAGTGTTATTGCTGATGAGCAAGTAACTTTGCTGGGTCTTATCCTGGTGCCCAGACGACGCGTTCAATATGGGCCGGTTGCACCGGTTAAAGCTCGGGAAATTTTCATACGGGAAGCTTTAGTTAACTCCCAGCTAACGCGCAAGTTGCCTTTTATTCAACATAACTTGAAATTAATTAGCGATATTCAGGCTCTGGAAGCGAAGTCTCGGCGTCGGGATATTCTGGTGGATGAGGAGGTTTTATTTGAGGCTTACGACCGTGCCATACCAGAAGGGATTTATAACGAAAAGCTATTGGCCGGCTGGTGGCACAAAGCAGCTAAGAAAGAGCCCAAATTACTGTTCTTTGAACGAGATGATTTAATTGCCGGCGAAACCGAGCACATTACTGAAAACGAATACCCGGAGTTTTGGCGACAAGGCAACTTACGCTTACCCTTGAGTTACCATTTTGAACCCAACGCGGAAGACGACGGTGTCAGTGTGAATATCCAGCTGGGTATTCTGAATCAGGTTAAGCTTGAGGGCTTTGACTGGCACATTCCGGCATTACGGGAAGAGCGTATTGCTCACTTAATTAAGTCGTTGCCAAAAGCCCTGCGCCGAAATTTTGTGCCGGCGCCAAACTTTGCTAGCGCGATAATGTCTGATGTGGAGCCTATGCAAGGGCGTTTAACCGACGCTATGGCGACTAAGCTGCGTCGCATGACCGGTGTGACGGTCCCGGAAGAAAACTGGGATGAGTCCTCTCTACCGGCTCACCTACGTATGAATTTTAAAATTTTTGATGGAAAGAAACTGGTCAGCCAGGGACGTGACCTGCAAAGTCTTCAACAACAGTTATCCGGTAAGGTGCAGCAGCGTTTAGAAAAAACCGCCGGTGATGATATTAGCCGTGAACAGGTTGATAGCTGGGATTTTGATGACTTACCGGAGGTGATTACCGAGCGACAGCAAGGTTTTGAGCTCAAGGCTCACCCCGGTCTGATAAACAAAGGTAAAGGTCAGGTTGCACTGCAGCTATTCGATAACCCGGAGCAAGCAAAACAGCATCATAAAACCGGCGTGCGGGAGTTGCTGCTGCAACAGATACCATCGCCTGTTAAGCACTTGCAGAAGTCTTTATCGAACAAAGCTAAATTAGCCATGTATTTTAACCCCTGGGGCAAGGTAGACGCATTAATCGCGGATTGTATCGCCGCAGCGGTAGATGGCCTTATCCAGGAGCAGATAGAACAGGGCAATAAGCTAAGAGATAAACAAAGTTTTGGGCAACTCAAAGACGTTGTACGCGCAAACTTGAATGAGCGCGTTGAAAAAATCGCATTGGAAGTCGAGCAATGCCTGTTGTTGTCACAACAAGTTCGAAAGGCACTGAAAGGAAAAATTCCGCTGGATCAAATCCAGTCTAGGGGCGATATTCAGGACCAGTTGGATAACCTGGTGTTTGCGGGTTTTGTTTCCGCTTATGGCAGTCAACGGCTTAGCGACATAGTGCGTTATCTCAAAGCCATTCAACGACGTCTGGAAAAGCTGCCGGTTGATCCTAATAAGGATCGCTTAATGACACTGACTTTAGCTAACCTTGAAGAGCAGTATAAAGCGGTGGTGAAAGCTTACGAAAATAAAGGTTCGGTAGTTCCCGATGATGTTGCCGAGATCCGCTGGATGATTGAAGAGTTAAGAGTCTCGTTCTTTGCGCAAACCCTGGGAACCAAGTATCCGGTGTCTGAAAAGCGGGTTAAACAAGCAATAGAGGCGGCTAAATAGCCGCCTCTAGACATGAATTCGTAAGCGCAAATTAGGCGGTGTAAAGCCCTAAGTTTTCTTTTGCGTAAGCTTCAAACTCAGTGAAGCCGCCAACGTGTTGTTCGTCGACAAAAATTTGAGGAACAGTCTGGACAGGTTTACCGACTGTTTTTTCAAGGTCAGCCTTGCTGATACCTTCAGCGTGAATATCGACATAGCGATAATCAAAGTCATCCATATCGGCTTTTAATTTGTCCGCAACTTCTACGGCACGAACACAAAAAGGGCAACCCGGACGTCCAAAAATTACTGTAAACATGAAATACCTCTCTCGCAAAAATAGATTGCGGCCATTATCCAGATTTTAGAGCTGGTTAACAATTCTTCTGTACGATGGGCACAATCGATTTAATGAATAAGGCTAGTGCTCAATATCTAAATCTGATTCAGGAACGCAACAACAGGGCAGAATATCGCCTTTTCTGACATAGGCGAGCGGCTCGGTTGTGTACCGAACCTTACCAGACTTTAACGTACTTCTGCAGGCACCACAGAAACCACTACGACAATGGTAATGCATTTCTAACTGATGCTTCTCTAAGGCTTCGAGTAAAGTGCCTTCAGTCGCATCAACGGCAAGCTCGGGCCCGCCGTTGACTTTGACTTTAAAGGTGTTGGCCATAGCTTAGAGATCAAAGTCCCCAAGGTCGGAGGCATTAACCTCACTGTCTATTTGACCAACAAGGTAAGAGGTAATTTCAGACTCTTGTGGTGCTACCTGAACGTTGTCTGATACTAGGTACTTGTTCATCCAGGGCAGTGGGTTAGAACGCTGGTTTTCAAATGGAGCATCAAAGCCTATGGCCTGCATACGCAAGTTGGCAATGTACTCGACATACTGGCACAGCATGCTTTCATTCAGACCTATCATTGAACCGTCTTTAAACAGGTAGTGCGCCCACTGTTTTTCCTGTTTAACAGCTGTCATGAAAATCTCGTAGGCATCATCGCGAAGCTCTTCGGCAATTTCTTTCATTTCCGGGTCGTCTTCGCCGTATTGCCACAAATTAAGAATGTGCTGTGTTGATGTAAGGTGAACGTTTTCATCGCGAGCAATCAGTTTGATGATTTTTGCGTTACCTTCCATTAATTCTCGTTCTGCAAAAGCAAAGGTGCAGGCAAAGCTAACGTAAAAACGAATAGCTTCCAGAGCGTTAACCGAGTTAATGCACAAAAACAGCTTTTTCTTTATTTCGCGCTGAGTGACCGTATAGGTCTTACCGTCAACGACAATATCGCCTTCGCCGTGGGTTTGTAGCAGTTGAGTGTAAAAAATAAGATCGTCGTAGTACTTTGAGATGTCATTAGCGCGAATCTTAATTTGTTCGTTAATGACAATATCTTCAAAGACTTCGCTGGGGTCACTAAACAAGTTACGCAGTATGTGCGTGTATGACCGCGAGTGAATGGTCTCAAAGAATGACCAGGTTTCGATCCAGGTTTCTAACTCAGGAAGGGATACGATAGGTAGTAGCGCGATATTCGGCGAACGACCCTGAATCGAATCCAGAAGTGTCTGATACTTCAAGTTAGAAATAAACACATGCTTTTCGCTGGCAGTCAGTTTATTAAAGTCGATACGGTCACGGCTGACATCGATTTCTTCAGGGCGCCAGAAAAAGCTGATTTGTTTTTCGATAAGCTTTTCGAAAATACTGTGTTTTTGTTGATCATAGCGAGCAACGTTAACGGAGTTGCCTAAAAACATAGGCTCCGTTAACGGGTTATTCTGCTCTTGGTTAAACGTTGAGTACGACATTCGCTAAAATCCTTATTATTAAATTTTACAAGCACCACCGGCACAATCGTCATCTTCTTCGATGATAACTTCTGCGCTCTGGGCCTGAGGCTTGTCGGCACGTTGACGTGCAGCAATGTCGGACTGGTTGTCAGCAGCACCATCACGAGTGTTGTGATAATAGAGCGTTTTAACTCCCAGTTTATAAGCGGTTAACAAGTCTTGCAGAAGCTGTTTCATCGGTACTTTACCCGCATCAAACTTGTTCGGGTCGTAATTGGTATTTGCAGAAATTGTCTGATCCACAAATTTTTGCATGATACCAACCAGTTCAAGATACCCTTTGTTATTCGGTATTTGCCATAACAACTCGTATTTGTCTTTTAAGTTTTCGTAGTCAGGGACAACCTGTTTAGTTACCCCGTCTTTTGACGACTTAATGCTGACAAAACCCCGCGGAGGCTCGATACCGTTAGTTGCATTAGAAATCTGCGACGATGTTTCTGACGGCATTAGAGCGGATAATGTTGAATTACGCATACCGTGCTGTTTAATGTCAGCACGGAGCTTATCCCAGTCTAAATGCAGTGGTTCGTCGCACACTTTGTCCAGGTCTTTCTTATAGGTATCGGTTGGCATAATGCCCTGAGAGTAAGTGGTCTCATTAAATTTAGGGCAGGCGCCTTTTTCTTTAGCCAGATTCATTGAAGCTTGCATCAGGTAATACTGTATAGCTTCAAAGGTCTGGTGAACCAGGCCGTTTGCAGAGCCGTCTGAATATTTAACACCGTGCTTGGCTAAGTAATAAGCAAAGTTAATAACACCAATACCCAGAGTACGACGGTTCATGGTGGCGTTGTAAGCTGCCGGAACAGGGTACTCCTGATAATCCAGCAGGCTGTCCAGTGCGCGAACGGCCAAGTCTGCTAAGTTTTCAAATTCACTCAGGCTTTCAATTTTACCTAAGTTAAAGGCTGACAGAGTACAAAGCGCTATTTCACCTTCTTCGTCATTTACGTGACTTAATGGCTTAGTTGGCAATGCAATTTCAAGACACAAGTTACTTTGACGGATAGGCGCAACTTTAGAGTCAAATGGGCTATGCGTGTTGCAATGGTCTACGTTTTGCACATAGATACGGCCGGTGCTGGCACGCTCCTGCATAAACAGACCAAACAGCTCAATGGCTTTAATACGTTTTTTACGGATGCTCTCATCCTGTTCGTATTGCTGGTATAAACGCTCAAATTCGTCCTGATCTTCAAAGAAAGCGTCGTAAAGCCCCGGAACGTCCGACGGGCTGAACAGGGTAATGTAATCGTCTTTAATCAGGCGCTGATACATGGTGCGGTTAAATTGAACACCATAATCCAGGTGGCGAACCCGGTTTTCCTCAACACCCCGGTTATTTTTCAGTACTAATAGACTTTCAACTTCCAGGTGCCAAAGTGGGTAGAACAAGGTAGCCGCGCCACCACGAACACCACCTTGCGAGCAGCTTTTAACGGCTGTCTGGAAGTATTTATAGAATGGGATACAACCGGTGTGGAAAGCTTCACCATTACGGATAGGGCTGCCTAATGCGCGAATACGCCCCGCGTTAATACCAATACCTGCGCGCTGAGAGACGTATTTTACGATAGCACTGGCGGTGGCATTAATAGAGTCGAGACTATCGCCAGCTTCAATTAAAACACAGGAGCTGAATTGACGTGTCGGCGTACGTACACCTGACATAATAGGTGTCGGTAGAGAAATTTTAAATTCAGAAGCTGCATCGTAGAAGCGTTTAACGTAATCCATACGAGTGCTTTTCGGGTAATCCGAAAACAGACAAGCGGCGACTAATATGTATAAGAACTGCGCGCTTTCATAGATGTCACCCGTTACCCGGTTCTGAACCAGATACTTGTTTTCCAGCTGTTTAACCGCAGCATAAGAGAAGTTCATGTCACGCCAGTGATCAAGGAACTCGTCCATTTGATCGAACTCTTCTTCGCTATAGTCATCCATCAGGTGTTCATCGTAGCGATGCTCGGCCACCATTTTTTTCACATGGTCGTAAAGACGCGGTGGTTCAAACTTACCGTAAGCACGTTTACGCAAGTGGAAGATAGCCAGTCGCGCTGCCATATACTGATAGTCGGGCGCATCTTCCGAAATGAGATCGGCAGCTGCTTTAATGATAGTTTCATGAATGTCTTCAGTTTTAATGCCATCGTAAAACTGAATGTGAGATTTAATTTCAACCTGAGAGGCTGAGACATTATTCAGTCCTTCGGCAGCCCACATGATCACTCGGTGAATTTTATCGAGGTTTAGCGGTTCGCGTTCGCCGCTGCGTTTCGTAACATAAAGTTGTTCGTTCATTTTGCGCCGACTCTTAGCTTTTTGTTATAGGTTTGTAGCCACAAGATATAGTGCTTATTAGTTGTACAGAGCGATATTTACACAATATCTAGTGTGTCTGGGATGAACTGTATGCTAGGTCTAACTGGCAATACGATCAAGTGAATTTAACGGTAAAAACGGAATAATTTTGAATTCAGAATCTTGATTTTTTGCCAGCCTTTAACTGGCCTGAGTTTGCGCTGAAAAGTTTTCTATATAATTTTTTTGTCTTTTAAAAGAAGTTAATAGATCAAGAGTTGTTGATAGCCAGTAACTCCAGCAATGCCAGTGGAGATTCAATATGATAATCGGCCTGCCAGCGCTGGGGTTGGTCTTCGTTACTGATATAACCGTACTCGGCAAGCACAGTGACCATTCCGGCGTTACGGCCGGCTTCAATATCGCGTTCGGCATCACCCACGTAAAGGCAATCTGTTGGTTCAACACCCAGTTTCTCAGCGGCATAGAATAAAGGCTCAGGCGATGGTTTTGCGACACTGAGAGTATCGCCGCTCACCACAACTTCAATGGCTTCAAATTCAGGGAAGTGCGGTAATAACAGGTGTGTCAGGCGTTCAGGCTTGTTGGTCACTATAGCGACTTTAATGGACTCACGCTGTAATACCGCCAGTAGCTCTAAGACACCCGGGTAAGGTTGGGTATGAGTCGCGATATTATTCTTATAGGCACTCAGGAAGGCGTGTCTCAGCTCTGTTTCCATGTGTGTGTAATTGTCATCAAAGGCCAATTTTAGTAAGCCTCTGGAACCATGGGACGCAACTGGTGTAAACACCTCAGCAGTGACAGCAGGGCGCTCGTATTGTTCGCAAACCGCGTTTAATGCGGCGCCTAAATCGGGTGCGGTATCAAGTAAGGTGCCATCTAAATCAAACAGGACAGCTTTTACCGGAGAACTTTTATCTGAGGAGCTCATTAATTACTCCGGCTTTTTCAAAGCGACAATGTAATTTACATCAACATCTTTGTCTGAAAGTACAAAGCCTTTTAAAGGATGAAAAATTAAGCCATTAATAGCGATATCTTCTAAAGTGGCTTTATCGGTCATACTTAAAAGTTCTGATGGGCGAATAAAACGTTGATGCTGATGAGTTCCTTTCGGTACCCAGCCTAAAATATGCTCGGCAGCGACAATACCCAACAACCAGGATTTTACATTACGATTTAAAGTGGAGAAAAATACCAGTCCTCCGGGTTTAACCGCTTTGGCGCAAGCTTGTACTATGGCAGCCGGGTCAGGAACGTGCTCAAGCATTTCCAAACAGGTCACTACGTCGTAGCTGTCGGTGTTTTGTTCGGCCAGCGTTTCAACGGCAATGCATTGATAGTCAATTTGGCGGCCACTTTCTAATGCGTGCAAACGCGCCACCTTTAATGACTGCTCGGCCAAATCAATACCGGTGACCTCAGCGCCTCGTTCCGCCATGGCTTCACTGAGTAATCCACCTCCACAACCGACATCCAGTACTTTCTTACCAAAGAGTCCTTCGGTATGGTTTTCGATAAAGCCCAGCCGGACCGGGTTGATTTTATGCAAAGGTTTAAATTCGCCATCCGGGTCCCACCAGCGCGAGGCGAGTGCTGAAAATTTTGCGATCTCTTCCGGATCGACGTTTTTTTGTTCAGTTTTAGAGCGACTGGTGGTCATAGATTATGCGTCTTTAAGAGATGGATAACGCGGCTAGTCTACCTCAGGCAAAGAATAAGAAAAAGAGGGTGCGAGACGCGTTTGGGATGGGTACAATGATTGGATCAAAATAACAATGAATATGCGGATCTATATTTAGGGAATAAACTATGAGCGATCTAGCCAGAGAAGTGTCACCGGTAAATATCGAAGACGAACTAAAAAGCTCGTATCTCGATTATGCCATGAGCGTCATTGTTGGGCGTGCTTTACCTGATGTTCGTGACGGCCTGAAGCCTGTACACAGACGTGTCTTGTTCGCAATGAACGAATTGCGCAACGACTTTAATAAACCTTATAAAAAGTCAGCGCGTGTTGTCGGTGATGTGATTGGTAAATATCACCCTCACGGAGACAGCGCGGTTTATGACACGATTGTTCGTATGGCGCAGGACTTTTCATTGCGTTATATGTTGGTTGACGGTCAGGGGAACTTTGGTTCTGTTGACGGAGACTCAGCCGCTGCGATGCGTTATACCGAAATTCGCATGGCAAAAATTGCTCACCAGCTATTAGCCGACCTGGACAAAGAGACCGTTAACTTTGTCGATAACTACGACGGTACAGAGCGTATTCCTGATGTATTGCCAACCCGCGTTCCCAACCTGTTAGTGAACGGTTCCTCGGGTATCGCGGTTGGTATGGCAACTAATATTCCGCCTCATAACCTGACGGAAGTTATTGACGGCTCACTGGCGATGATTGATAACCCGGATATTGATGTTGAAGGGTTAATGGAATACATCCCGGGTCCGGACTTCCCAACAGCAGCAACAATTTCTGGTCGCAGCGGTATCGTCGAAGCTTACAAAACCGGCCGTGGTCGTATTCATTTGCGCGCTCAGGCGGAAGTGGAAGTCGACGAGAAAACGGGTAAAGAAACCATCATTGTTACGGAAATTCCGTATCAGGTGAATAAAGCCCGCTTAATTGAAAAAATAGCTGAACTGGTTAAAGAAAAGCGCGTTGAAGGTATTAGTGCTTTACGTGACGAGTCTGACAAAGACGGTATGCGTATCGTCATTGAAATTCGTCGTGGCGATGTTGGCGAAGTTGTTCTTAACCATTTGTATGCCAATACCCAGTTACAGGTTGTGTTTGGCATTAATATGGTTGCCCTGGATAAAGGTCAGCCGCGTCTGTTTAACCTGCGCGATATGCTGGATTGCTTCATTCGCCACCGTCGTGAAGTGGTTACCCGCCGCTCAGTCTACGAATTACGCAAAGCTCGTGAACGTGCTCATATCCTGGAAGGTCTGGCGATATCGCTGGCTAATATTGACGAAATTATTGAGCTTATCCGTCGTTCACCCACGCCAGCTGAAGCTAAAGCCGGGCTAATTGCCCGCGCATGGCAGCTGGGTGATGTTGCTTCAATGCTGGAAACCGCCGGTGTTGATGCCGCGCGTCCTGATCATCTGCCTGAAGAATACGGCATTCGGGGTGACAACTATCACCTGACTGAAGAACAGGCTCAGGCCATTTTGGATTTACGTCTGCATAAACTGACTGGTTTAGAGCACGAAAAAATTCTGGATGAATACAAAGGCCTGTTAGAACAAATTGCTGAACTGCTGCATATTCTGAACAGTTCAGAGCGACTTATGGAAGTGATTCGTGAAGAGCTGGTTGAAATACGCAGTAACTTTGGCGATGAGCGTAAAACCGATATTACCGCCGCTGCACATGACATCAGCATGGAAGACTTAATCAACGAAGAAGATGTTGTTCTGACGCTTTCTCACGAAGGTTATGTGAAGTATCAGCCGCTGACTGAGTACGAAGCTCAGCGTCGTGGTGGTAAAGGTAAAGCCGCCACTAAGATGAAAGACGAAGACTTTATTGAAAGACTGTGGGTAGCGAACACGCATGACACCATTTTATGCTTCTCAACCCGTGGTCGTATTTACTGGATGAAAGTTTACCAGTTGCCGTTGGCAAGTCGTGCTTCTCGAGGCAAGCCTATCGTCAACTTGTTACCGCTTGAAGCCGACGAACGTATTACCGCTATTCTGCCAACACGGGATTACCCGGAAGATAAGTTCGTTGTTATGGCTACCCGTAAAGGGACCATTAAGAAAACGCCATTACCAGAGTACTCCCGTCCTCGTAACGGCGGAATCATTGCACTGAACCTGGTTGATGACGATGAACTGATTGGTGTTGATATCACTGACGGTAGCGGCGAAATTATGCTGTTCTCTGACGCTGGCAAAGTGGTGCGCTTCGCGGAAGAGCAAGTGCGTTCAATGGGTCGTACCGCAACCGGTGTTCGTGGTATTCGTTTGGAAGAAGGACAGCGTGTTGTATCACTGATTGTCCCTCGCGAATACGAAGAGGAAGAAGCGAATGTATTAACCGTGACTGAAAACGGTTACGGCAAACGTACACCGCTAAGTGAATACCCGGCTAAGAGCCGCGCTACCAAAGGTGTTGTCTCTATTAAGGTCAGCGAGCGTAATGGTTCCGTTGTCGGCGCCATGGAAGTTATTGATGGCAATGAAATCATGCTTATCAGTAATAAAGGTACTCTGGTCAGAACGCGTGTTAATGAGGTTTCAACCGTTGGTCGTAACACTCAGGGCGTACGCTTAATTCGTACAGCTGATGACGAAAAAGTGGTTGGCCTGCAGCGCATTGATGAAATTGACGAAGATGAGTCTCTCATCGACGGCGAAGTCATTGCTGAGGAAGGCGAAGTTTCTTCTGAGGATAGCTCTGAAAATCAAGAGGGTTCCGACGAGTCATGAGCCAGTTGTTTAACTTTTCTGCCGGACCGGCAATGTTGCCGGTCGAGGTGTTGAAACAAGCTCAGGAAGAGTTATTGAACTGGAATGGGCAGGGTGTATCGGTGATGGAAATTTCCCACCGTGACCCTGCTTATGTCCATATGGCACGTGAAGCTGAGCAAGACCTGCGCGACCTGTTAAATGTGCCGGACGACTACGAAGTACTCTTTTTACAAGGCGGAGGGCGTGGTCAATTCTCTGCGGTTCCACAGAATATCGCGTCACCGGATGCCACCGTAGATTACCTGGATACAGGAATATGGTCTGGTTTTGCTATCCGTGAAGCCGAAAAGTTCGTTTCCAGAGTGAATATTGCCGGGCAAGTTCAGGAAGGCGCTAAAGGCAAGGAGATTCAGTCGCCAAAAGACTGGAAACTGTCTGAAAATGCTGCCTATTTTCATTACTGTCCTAATGAGACGGTCGATGGTATTGCACTGCATGAGATCCCTGACGTTAAAGCACCCATTGTGGCTGATATGTCATCAAATATCCTTTCTGAACCCCTGGATGTCTCAAAGTTTGGTGTTATATACGCCGGCGCTCAGAAGAATATAGGCCCTTCAGGTTTTGCTATCGCTATCGTCAATAAAAAGCTTTTGGGTCAACCGCAGAAGCAAGTGTCATCTATTATGGATTACCAACTCCAGGCGAAAGACGGGTCTATGTACAACACGCCCAATACCTTTGCCTGGTATCTGGCAGGGTTGGTTTTCAAGTGGTTAAAAGCTCAGGGCGGATTAGCGGCTATGGGCGAACGTAACCATGGTAAAGCCCAACTTATCTATGACTTTGTTGATGCTTCAGATTTTTACAGAAACAACATTAATCCTGCTTACCGTTCAATCATGAATGTGCCTTTCCAGTTAGCCGATGACAAACTCGATGCCGACTTTTTAGCGGGTGCTAAAAAGGAAGGTTTATTAGGGTTAAAAGGGCATCGCTTTGTTGGTGGCATGAGAGCCAGTATTTATAACGCAATGCCGGTGGAAGGCGTAGAAGCATTGCTAAGTTATATGGCTGATTTTGAACGTAAGCTTGGCTAAATAAATAGAATAAAAAAGGTAGTGAATCGCTATGGCAGAAGTCAACGCATTAGAACTGGTTAATCCCGGAGTTAAACAATTACGTCCGTATCAGGCGGGCAAGCCAACATCCGAATTGCAGCGTGAGTTAGGTTTAAAACACGTGGTTAAGCTGGCTTCAAATGAAAACCCATTGGGCTTGAGTGAAAAGGTCAAAACGGCTCTGGAGGCTGAGTTAACCGATTTAGTGCGTTACCCCGATGCTAACGGTTATTACCTTAAAAGTCGTCTGGCAGAACTCAACGAGGTCGGTACGCAACAAATAACTTTGGGTAACGGCTCTAACGATGTTTTAGAGATTTTAGCTCGGACCTTTGTGTCAGATAAAGACGAAGTTATTTTCTCTCAGCATGCGTTTGTGGTGTATCCGTTAGTTACTCAGGCTATTGGTGCTAAACCTGTTGCCGTTCCTGCGGTAGATTATGGCCATGATCTTGATGGTATGGCTAAAGCCGTTACCGATAAAACCAAGATGATTTTTATTGCTAACCCCAATAATCCAACGGGTACATTTTTATCGACTTTTGCACTGAAAAGCTTCATGGATAAAATACCGCAAAATATTATCGTGGTTCTTGATGAAGCTTATTACGAGTATGTGCCAGAAGAAGAGCGGGCGCCATCGGTTGAGTGGATAAAAGATTACCCTAACCTAGTGGTTAGCCGAACCTTTTCTAAAGCCTATGGGTTAGCCGGTTTACGCGCAGGTTATGCCGTAAGTCATGAGAGCGTAGCCGATGTTCTTAACCGTATTCGCCAGCCATTCAACATGAATTCGCTGTCACTTAAAGCGGCGGAAGTGGTACTGGATGATCATGCCTATTTGCAAAAAGCCGTTGAGTTAAACGCACAGGGCATGAAGCAGCTAACTGAGTTTTGTGAAGAATTAGGCCTTAACTACATTCCTTCTTATGGTAACTTTTTGACCATAGAAGTCGGGCCCGATGCCGAGAAGCTCTATGACGAACTTCTGCATGAGGGCGTTATTGTACGTCCTGTTGGTGGCTATGAGTTGCCTAATCATTTACGTGTCAGCATTGGCCTGCCTGAAGAAAACCAGGCTTTTATTAAGGCAATGAAAAAGCTGCGTGGCTAATTCTATTCATTTAGAGCCGCGACAGCATTGTCGCGGTACTGTCACTTTACCCGGCTCAAAAAGTATTGCTAACCGGGCACTGCTTATGGCCGCTTTATGCCAGACTCCCGTCACCTTACACAATTTACTGGTCAGTGATGACACCAGTCGTATGCGTGAAGCTTTGCTTGCTCTGGGTGTTAGCTTTAAAGACGATGAACTTACAACTCAGGTTGAGGGTTTAGGTGGTCATTGGCGTCAGGCTTCCTCTGAACTTTATTTAGGTAATGCTGGAACAGCGATGCGACCGCTTATTGCCGTGTTATCAGCGACGGCAAAAGAAGAGCTGGCACCTATGGTTCTGAAGGGCGATGCCCGAATGCATGAACGACCGGTTCAACACTTAGTTGATGCTTTGCAAATGCAGGGAGCGTCAATTGATTACTTGGGCGAGTCGGGCTTTCCACCACTCGCTATTTCACAAGGTTTAGCCCCGGGCAAGTTTGAAATTGATGGCTCAGTATCCAGTCAGTTTATTTCGGCGTTACTTATGGCGCTTCCTCTGTTGCCCGGTGATTCAACCTTAACGCTAAAAGGCGAGGTGGTTTCCCGACCTTATATTAACCTAACTCTGCAAATGCTGGCGGACTTTGGTATTTCCGTAAAAGAGGACTCTCCTCAATGCTATGTCATTGCCGGAAAACAAGTTTATCAGTCGCCCGGAGAGTACTGGGTAGAAGGTGATGCCAGTGCGGCCTCCTACTGGATGGCTGCAGCATTATTAGGGCGAGGTCCGGTTGAGATAATAGGCGTCGGTAAAAACTCGATACAGGGCGATAAACGTTTTGCTGAGGTAATAGAGCAAATGGGAGCCTCTGTGGCTTACCAGGACAACAGCATAACAGTTACCGGAACGGGAATAGTCAAAGGCATCGATCAGGACTTTAACGATATTCCAGATGCGGCAATGACGGTTGCACCATTAGCACTTTTTGCTGATAAACCTACAACCATTCGTAATGTGGCTAATTGGCGCGTTAAAGAAACCGATCGCCTGTACGCTATGGCAACAGAATTGCGCAAACTGGGTGCCCTAGTAGAAGAAGGGCGGGATTACCTCTATATAGAACCGATTAAGAACTGGCAACACGCGTGTATTGATACTTATGATGATCATCGCATGGCAATGTGCTTTTCACTTGCGGCGTTCTCACCTGCCGGCGTTACGATCAATGATCCGGATTGCTGCGCTAAGACCTATCCCAACTATTTCTCTGAGTTTTCACGGCTCTGTCACAGTTAACTCATAGACTTGCTGACTTTGATTAATGCAATTTTTTTACAAATGCGTATAATTGCGCGGCTAAATGCTGCGTAATGCAGAGCAATTAGAGGATTTTATGGCAACTCATATTCCAGTCATTACGATTGACGGGCCGAGTGGGGCAGGAAAAGGAACGATAAGCCGACTACTGGCAGAGAAGCTAGGTTGGCATTTGCTGGACAGCGGCGCGATTTATCGCGTGCTGGCATTAGCGGCTTTGCATCACGATTTTACGCCGGAAGATGAAGAAAGTCTGGTGGCTTTAGCGGCGCACCTAGACGTGAAGTTTGAAGCAGAAGAAGAACGCTCGTTAACGCATATCATTCTTGAAGGTGAGGACGTCACCATGACGATCCGAACTGAACAGGTGGGTAATATGGCCTCTAAAATTGCCGCTCTTCCAAGAGTGCGAGAAGCGCTTCTTCGCCGTCAGCGTGGCTTTAAAGAGCTTCCGGGGTTAGTAGCCGATGGGCGCGATATGGGAACCGTTGTGTTTACCGATGCCGATGCCAAAATCTTTTTGACGGCTTCAGCCGAAGAGCGCGCAAGGCGACGCTTTGAGCAATTGAAGGAAAAAGGTTTTGATGCTAATATTGATCAATTAGTGAACGAAATAAAAGAACGAGATGATCGAGATACGAATCGCTCGGTGGCCCCACTAAAGCCAGCCGAGGATGCGTTATATCTGGATTCCACCGATACGCCGGTAGACGACGTGTTGGAACAAGTATTGATGTTTGCTCATAGCAAACTCTCAAAGGCTAGCTAGGGTCATGTGACCTTAATTAGGCGTCTGTTGTAAGGAAGCAAACAGACTTTTTTAATAACCCCGCTGTATACGGAAGTTCAGTGGACGTCTTATTTATAAGCGAAGTTAATCACTATGTCAGAAAATTTTGCAGAATTATTTGAAGAAAGCCTAAAGGAAGTTGAAACACGCCCGGGCTCCATTGTTAAAGGTACTATCGTTGCCATCGAAAAAGATTTGGTCTTAGTAGACGCGGGTCTTAAATCAGAAAGCGCGATTCCAGCAGAACAGTTCCGTAATGCAGAAGGTGAATTAGAAGTCAGCGTCGGTGACGAAGTTGATGTAGCCCTTGATGCAGTAGAAGACGGCTTTGGTGAAACCATTCTGTCTCGCGAAAAAGCGAAACGTTACGAAGCATGGCTGCAGCTTGAAAAAGCACACGAAGACAATGCAACCGTTATCGGTATTATTTCTGGTAAGGTTAAGGGTGGCTTCACAGTAGACTTAGGCGGCGTTCGCGCATTCTTGCCTGGTTCACTGGTTGATGTACGTCCAGTACGTGAAACAACGCACCTGGAAAACAAAGATTTAGAATTCAAAGTTATCAAGCTTGATCAAAAACGTAACAACGTTGTTGTGTCTCGCCGTGCTGTTATCGAGAAAGAGAACAGTGCAGAGCGTGAAGAGCTGCTTGAAAACTTGCAAGAAGGTCAGGAAGTTCAGGGTATCGTTAAGAACCTGACTGACTACGGCGCATTCGTTGATTTAGGCGGCGTCGATGGCTTATTGCACATTACTGATATGGCTTGGAAACGCGTTAAGCACCCAAGTGAAATCGTAAACGTTGGCGATGAAATCACTGTTAAAGTATTGAAGTTTGATCGTGAGCGCACTCGTGTATCTCTTGGCCTTAAGCAATTAGGCGAAGATCCATGGGCAGATATCGCAAACCGTTACCCAGAAGGTCACCGTTTAACTGGTCGTGTTACGAACTTGACTGATTACGGCTGCTTCGTTGAAATCGAAGAGGGTGTTGAAGGTCTGGTACACGTCTCAGAAATGGACTGGACTAACAAAAACGTTCATCCTTCTAAAGTGGTTAACCTGGACGACACTGTTGAAGTTATGGTTCTGGAAATTGACGAAGAACGTCGTCGTATTTCACTAGGCCTTAAGCAGTGCAAACCTAACCCTTGGGAAGAGTTTGCGAAGAACCACAATAAAGGCGAGCAAGTTACTGGTAAGATCAAGTCAATCACTGACTTCGGTATCTTCATCGGTCTTGACGGCGGTATTGATGGTTTGGTTCACTTGTCAGACATTAGCTGGAACGCTACTGGCGAAGAAGCCGTTCGTGACTACAAAAAAGGTGAAGAAGTTACCGCTGTAGTTATGCAGGTTGATGCTGAACGTGAGCGTATTTCACTAGGTATCAAGCAGCTTGAAGAAGACCCATTCAATAACTACCTGGCAGCCAATAAAAAAGGTGCTATTGTTACAGGTACAGTTACTGAAGTAGACGCTAAAGGCGCTAAAGTTGAATTAGCTGAAAGCGTTGAAGGCTATGTTCGTGCAGCAGACATCTCACGTGAGCGTGTTGAAGATGCAAGCACTGAATTAAGCGTTGGTGATTCTATTGAAGCTCGCTTCATGGGCGTTGATCGCAAAAACCGCACTCTGAGCTTGTCTATCAAAGCGAAAGACGAAGCAGAAGAGAAAGAAGCGGTTGAAAGCGTCAACAAGCAGCAAGAAAGCGGCGGTCTTAACAGCGCAATGGCTGAAGCCTTTAAAGCTGCAAAAACTGACGACGAATAATTTCCTGCACTTACGCAGTTGATTAGAGGAGGTAATGATGACTAAATCAGAGCTGATTGAAAGGTTAACTTTGAAACACGAGTTACCTCCTAAGCAGGTTGAAGCTTCGGTAAAAGAAATTCTTGAACAGATGGTGCAGTCCTTGTCACAAGGCAAGCGCGTAGAAATTCGAGGGTTTGGAAGCTTCTCTCTGCATTATCGGGCTCCTCGTGTAGGTCGTAACCCAAAAACGGGTGAAGCCGTTGAATTAGACGGTAAGTATGTACCGCATTTTAAGGCGGGCAAAGAGCTTCGCGAGAGGGTCGATACGTTAAGTTAGTTTTTAAGCTCGATTGATAAAAACGGCATGCTATACTGGCATGCCGTTTTTTTATAACTAACAGGTAAGCGATTATGCTGAAGAAGCTGCTTATTCTCATTCCTGTATTACTCATATTTCTTTTAGCAATGGCTTTTGGTGCCCAGAACCCACAAACTGTTATTGTGAATTTGTTGGTACTGCAAACTGAAATGGCTGTTGCATCATTACTGGCTATCTTTTTTGGTAGCGGGTTTGTTGTTGGTATTCTCCTACTTTTCCTGTCGAGTCTGTCCTGGCGTTATCGTTACAATCGCCTGCTTAGACGCGTCAATAAATTGGATAAAGAGAGTTAATAGCTCATGCTAGAGCTTCTTTTCCTACTTCTACCAATTGCTGCTGCCTATGGCTGGTTCATGGGTCGTAACAGTGTTCGCACAGAAGAGCGGAAAGAGCAAAAACGATTTTCTAAACAGTACGCCACTGGTATCAACCTTTTATTATCAGACCAGCCAGACAAAGCTGTAGACTTATTTGTTGAGCTATTAGATGTTGATAGCGAAACCATTGAAACGCACTGGACTTTAGGGAAGCTATTCCGTCGCCGGGGCGAAGTAGACCGGGCAATAAAAATTCATAAAAATCTGACATCACTTCCTAATTTATCCGAGCACGACCGTTTAACAGCTATGTATGAGTTAGGAAAAGATTACCTTTCTGCCGGAATTTACGATCGCGCTGAACAGATGTTTGCGGGTTTGCAAAGTTACAAACTGTTTCGGGAAAAGAGCCAAAAGCACCTTCTGGAGCTGTACGAATCTACCCATGAGTGGGATAAAGCCATAAAGATTGCCTTACGGCTGTCTAAGCAAGACCCGGAGGCTCGAGTGGTTCTGGCGCAACTTTATTGCGAACTTGCTGAATTAGATGACAATACCACCAGTAAAATAAAGCATTACAATAAAGCATTAAAACATGATGATAACTGTGTTCGCGCCGTACTTTCCCTTGGTAAAATCTATATGAATGAAGGGCGGTATAGTGAGTCTATTAATTATCTGACCCGGGTATTTGAACAAGATAAGTCGTTTGTTTGCGAAACCATACCGTTGCTAGAAGAAGCTTTTGAAAAGACTTCTGATACTCATACGTTTATCGAATTTCTCCATACTTGTGTCGAGCAAAACGCCGGAATAACGGCAGCAATTACACTGGCCGAAAAAATTTGCGAATCTCAAAGCATTGAAGATGCCGAGCACTTTATGACTCAGGTGTTAGAGCAGCATCCAACGATGCGAGGGTTCCATTATTTAATGGGGCTTCACATCCGGGCCGCTGATGTTGGTAATGCCCGTGACAGTCTTCGTAGACTGCAGAAAATGGTGCACGAACACATAGTGCAGAGGCCAAATTATAAGTGCCGTCATTGCGGTTTCTCAGGGCATACTTTGTATTGGCGTTGTCCTTCCTGTAAGAGTTGGTCAACAACAAAACCTATTTTTGGACTAGATGGTGAATAAGACATGGCATTGCCGAAAATATATGTAGCTTTAGATTGCCAGACACAAGAAGAAGCTGACCAGTTAGTCAGCAGGCTTCCTTCCGGGCAAGTTGGACTTAAAGTTGGAAAAGAGTTGTTTACCTCTATTGGCCCTGAATGGGTGCGCAAGCAAGTAGAACAAGGTTTTTCCATCTTTCTGGATTTAAAATTTCACGATATTCCCAATACAGTTGCTAAAGCTGTCACTTCGGCGGCTAAAATTGGTGTTGATATTGTCAATGTCCACGCCAGTGGCGGAAGTGACATGATGAAAGCGGCTAAAGATGCTCTCGAGCCTTTTGATAACCCACCATTGCTAATTGCTGTAACGGTGCTGACCAGTATGAGTGATGCAGATCTTGCTGATATTGGTATTCAGGTAACGGCAGAACAACAGGTACTCAATTTAGCTAAGTTGACGCAGAAATCAGGCTTAGACGGTGTGGTATGCTCTGCACAAGAAGCGCGCATGCTTAAAGACGCACTGGGTGAATCATTTAAACTGGTTACGCCGGGGATAAGACCTGCCAATAGTGCAACGGACGATCAGAAGCGAGTAATGACCCCTAAGGAAGCTATGCTTGCAGGTGTTGACTATATGGTTATCGGGCGTCCTATCACGCGCTCAGAAAACCCTGAAGAGACCGTTGCAGAAATTCTGGCTTCCATAGGAGAGTAACCTACTTAACGCCTGGTAATGTCGTAATCTCGCCAGATGGTAAAAAAGTTCGGCTATAGTATCTCTACTGCAGTGACGCAGTGATTTTATCGAAAGGGAATAGATACTATGAAGCTAAAATTATTATCCATACTATTAGGAACATCACTCTTTTGGGTTTGCGGTGCACAAGCGGGCCCAATGCCGGTTACAGCAACAGCATCACCAGTAGTGCAAGATACCAACGTAAAAACTGTCAACATTAATACCGGCTCTGCTCAGGAAATTTCCGACGTTCTGGTTGGTGTCGGCGTGAAACGAGCCGAGCAAATTATCGAGTTACGTGAGCAATTAGGTGGCTTTACAGAAGTTGAGCAACTACTTGATGTGAAAGGTATAGGCGCAAAAACCTTAGAAAAAAACCGCGCATTCATTACTATTAAGCAGTAAGAAGTCAAACTCCAGAGATAAAAAAAGGTCGGTAGCGTATAACTACCGACCTTTTTTGTTGCTTAAATACCCTTAGTCACATTTCGCCATTTCAGCATAAGAACTGGAGCGAGCCTGAGAAATACTCGCTACACGACTGTCCTTAGTAAACTCCTGGCGACTGGTCGCTTGTGCAATAGGTAGCGCTTTGAAATCTTCAGTGCGCTCTACTGCCGTAGCTTTAGTCATGGCCGAAAAGGATGAGCCGCTCAAAGAACGGTTTGGTATAACGGCCTCGGCCTTACCTTGTTGCTTGCGTTTTTGACCCGCAGCACGCTGGTGGCGAGGAGAACGGCGAGAGCGATCCCGACCTTTCTTTTCTTCGTTTGCTTTGGGCTCAGTGCCTTCTTTTGCTGGCTCTTCTTCTACGGCCTTGGCCTTTGGCGCTTCATGAGACGCTTCAGGTTCAGCTGCATCAGCATGCTCTGCTGGTGTAGGTGCTTCAGCTTTCTCAACAGCCGTTTCAGCTTTATCTTCAGGCTGAGGCGCATTATCGGAAACAGCTTCTTTTGCCTTTTCTTCTTGCTCCACGCTTTCCTGCTTAGCTTTTTCTACCGGAGGAGCTGTTGGCTGCTCTTCATGCTTTTCGTCATCAGCTGTTTTAGACTGAGCCTGATTTTGTACGAGTTCAGCAGCTGCCTGAATGCGTGGATCAAGCACCTTATCAGAAATGGCTTTGTTTTCAGCTTTACCGGAGCTACTTTGCTGTGCCGGCTTTTCTTTTGCCGCTGTTTGCTTTTGAGAGCTATTGTCGGTACTGACCTGCTCAGTACTTTGTTCCTCTTGCTTAGCTTCTTTTGCTTTTACTGTATCGCCGGCAGATGAAACTCTAACCGACTTTTCAATAGGTTTACGCTGACGGCGAGGCTTATCCTGAGGAGCTTTTGGCTCTTTGGCTTTTTCTGGCTCAGCCGCAGTACTCGCTTGATCGTTCTTAGCCGCTTCAGTTTTTGGTGTCTGGTTTGCTTTATTACTGCGTCCACGACGTCTGCGGTCATTCCGGTTACGTGTGTTGCGAGTGCCCGCATCATCACGTGAATCGGTCGACTTATCTTCAGCTGTAGAAGCCGCTTCTTTGCTAGGCTCATCCTTGTTAGCTGTAGACTGGTTGCGACCCCGTTGCTGACGGTTACCAGAACGACGGTTACGGCCTCGACGTTGCTGATTCCGTTGATTTTGCGAAGTTCTTTGTTTGTTTTTATTTGCTTCGGCCTGGCTTTCTGTTTCATCGGAACCAAATAAACCTGAGAACCAAGCTTTCAAACGAGTCAGTAATGATGGTTGAGCTGGTTTTTTAGCTTCAACTTTTGGCGCTGGGGTAGGCGCTGCGCTCGGAGCCTGAAGGCCTTTTAATGCTGGCTCCTCAAACTTAGCTTTATCCTGGGTCAGGGTAATAGAAACCGTAGACTCCGTTTGCTCTGGTTTTTGCACCAACTGAAAACTTGCTGATTCAGGAACTTCGTCATCACGAATTCGTAAAACTTCAAAATGCGGTGTTTCCAGGTGATGGTTTGGAATAATGACGATTTTAACGTTATGGCGTTTTTCAATATGGTTAACCGATTGACGCTTTTCGTTTAACAAATACGTGGCTACGTCAACTGGCACCTGTGAATGAACCTGAATGGTATTGTCTTTAATCGCTTCTTCTTCAATCAAACGTAAGATTGAAAGTGCTAAAGAGTCACTTGAACGTATGGTTCCCTGACCGTTACAACGAGGACAAACATTGTTTGCAGACTCACCCAGTGATGGGCGCAGGCGTTGGCGCGACATTTCCATCAAGCCAAACCGTGAAATACGGGCAACCTGAATACGAGCTCTGTCTTGAGACAGACTATCGCGCAGGCGGTTTTCCACATCGCGTTGGTGGCGAGAAGGTGTCATATCAATAAAATCGATTACAACTAAGCCACCTACATCGCGAAGGCGCAGCTGACGCGCAATTTCTTCTGCCGCTTCAAGGTTAGTCTGCAGGGCAGTCTCTTCGATATCTCCGCCTTTAGTGGCGCGAGAGGAGTTAATGTCGATAGAGGTTAAGGCTTCTGTCGGATCGATAACAATTGAACCACCGGACGGAAGGCGAACTTCGCGTTGAAAAGCTGATTCAATTTGGCTTTCAATTTGATAGTGACTGAATAGCGGAACGTCACCTTCATATTGTTTTACTCGTTGCAGAAAGTCCGGACGAATTAATTGTATGTGTGTGCGTACCTGCTCGTATACTTTCGGGCTATCAATAAGCACTTCGCCGATGTCACGGCGTAAGTAGTCCCGCAGAGCACGGAAAATAACATTACTTTCCTGGTGAATAAGGAAAGGGGCAGGGCGTTCATCGGCGGCTTTACTAATAGCTTCCCAATGGTTAAGTAAGACGTTTAAATCCCACTCTAACTCTTCCTTAGATTTCCCTACGCCAGCTGTACGAACAATGAGTCCCATTTCTTTAGGCACATTCAGTTCTGATAAAGCCTCTTTAAGTGCTGAGCGCTCGTCGCCTTCAATGCGACGTGAAATACCGCCTGCGCGAGGGTTATTTGGCATAAGTACCAAATAACTGCCCGCTAAAGAAATAAACGTGGTTAAGGCGGCGCCTTTTTGTCCGCGTTCTTCTTTATCAATTTGAACAATAACTTCCTGACCTTCTTTAACCACGTCTTTGATATTCGGGCGGCCCTGGAAGGTATAACCTTGTGGGAAGTAGGTTTTTGCGATTTCTTTAAGAGGAAGGAAGCCGTGGCGGTCAGCGCCATAATCAACGAAAGCCGCTTCAAGGCTAGGCTCAATACGAGTAATTTTGCCTTTATAGATGTTGGCTTTCTTTTGTTCGTGACCAGGGCTTTCAATATCTAAATCGTAAAGGCGTTGGCCGTCAACCAACGCTACACGCAATTCTTCTAATTGCGTGGCATTTATTAGCATTCTTTTCATTACTGTGACTCAATTCTTTGGGCCACAATATGACACGCCCCTATGGCGATCGTGCAATTATCGAATTCGTCTGTCGCTGCAGGCCCTTTGGGACCTGCGTTACCCGTCATCTACAACGTGTAACTAAAATGAGTTTGACTGTGCCGATAACACCAACTGTTCGGTGTCATATTGTCGCTAAATTTTACGTCTGCAATCGATTATTAAACAAAGCGTGTTCGATGTGCTGTGTTCTTCTCCGTGCCATCAACATCTCGGGCAAGTCTCTTTTTAAACTTTAAAACCGTATGCTGATGTGGATAATGCGTCGCTCTGTTACTTCGACTGCGCGAAATATATTCTTCGTCTGCCATCTTCGATGGACTTTGACACTTAATTATTTCATGAAAACCACTGAAAATACAAGCAACAATTTCTCTGTTGAATCCTGCAGATGATGGTAAAATGGCGTTATGAAAACGATACAACAAGAAGTCCGCTGGTACACCGTCTCTGCAGACGAGTCGGGGCAGCGAATAGACAACTTCCTAATTGCGCAATTACGCGGTGTGCCTAAGTCATTGGTATACCGAATTGTACGTAAAGGTGAAGTGCGCGCTAATAAAAAGCGGATAAAACCTGATTATAAGCTAAAGGAAGGCGATCTTATTCGTATCCCTCCGGTTAAAGTCAGCGAACGCCCGGATTTACCGTCAGCTAATTTAGAGCAGGTAGCGGCGCTTGAACATGCCATTTTGTACGAAGATGACGCACTGATGTTAATTAATAAACCTTCAGGTGTTGCAGTGCATGGTGGTTCGGGCTTGCAGTTCGGTCTAATTGAAGGGCTTAGAGCCTTACGCCCTAAAGAAAAGAGCTTAGAGCTGGTACATAGACTGGACAGAGATACCAGCGGGTTGTTGTTGGTTGCTAAAAAGCGTTCTGTGCTGCGAAACTTGCATGAACAGTTGCGTAACAAAGAAATGAATAAGCAATACCTGGCATTAGTTCGAGGGCAATGGCAAAAGCGGGTTCGTAGTGTTGAAGCCCCGCTAAAAAAGAACACATTAAAGTCCGGTGAACGAATTGTACGCGTTGATGCGGAAGGTAAAGCCTCTTTAACCCGCTTTCGTATCCAGCAAAGGTATAAGGAAGGGACATTAGTAGAAGCTTCTCCTGTTACCGGAAGAACTCACCAAATTAGAGTGCACGCACTGCACGCCGGACATCCTATAGCAAAGGATCCTAAGTACGGTGACGCGGATTTTGATAACACAATGTCCCAAGTTGGCTTAAAACGTTTGTTTTTACACGCCTGGCAATTGCGCTTCCAGCATCCTGTTACGGACAAAGAAGTTGCTTTCGAGGCGCCGCTGGATGACAACTTACAACAAACATTAAAGCAATTAACGCCACAATAATATGGACAGCTTATAATGATGTACGATAAGCGACTTATTGTGTTTGACTGGGACGGCACCTTGATGGACTCGATAGGCCGGATTGTGTCGTCTATGCAAAACACGGCTCAGCATGTCGGCTTGCCTGTTCCAACCGATGTTGCCGTTAGAGATATTATTGGTTTGAGCCTTGAGCCTGCAATTGAAAAGCTGTTTGGTGTGCTTAACCCTGTAGAGTTGGATAGTTTTCTAGTTCAGTATCGTGATGAATATGTCGATTTAAACCCCACACCGTCACCATTATTCAATGATGCAAAAGATGTCCTGTCTCAGTTGACTCATTCGGGCTTTCAGTTGGCCGTTGCAACGGGTAAAGCTCGCAGGGGGCTAAAACGAGTCTGGTCAGAAAGTGAAACCGAGCATTACTTTGCGACTTCCCGTTGTGCAAGTGAGACCTTGGGCAAGCCTGACCCACAAATGCTTTACGAGATAATGGATGAACTAAAAGCTCATCCGGAACAAACGGTGATGGTTGGCGACTCGGTTCATGATATGAAAATGGCGGTGGCAGCAGGTGTGCATCCGGTTGGTGTTAGTTTTGGTGTACATAACGCCGAAAGATTACGGGAGGCGGGCGCTGCTTTGGTTGTAGACTCATTAACAGAGTTAAGTGACAAACTTATAAAGGAGAGACCATGACATTACCGTTAATCCTTGGTTCAGGTTCTAAATACCGCCGTGAAATTTTAGATAAACTGCACTTGAAATACGAGGTTGTTAAGCCAAACATTGATGAGTCTGCAATCACTTCCGAGAGCCCACAACAGTTGGTAGGGCGTTTAGCTGAAACCAAAGCCCGTGCAGTTGAAGAGCTCATGACTCATGAACATGCCGTTATTATTGGTTCTGATCAAGTTGCAGTTTGTGACGGACAGATTCTGGGAAAACCCGGTAATACCGAGAATGCCGTTAAGCAATTATTGGGCTTTGTTGGCAAAACCGTCACTTTTTACACTGGACTGGCAGTACTGAACACGGCCACAGAACAATGTGAAGTGAGAGTAGAGCCTTTTAACGTAGAGTTTCGACACTTAACTGAAACAGAGATTGAGCGCTACGTTGAGCTGGAAAAGCCATTTGACTGTGCCGGGAGCTTTAAAAGTGAAGGCCTGGGCATCAGTTTATTCAACAGCTTAAAAGGGAACGATCCCAACACATTAATCGGGTTACCGGCCATTGCCTTACTGGATATGCTGAGAACTCATAAAATTAACCCTCTAAATAAGGAATAACGACAGATTTTCCTTGTCACTAAGGTGGAACTTCGTTAACATTCGCGCGCTATGCAAAACGTTCGTATTCCCGTAACAGTAGACCCAGTTAAAAGTGCCAACAAGAAAGTGGTATATGACGGGGTTGTGCCTGGAAAAACATTGACACGACTTCAGGAAAGTCTGGTTGAACCATGCCCGGACCCTGAGGCAAGTGTTGAGTTTGGAATTGATGAACAGGGCATTAGTTATTTTACAGGGAAAGCAAAAGTTGCTGTAAAGGTACTTTGTGAACGCTGTAATACGCCCCTGGCAGTTGATATTCTGGCGCAATTTGCGTATGCTCCTGTCACTAAGCGGCAGGTGGCAGATGACTTTCCTGATAGCTATGAAGCTATTGAGGTAAACGATTTTGGGGAAATTAACTTGCATGGGCTTGTTGAAGACGAATTAATTCTGGCTATGCCATTAGCTCCTAAGCACGACGCTAAGGCATGTCAGGTGGATCGTGATGCGATGACGTGGGGCGAAATTGACGAATCAGCTGCTGAAGAGTCTGAGAACCCGTTTGCCGTATTACAAGAATTGAAGCGTAAATAATCAGGAGATAGCGTAAATGGCTGTTCAAAAGAGTAAGAAAAGTCGTTCAAGACGCGACATGCGTCGTTCACACGATGCGATAGACGGCCCAACACTGTCGGTTGACTCAACTACGGGTGAAACGCATCGTCGTCACCACGTAACAGCCGACGGTTATTACAAGGGTCGTAAGGTCGTTAATAAGTAAGACAGGCCATGCCTGAACTGAACATAGCGATTGATGCAATGGGGGGCGATAATGGCCCCTCTATTGTTATAGAAGCCCTGGAAAAAGCGGTTCATCAGTATCCTGATGTTAAATTCACCGTTGTCGGGCACCAGCATGAACTCATCCCGTTGCTTGAAAAGCATCACTTAAACTCCCATCCGGCAGTAAAACTCATTCATGCAGAGCAAATCATCGAAATGGGTGATAAGCCTGGGCAGTCTTTACGCAGCAAACCAGAATCCTCCATGCGCATTGCTCTTAATACACTAACAGAGGGCGATTGTCAGGCTATGGTAAGCGGAGGAAATACCGGCGCGCTGATGACTAACGCCTATTTTACCTTAAAAACCTTGCCCGGAGTGTTACGCCCGGCGTTAATGACAGCACTGCCGAATCAAACTGGTGGTAAATCGTATCTATTGGACTTGGGCGCCAACGCAAGCTGTGACTCAGAAACATTATTTCAATTTGGTGTTATGGGAGCTGTCGCTGCGGAGTATCTTTCTGGAGTGCCTGCCCCTAAAATTAGCCTTCTTAATATGGGCGAAGAGGACATTAAAGGTAACGATGTGGTGCGGAACGCGGCTGCGCGACTCGCACAATGCGACCACGTCAACTATATTGGTTTTATTGAAGGTAATCATTTATTCAGTGGACGTGCGGATGTAGTGGTTTGTGATGGCTTCGTGGGTAATATTGCACTGAAAAGCTGTGAAGGTCTTGCAACTTTTATTATTGAACAGATGCGGGAAACGCTTAACTCACATTGGTTGTACCGATTCTTCTTCCGTTTTCTACAAAAACGAACGCACAAGTCCTGGGATAGGCTGAAGCCCGACCACTACAATGGTGCGAGTCTGATAGGATTGCGGCATGTCGTGATAAAAAGTCACGGTAGCGCTAGCGCCGGCGCTTTCTATAGTGCAATTCAGCAAGCCGTCGCAGAAGCGCATGAACAGCTTCCTGAACGAATTAAACATCGTGTCGAAGCAGTCTTATCAGAACAGCTGTAATCAGTTAAGTAGCGCTATGACTTATTCAAAAATTGTTGGTACCGGGCATTATCTTCCGGAACAACGACTGACCAATGAAGAACTCTCGAAACGCGTTGATACCTCCGATGAATGGATAACCGAACGTACGGGTATCAAGGAACGACGTATTGCGGGAGCTAACGAAACGGCCGCAACAATTGGGTTTGAAGCCGCTAAAGAAGCCTTAGCTGCGGCTCAACTGGATCCACAAGATGTGGATATGATAGTGGTTGCGACCACTTCTGCAGAACACGCGTTTCCAAGTGCTGCATGTGAAATTCAGCGTATGCTGGGTATTACATCCATTCCCGCGTTTGATGTCGGAGCCGCATGCTCCGGTTTTATTTATGCACTTTCTGTTGCCGATCAATTTATTAAAAGTGGTCAACATCGTCGCATACTGGTGATAGGAGCCGACGTTCTTGCCCGGTTGTGTGATCCCGATGATCGCAACACTCTGGTACTTTTTGGTGACGGGGCCGGTGCTGTCATACTTGAACAAAGTGACTCCCCCGGTATTCTATCAACCCACTTGTACAGCGCCGGTGAATACAGCCACTTATTAGGTGCGAAACAAGCCCCCAGAGGTACTGAAGGTAGTGCAGAAAGCGCCTGGATGTATATGAAAGGTAACGAGGTTTTTAAAGTTGCCGTTGCTAAGTTGAGCAGTTTGGTTACCGATACTCTGGCAGAGAATAGATTACAGGCGCAGGACCTGGACTGGCTAATACCTCACCAGGCAAATTTGCGTATCATTAAAGCAACAGCAAAGAAATTACATATGCCGATGGAGCGAGTGGTTATTACTTTGGATAAAACCGGTAATACTTCTGCGGCATCGGTGCCAATAGCACTTGACTGGGCGGTCAAAGACGGACGTATAAAACGCGGCCAAAAATTATTGTTAGAGGCCTTTGGTGGCGGTTTCGCCTGGGGCTCTGCGCTGGTTCAATATTAAGAGGGTAATTATGACTAAAACGGCATTGTTATTTCCGGGACAAGGGTCACAAAGCGTTGGAATGTTAGGCGATTTATCGAACGACTTAGCCTTAATTAAAAAAACATTTTCTGAAGCAAGTTCAGTTTTAGATTACGATCTATGGGAACTGGTTCAACAGGGGCCGGAGAAGAAACTTAATGATACCCAGCGCACACAGCCAGCTTTACTGACCGCTAGCGTTGCTTTATACCGTGTCGCTAAAGAAAAAGGCCTTGCCGATGTGAGCGTTATGGCGGGGCACAGCCTAGGTGAATATTCAGCACTTGTTTGCGCGGGAGCTCTTGTTTTTTCTGATGCGGTTAAATTAGTCGCTTTACGCGGTCAATTTATGCAACAAGCCGTTGCTGAAGGTGAAGGCGCTATGGCTGCAGTAATTGGCCTGGAAGACGCTGACATTGAGAAGATTTGCCTGGAGCAAGCGGCAGGACAGGTGGTCACTCCGGTGAACTATAACTCACCGGGTCAGGTTGTTATAGCAGGGCACGCAGAAGCAGTAGCCCGAGCTGCAGAGGCTTTAAAAGAAGCCGGTGCGAAGCGTGTATTACCATTACCTGTCAGCGTTCCGTCGCATTGTGCTTTAATGCAGCCGGCAGCCAGTCAATTGGGTGAAGCGTTAAAGTCGGTGAAGCTACAGCAACCACATACAGCGGTTATTAATAATGTAGATGTCGCTGTAGCCGATAGCGAAGACGCCATTAAAGATGCATTGGTACGTCAGCTATATTGTCCGGTGCGCTGGACAGAAACTGTGGAACAGATTGCCCAAATGGGTGTCGAAACAGCTTATGAGGTTGGTCCGGGCAAAGTACTTACCGGTCTGAATAAGCGTATTACGAAGTCTTTTGGTTGTAGCGCACTGAATACGTTAGACTCTTTAAACTCACTTTAATTAATAGGTTATTAACGTGCAAAACTTTGAAAATAAAGTCGCATTGATTACCGGCGCAAGCCGCGGAATAGGAAAGGCCATAGCAGAAACTCTGGCCAGTCAGGGCGCCAAAGTTATTGGTACTGCAACATCCGATAAAGGTGCAGCCGCAATTTCAGAATACCTGGGGTCTAATGGTGAAGGTTTAGCGCTGGACGTTACTGACGCGGAAAGCTTGCAGCAGACCATAAAAGATATTGAAAAGAAGTACGGTTCTATTGATATTCTGGTTAATAATGCGGGTATTACTCGTGATAATTTAATGATGAGAATGAAAGATGACGAGTGGGATGCCGTACTAAACACCAATTTGTCAGCGGTATTTAAGGTTTGTAAAGCGGTGGTGCGTGGTATGATGAAACGCCGTAATGGGCGTATTATCAACATCAGTTCAGTTGTTGGTACAACCGGAAACCCCGGACAGGTAAACTACTGTGCAGCTAAAGCTGGCTTGGTTGGTTTTAGCAAAGCTATGGCGAAAGAAGTTGCTGCACGTGGCATCACGGTAAATTGTGTGGCGCCAGGTTTTATTGATACTGACATGACCAAGTCGCTGAATGATGAACAAAAACAAGCTATTTTTGATAATATTCCGGCAGCGCGCTTAGGCGAGCCAAGGGAAATTGCTGCTGCGGTAGCATTTTTAGCATCGGAAGGTGCAGCTTATATCACTGGTGAGACCATTCACGTTAATGGTGGTATGGCTATGGTTTAAGAGGTTAGCGGTACGACCTCTTAACTTTATGCTATTTTTTACTTTATTAATGGGGCTGGTTTCACTACACTACAGCCAATTTTCACTCTCGCGATGACTATTTGAGGGATTTTATAAATGAGTACTATTGAAGAACGCGTAAAGAAAATCATTGTTGAACAGTTAGGTGTTAAAGAAGAAGAAGTTAAGCCTGAAGCGTCATTTGAAAATGACTTAGGTGCCGACTCTTTAGATACTGTTGAACTGGTAATGGCTTTGGAAGAAGAATTTGAAACTGAAATTCCAGACGAAGAAGCTGAAAAAATTAAAACAGTTCAGTCAGCAATCGATTACGTAAATAATCATTCTAACGACTAATTTGTCGTTGAACGTGATATAAAAGGCGGAGCCACTGGTTCCGCCTTTTTTGTTATGACTATACGTAAAATACTACTTAATAATGTGTCTTATCACTGCTCAGAGCTCGACAGAGGTCTGCAATTTGGTGATGGCCACTTCACCACCATGCGCATTGTTAATGGTGCTCCTCTCTTTATTGAACGGCATCTTGAAAGACTTTCAAATACGAACCAACGTCTCTTTATAAACCATTCGAGTTTCGACTCTTTGGCTGAGCGCATAAAAGTTGCATGCTCAGGAGTAGAGAAGGGTGTTTGTAAAGTTATAGTTACCCGGGGTAACGGTGGCAGAGGCTACCGCTTTTCTGATGATTGTATTGCTAACGAATACATTCAGGTAAGTGACGCTCCGCCGACAACCGGCACTGTTCATATGGGAGTTGCGACATTAAGGTTAGCTCAGCAACCCGAGTTAGCTGGCTTGAAAACGTTGAATCGGCTGGAGCAAGTATTATTAACGAGAGAGTGTAGCGCTTCCCGTTATGATGATTTGCTGGTTTGTGACTCAAGCGGATATATTGTAGAGGCGATACAAGGCAATGTATTCTGGTTTAAAGAGGGCCAGTGGTTCACACCTGACCTCAGCGCTGCTGGTATCAACGGTATTATTCGACAACTCATTATTGATGAAAAGTTATTAGCACCTTTAAACATTGGTTGTTACCCATTAAATGAACTTGCCGGAGCTGAAAAAATAATCGTTACCAATAGCGTTAGAGGCGCTGTCGCCGTCACTCAGTTTAATGATAAAGTAGTGGCCAATGATGAATTACCCTCAGTATTAGAACAGCTTATATGAAAAAAATACGTTTTACTTTTTTGTTCGTTATTGCCGCGTTAGCTATTTCAGCTGTTCTTGTTTTTGTTTCCGGGCGTTGGTATTTATCGCAGCCTATTCAAGGTGAGTCTGCAACTCCTTTGTTGCTCGACTTCAGAGGCGGAGAAAGTGCCAGAACGGTAACTGCCAAAGTAACTGAACACTTCCAGGGTGGGCATCCGCTAGTCAGTTATCGTATTAGTCAGGTTTTCGCAGATATTGATCACCTGCAGGCAGGACTGTATGAAATAGACGGACAGCAAAGCTGGTTTGATATTTGGAAAATGCTTAGCCAGGGCAGAGAAAAGACATTTACCGTCACTCTGGTAGAAGGCTTAACTTTTAATCAGTGGTTGGCTCAATTAAAAGAGCAGCCTTATTTGGTCAGTAAATCTTCTGATCTAAATGATTCAGAACTCAAACAAACCTTAGGTATTAAAGAGCCCGCTATTGAGGGTGTACTGTTGCCCGAAACCTACAGCTACAGAGCGTACACCACAGACATTTCAATATTAAAACAAGCTTACCTTTCTATGCAGAGTGCATTATCAGAAGCCTGGGAGCAGCGGTCAGACAGGTGTCCTGTAGACTCACCGTACGAATTACTGATATTGGCCTCAATTATTGAAAAAGAAACGGGACTGGCTGACGAACGTCCTTTGGTTGCAAGTGTTTTTGCTAACCGTCTGGAAGTTGGTATGCGGTTACAATCTGATCCCACGACAATTTATGGTATTGAAGATTTTGACGGTAACCTGACGCGAGCTCACTTGCGCGAGAAAACCGCTTATAATACCTATCGAATTAACGGGTTGCCGCCAACACCAATTGCGATGCCGGGAAAAGCATCCATTGAAGCCGCGGCTAACCCGGTGCGATCACCTTACTATTATTTTGTGGCGGATAAGTCGGGTGGACATGTTTTCTCAGAAACACTGGAAGAACACCAGCAGGCTGTTCGCCGTTATCAACTGAATCAAGAGTAATTATGTCAGGAAAATTTATTGTTATTGAAGGACTTGAAGGTGCCGGTAAGAGCTCAGCAATTGCAAGCGTAGTTACTCATCTACAGGCGAAAGGTGTTCGACCGGAAACCGTACGAGAACCGGGCGGTACGCCGCTGGCGGAGTCTCTGCGGGAACTGGTAAAAAAGAAATGGGACGAGAAAGTCAGTTCAACAACCGAGCTGCTATTAATGTACGCAAGCAGAGTTCAGTTGGTTGATAATGTTATTAAGCCGGCTCTATTAAAAAACCGCTGGGTTATCGGTGATAGGCATGATTTATCCTCACGTGCCTATCAGGGGGGCGGTCGTCAGCTTGGCGATGAGTTATTAGAAAAAGTACGCGAAATAACTCTGGGAAGTTTTAAACCTGACTTAACCCTATTATTGGATGTTGACGAGAAAAAAGGTCTTGAGCGTGCCCGTGAGCGAGGAGACCTGGATCGTATAGAAGAAGAAGATCTGGCATTTTTCCAGCGTACAAGACAAGCCTATTTGAATATAGCAGCAAAAGACCCGACAATTATCGTCATTGATGCTAACCAGCCGATGCTGGATGTACATCAGGCCATACTGCAAGCAATTGAGGAGTATTTGTTTTAATGGCGTTTCCATGGCTGCGGGAACCTTGGTTAAGACTCGTTGCGAGTGCCGATTCAGGTCGGCTTGCTCACGCTTATTATTTGCAACATAACGTTGAGGCTGGTTCAACCGAATTTATTGAACGATTAAATCAGTTCCTGTTGTGCAAACAACCCGGCAAAAGTGCGTGCGGGCAATGTAAGTCATGCTTGCTTTATCAGTCGGGGAACCATCCGGATACCTGGACTATCGACGGCGCCGAAGTCAACCGAATTGGTGTCGATAGTGTTCGTGAACTGCAGCAAAATGTTATGCAGACAGCTAACCAGAGCGGTTTAAAAGTTGCTGTGATACTGCAGGCAGAAAAAATGACGGAACAGGCCGGCAATGCCTTATTGAAGGTTCTGGAAGAGCCACCGTCGGACACTCACTGGCTAGTATCAACAAAAGATGCGGAACGCTTATTACCAACCCTGAGAAGTCGTATGCAATGGATCAGCATTGCTTATCCAGCTTCAGTGCAAAGCGACGAACAGACGGTTTCTGCGAAAACTCTTCTGGACAGTCTTCGCGGTAATAAAGAGTTTCCTGTAATAAAAGATAAAGAAGCAGCTTTAAACTGGCTGGATATATCAGAAAACCTGGTACTAGATTGGCTGCTGATTCACCAAAAGGCGGCTGTTTCGCGTTTGCGATATCAGCAATTAGCGGACGAGCTTCAACAGTTGAGCGGTTTTGATTGGGTGAATATTGCACAGCTCAGTGAATGGGTAGCAGAATGCAGACAGCTACGTCAGAAGTTTCAGGGCTCCACTGGCATTAATTTACCGTTATTATTAGGTTTTGCCTGGAGTCGCTGGTCAAATACTCTTTCGGGTTAGGGGCTCCTTAAAAAGGAGAGCCTTTTGTCTAGTTTTCAATTACATATAAACTCAGCGAGGGAACTTGCTGAGCGCATTATTCCCGAACTTTCTCCTTTGACTCTAATGATACAAACCGGTGCACAGCTTTCAGAAGAAGCTGCTCTGGGAGAGAGCGTCACTCTGGAGCTTAGATATCCTGAACTCGGCCCTAAACCAGTTGATCTATCAGGAAGCATTGCTTTGTGCTTTGAAATTAAGGCGGCTAAAGACTGGGTTGCCGTTACCCTTGGCTCGGAGCAACAAGCTCGAATTCATCAGATCAATTACCTATGCCGCCATCACAGAAACGACTATGGTAAACTCTTTGAGCAATTAATTACGGATTTTTGTCACTCACATTAACGATAAGTGGAGCTATTTATGTTCGTCGACTCGCATTGCCATCTGGATAAAATTAATCCTGAAAAGGCGGGCGCTGATCTAACGCAAATTGTGGAAATGGCAAGAGCCAATAAGGTCGAACACATGCTGTGTGTGTGCGTTACACTTGAAGACTTTCCGGCTATGCAGCAAGCCGTTGCAGGTTTTAACGATGTTTCCATTTCTTGTGGGGTGCATCCTTTATACGTTAAGGACAGCCAGACACCTATCGTAGAGTTGGGTACCAAGTTACGTCAGCTGGCTTCGGCAAATAATGTGGTTGCTATAGGCGAAACGGGTCTGGATTATTTTTATCACCCAGAGTCTAAAGCATTACAACGAGAAAACTTCGAGCAGCATATTGAAATTGCCAAGGATATTAATAAGCCTTTAATTATTCATACGCGTGACGCTCAGGATGACACCCTCTCGTTATTAAAAAATGGCCATGCAGATAAATCCGGCGGTGTTTTGCACTGCTTTACTGAGTCTCTGGATATGGCTAAAAAAGCTATCGATGATCTTGATTTCTATATTTCTATTTCGGGAATCGCTTCATTTCGAAACGCAGAGCAATTGCGTGCAACTATCAAAGCATTACCGCTTGAAAAGCTGCTCATTGAAACCGACAGTCCCTGGTTAGCTCCAGTGCCCCATCGAGGTAAAGAGAACCAGCCAGCCTACGTTATTGACGTTGCTAAATGCGTTGCTGATGTTAAGGGAATTACTTTGGAAGAGGTTGCTAAGACAACAACGGCTAACTATTACAAGCTGTTTAATAACGCTTAATTAGCTGTGCATAACCTGTGTTTTACTTACCTAAAATCAATTAAAAACAGTGAGATAAGCTAAAGCAAAAAAAAGTGCAAAAATATTAGACATCTCTTTAATATTGTCTACACTGAAATTTACCGAACAAATTTTAGGCGAACTATTTTACAATTTTTTATTCATGAGTTAGCGCACGGCTCAACCCTTGAGCCATTCCCCTATACCCGGAACAATTTGGATTGGTTCCGGGTTTTTTTTATTCATTATTTGGCGAAAAGCCTAATAGGGAGCGATCAAAAAAGGCGTTGTATTGGTACAAATAGTTACATGAGCTAACAATATTTGTCATTGAACTTTAGAGTTAAGGAGTCAGCGATGAGTGCGACAGTAGAAAGTAACGAACGTCCAGATTACGACAAGGTTATTGAGGATATCGCAGACTATGTTACAAGTTATGAGGTTAAAAGCGATGAAGCTTGGGATACCGCGCGCAACTGCCTGATGGACACCCTGGGTTGCGGTTTGTTAGCACTGCGATTCCCGGAATGTAGCAAACACCTGGGTCCTTTAGTTGAAGGTACAAGTGTTCCAAATGGCTCCAGAGTGCCGGGAACTCAGTTTCGTATGGATCCTGTCAAGGCGGCTTGGGATATTGGCTGCATTATACGTTGGCTTGATTTCAATGACACCTGGTTAGCTGCCGAGTGGGGACACCCATCCGATAACTTAGGCGGCATACTGGCAACAGCAGATTATATTTCTCAAAACCGCGTCTCTAAAGGTGAAAAGCCGTTAACAATGAAAACGGTTTTGGAAGCTATGATCAAAGCCCACGAAATTCAGGGTAATCTGGCGATAGAAAACAGTTTTAACCGTGTGGGTCTTGATCATGTCGTTCTGGTTAAGGTGGCTTCAACGGCCGTTGTTACTTGGTTAATGGGCGGAACTAAGGAACAAATTATGGCAGCGGTTTCCCAGGCATGGGTTGATGGCCAGTCTTTAAGAACCTATCGTCATGCTCCCAATGCAGGTTCGCGTAAGTCGTGGGCAGCAGGGGACGCCACTTCAAGAGCGGTGCGTTTAGCCGATATGACGATGCGTGGCGAAATGGGTATTCCGGGGGCCCTGACAGCTCCACAATGGGGATTCTATGATGTGCTCTTCAATAAAACGAATAAAGATCAGAACTTAAAACCTAAAGATGACTGGCAGTTTAAGTTCCAACGGGATTATGGCAGTTATGTGATGGAAAATATTTTGTTTAAGTTGTCATTCCCGGCAGAGTTTCATGCGCAGACAGCCTGTGAAGCGGCGGTTACATTACACCCGGAAGTTAAAGACAGAATTGATGAAATAGAGAAGATTGAAATTACTACCCACGAGTCCGCTATTCGAATTATCTCCAAACAGGGCAAACTTGCTAACCCTGCCGACAGAGATCATTGTTTACAATATATGGCAGCCGTTCCCCTAATATTTGGCGAACTGAATGCTGATCACTATGAAAACAGTTTTCATGAAAATCATCCGGTAATTGACACTATCCGGGAGAAAATTCAGGTGATTGAAGACAAACAGTACAGTAAGGACTATCACGACCCGAAAAAGCGTTCGATAGCTAATGCACTACAAGTATTTTTTAAAGACGGTAGTCATACCGACAAGGTTGTGGTGGAGTACCCAATTGGCCATAGACGCCGCAGAGAAGAGGGCGTTCCTGTACTTGAAAACAAGTTTAAGGCAAATTTAGCGACGCGGTTTCCCGAACACAGGGTGAGTTCAATTTTTGAACGTTGCCGTCAACAGTCATCGTTTGAACAGACACCCGTTAATGAGTTTATGGATATGCTCACTATTTAATAGGGCAGCCCCACATCTACGTGGGGCTTTATCCTCGCCAAATGACCAGAATAATGAGTATTGGGCAAACAAACTTAACGTACCAGGGCCATATTTTCCAAAACAAGCTTTTATCAATATTAGGTGAGCCTTGCTGGAGCGCTTTCAGTAAATGGTTTTGGCGCAGTACCCAAGTTAGCATAACGCCAAACACCAATGCCATTATCGGCTGCATGTAAACGGTGCTGAAGGTAATAACGGCGCCAAAAAGAGTTTCAAAATTATAAATAATGGTTGTAGAAATTGCGGTAACGACCAGGGCAATAATCCACACCCCACTACTGCGATCACATTTAGCTTCTTCTCGTAATGCGTTGACAGGAGCTTCAAGCATTGAAATTGACGACGTAATAGCAGCAATAACCATCAACAGGAAAAAGCCGAAAGAGACGAAAAGTCCAGTGTAACCCAGTGCATCAAACATTGCCGGAAGCACGGTAAAAACTAAGGTATCGGCAGACAGTAAACTGCCGTCCTCTGCATAAATGGGAACCCCATTAGATTGAGCGACAAACATCGCAGGTAAAATCAATAAACCCGCTAAAAACGCGACACTGGTATCGATGCCGGCTACCCAGGCTGCCGTTTTAGGAATGTTCTCGGAATTCGACAGATAGGCACCATAAGTCATCATTACGCAGACACCCAGTGACAGGGAGAAAAACGCCTGCCCCATGGCACGAATAATCAGGTTTGGATCCGTTATGGTTGAGAAGTCCGGAACCAGGTACATTTTCAGGCCTTCAATGGCTCCGTCCTGAGTCAATATATAGGCGGACATACCTATCAGCAAAATGAAGAGTAGGGGCATTAGACGTCTTGACCAACGTTCTATTCCATTATTCACGCCTGACCGGACAACGTAAACAGTCAGCAACATGAAGAACACCATGGTTGCCATATTTCTGGACACTGAAAACTCAGTAAACCAAGCGGCGGTTTCCGGCAGACCAATTAAGATCATAAGAGGCTCGATCATATAAGATAAAAGCCAACCGGAAACGATGGCATAGAAGCTCAGTATCAAACTCAGCACAATTAAACCAACAATACCTGCCAGTGCGCCTGAACCTCGAAAAAATGGCTTTTCAGAAAGATTCCTAAGCGACTCAATAGGGTTTTGGCGCCGAATTCTGCCGATAGTAATTTCCGCTACCAGCATAGGGTAAGCCAGAAGTGCAATCATGATTAAATAAACCAATAAAAATGCACCACCGCCGTTACTGGCAGCTTGTGTTGGGAATCCCCAAATATTACCTACACCGACCGCTGAGCCAGCGGCGGCTAATATGAAACCTAATCGCGTTGCGAACGCAGGTGATGAATTTGCCATGGTTCTTCTTATTATTATTTAAGCAATATCAAATTATGGCGGAGTTAATTCGCCGCGTAAATTCTTCTGTAACAGCTTTTGCATTTTGTTTTGGTTTAAGTCTTGCGAAAGCACGTAATGCAGCTTGGTAAGAGCCGCTTCAATGGTCATATCGGCACCGGATACAATACCCAGTTCAGCCAGAGCATTTCCCGTCGCGTAGCCATCCATATTGACACGCCCACGGAAGCACTGCGTGCAGTTAAGAATTGTAATGCCCTGATCTATACCTGTTTCCAGGCTTTTCAGTAAAGCGTTATCCTGCGGCGCATTTCCGACACCGTAACTTTGTAAAATCATTGCCTTTACTGGCTGTTGCAATTGGTTTTGTATAATTTTGGCTGAGATACCAGGGTAAAGCATTACAACCCCAATTGGCTGGGGCGTCATTTCAATGACCTTGAGCTCATGGGTCAAGGGTTCCGAAAGTTCACCAGCGTTCAGCTGAATCTGAATACCCGCTTCAAGTAGGGAGGGGTAATTCGGTGAGGCAAAAGCGTTAAAGCCGTTAGCGTCAGCTTTAGTTGAGCGATTTCCCCGATACAAAGTATTGTTAAAAAACAGACCGACTTCTGGAATAGGGTAGTTAGCTGCAACGTAAAGTGAATTAAGCAAATTAGTCTGACCATCTGAGCGCAGTGCGGCCAGAGGAATTTGAGAGCCAGTTACAATAACGGGCTTACTCAAATTTTGCAGCATAAAGGAGAGAGCTGAAGCTGTATAAGCCATGGTGTCGGTTCCGTGTAGGATCACGAAACCATCGTAGTCTGCGTAGTTTTGTTCAATATCCCGAGCTATGGTTACCCAATCAGATGGTGCCATATTGGATGAGTCCATTAATGGGCAGTATTCATTAATAGTAAATTCCGGCATCTCATCACGAAAGAATTCGGGCATATTTTCAACGCATTGGCTCAGGTGTCCCGCAACCGGAACATAACCCTGAGCTGATTTTTTCATACCGATAGTGCCGCCCGTATAGGCGACGTAAATCTTTTTACGCGGCAAAGTTTACTCCCTTACTCTACAAAGTAACCGCGATAATTCTATCGCGGTTGAGGGCAGAGTGCACAATAAGAGTAAACATTTTTAGGGTCATCAAAGTTCTGCAAAACAGCAGTTTCTGATTTCACTTTGTTCAAAGTACCCATTAACCAGTGCTGTGAACTGATATCCGGCGTTGGCAGGTAATCTGAACTGCTATTAAATAAGTCAGCGAGAAACTTCTCTTTTGAAGATAGCTCTTGCTTCACAATATTCACATCGTAATCATCAATGGCTGCAAGTTCAGCCGCAAGCGCAATGGAATCATCATAATCACCTAATTGGTCAACCAGGCCAAATTCCATAGCTTGCTGTCCCGTCCATATACGACCCTGAGCAACTTCATGAACATCATCACGAGACATATTACGCGCATTGCTGACAATACTTAGGAAGTTTTCGTAAGTGGTTTCAACAGAACGCTGTATGAGTGTTTTCTGATAATCGGTCATTTCTTCAAGCGGATTCAGTGACGAAATCTCGGTGGTACTCACAGTGTCACTGTGAATTCCGATAGCCGCAAAACTGTCTTCTAACGTCATTAACAGGCCAAAGACGCCAATTGAACCAGTAATAGTTGTTGGCGCCGCAACAATTTTGTCTGCATCAGCCGCAATCCAGTAGCCACCAGAAGCCGCTACGGAGCTCATGGACGCAATAACAGGAATGCCGGCTTCTTTTGCCTGTAAAATTTCCTGGCGAATAATTTCCGACGCAAAAGCACTGCCGCCAGGGCTGTCTATTCGAAGCACTATTGCTTTGGTTTGTTCGTTATTACGCGCATCGCGAATAAGCTTTGCTGTGCTGTCTCCACCAATCATACCGGCTTTTTGTGAACCATTAACTATCTGGCCACGAGCAACTATAACGGCAATTTGGTCGCGATCTTTCGGTTTCAGGCTTTCCGGAATGACTTTTTCAGAAGCTAAGTAATTGTCGAAAGTAATATGACGGAATGTATCTTCTTCTTTGTCGTGTCCGGCTAAGTTGATAAGTTCATTGCGGACTTCTGTACGAGTACGCAGAGCATCAACTAAGTTCGTTTCCAACGCCATTTTGGCCATATCGCCATTGGCATTATTAAATGCTGACATGTAGTCATCTATTTTACCGCTTGTAACCAGCGGATTAATGTTTCGGGCAGCGGTAACATCAGCATGGAAAGTTTCCCACAATGCAGAATACAAGAACTGATTGGCTTCGCGCGCTTCATCCGACATATCGTTGCGAATGAAAGGTTCAACCGCGGCTTTAAATTTACCGACTTTGAACACGTGCGGCTGAACTTTAAGTTTGTCCAGTAGTTCCTTAAAGTAAACCTGAGTATAATCAAGCCCTTCGAAAACTACCGCACCCATTGGGTTCAGATAAAGCTGATCGGCGTGCGCCGCCAGGTAGTACTGATGTTGCATATAGTAGTCAGCATTACTGATAATTGGCTTCCCTGAGGTACGGAAATCATTTAATGCATCAGCAACTGCACGCAGTTTATTCAAGCCACTGGGGTATAAGTTTTGGAGGTTGAGGTATAGCGCACCGATACGTTCGTCAGTTTTAGCTTTCTCAATTGAGTCGATAACATCAGACAACAGCACTTCAGGAACTTCGTCTCCGCTCCCCAATGCTTCATTTAGGAACTTATCAAACGGGTCAACCCAGGTCTTTTCTTCAACTAACATGCCATTTGGATTAAGAACCATAATTCCATTTTCAGGAACCTCAATAGGATCTTCTCCCTGCATTAAGCTGGCGATAAAAATTGCCAGAATAATAAAAAACACAAGGTTCAAAATGAACTTGCGAGTACCGTTGATTATTTTCCACAAATAACTGAAGATTGACCCGACTGAACGCATAGTTAATTCTCATTTGCTAATTTAAATTGGCCTTAGCATATCGAATGTCTGAGCCACAGACTAGTCAGAGAATGTAACTAAGCGTTACACATTGAAAAAGGTTGATGTATGAAAGCGGAAGAATTACTAACAACTCGTTCCTCTATGCCGCGTTTAAACGAACCGGGACCTACACAAGAACAGCTCGAATTAATACAGGCAGCAGCCGTGCGAGCACCTGATCACATGGGGCTAACACCTTATCAATTTATTCTATTTCAAGGCAAGGAAAGACAAGTTCTGGCGGACATTTACCAGCAGGCGGCCCGGCTTAACGATTTTTCTGAAACGGTCGTCGAGCAAGCAGGGCAGTTGCCTTTTCGTGCGCCTTTAGTGATAGCTTCGTGTTTACGGCTTCAGGACCATAAAAAAGTCCCGCGTGACGAACAACTTTGTACGGTGGCCTGCGCGACTCACAGTATGCAGCAAGCGGCGTTTGCTCAAGGTATTGGAGCAATTTGGCGGACGGGATGGATGGCTGAGGATGACTTTATCAAGGAGCAACTAGGGTTATCGGTAGATGATGCCATAGTTGGCTTTCTGTACGTAGGGACGCCTGCTGTCCCTACGCCAGTAAAACCGCAAAAAGATCCGTCACCGTTCTTTATAAACGGCAACGACCTGGTGCTGGATTAAAATTCAGCACTTTTCGGAGCTCGTGGGAATGGAATCACGTCACGAATGTTTTGCACACCGGTGACGTAAGCGACTAAGCGTTCAAAGCCCAGACCAAAGCCTGCGTGAGGAACCGTACCGTAACGACGCAAATCTCGGTAGAAACCGTATTCTTCCTTCGGCAGGTTCATTTCTTCAATTCGCTGGTCAAGAACGTCAAGACGCTCTTCACGCGCAGAGCCACCGATGATCTCTCCAATACCCGGAGCCAGAACGTCCATTGCAGCAACGGTTTTGCCATCTTCGTTCTGACGCATATAAAAGGCTTTAATATCACGCGGGTAGTTTTTCAGAATAATCGGTGCACCCACATGTTCTTCGGCTAGATAGCGCTCGTGCTCTGACTGTAAATCCACACCCCATTCAACCGGATACTCAAACTTTTTGTCGCAGTTTTTCAGTATTTCAATGGCATCGGTGTAGTCCATATGCACAAAATCATTATTAACTATGGCTTCCAGACGGCTGATAGCGTCGGGGTTAATGCGCTCGGCAAAAAACGCCATGTCGTCCGGACGTTCTTCAAGTATGGCTTTAAAGACATATTTCAACATAGCTTCTGCTAAACCTGCTATGTCGTCTAATGTTGCAAACGCTAACTCTGGCTCAACCATCCAAAATTCAGACAAGTGACGGCTGGTGTTTGAGTTTTCGGCGCGGAACGTCGGCCCAAAGGTGTAGACTTTAGACAACGAACAGGCATAAGACTCAACGTTTAGCTGACCTGAAACGGTCAGAAAAGCTTCTTTACCAAAAAAGTCTTCTGAAAAATCGACTTCACCTTTGTCTGTTTTTGGAATATTCAGCATATCCAGCGTTGAAACACGGAACATCTCACCGGCACCTTCGCAATCGGAGGTGGTGATGATAGGCGTACTTACCCAAAGATACCCCTGCTCGTGAAAGAAGCGATGAACGGCCTGCGATAACGCATTACGAACACGCATAACGGCACCGGTAATGTTTGTACGGGGACGCAGGTGAGCGTATTCGCGTAAATACTCCATGCTATGACGCTTTGGCGACATAGGGTAGGTGTCCGGATCTTCAACCCAGCCATAGACGTGAACTTTGGTCGCCTGCAATTCAAATGACTGGCCTTTGCCCTGAGAGGGAACAACAACACCCGTAATAGCAACAGAACAACCGGTGGTCAGCTTCTGAACTTCGTTACTGTAATTGGGGAGTTCTGCCGGAACAACGGCCTGAATGGCATCAAAACATGAGCCATCGTGCAGGTTAATAAAGGAAATACCGGCTTTTGAGTCACGGCGAGTGCGGACCCAGCCCCGGACTGTGACGGTTTCATCGACAGCGATTTTTCCTGCCAGAACATCCACTACAGAAGCATACGACATGAGTTGGTTTTCTCCGAAATTTACACTATTTTGCTATAGAAAGGTTGCTATGTTACCTCGGTTTGGCGCAGACTCAAGTATAACCCCTGAGAACAGAGAGAAAAATTATGAAAAGGGGATCCTTAGCGGATTTAAAGCGAGTACCATTTTGGTCCCGCGTTTTAGGATGGCTGTCCATTTTTGGCTGGCTTATCTTTGTGGTTGCTGCCATTGTTTTTAATTATGCGAAACCTGAACGCAATACCATTCTAACCGAAATTTTTGGCATTTCGGTACGTGACTATTGGCACATTACTTTAGGTGACTTATTCGTCATTCTTTTAGTCGTTGGGCTGCTCGTTAGTCTGCTGAGCTTTGTTCTTAATTACGTTCTTTTTCGCCAGGACAAGCAACATTTATGGATTAATATTATGATATTAATCATGAGTTGCTTAGGTGGCTTATCGCTTTATTTCTTTGGCTTCTAAACCTGGCCGCTGTCCTGATTTTCGACATAGTCTTCCATCGCATATGTAAGCTTGCTGAGCTCTTCCGCTGTAATCACATAAGGCGGCATAATGTAGAGCAAACGGCCAAAAGGCCGAATCCAGACACCTAATTCAATAAACCGCTTTTGTGCACTGGCTACGTCAATAGGCTGATGCATTTCCAGTACGCCAATAGCTCCAAATACACGAGCGTCTTTTACTGAATTATATTCTCCTAACGGAAGAAGTTCCTTTTTTAATTGTTTCTCTATTTTTTTGACTTGTTGTTGCCAGTTACCCTCAGCAATAATCGCCAGCGACTCTGCCGCAACCGCACACGCTAAAGGGTTGCCCATGAACGTAGGGCCATGCATCAAAGCACCGCCCCCGGGCCCCTGACCAATAGTTTCTGCCACCTTTTTCGTGGTTAACGTAGCGGCTAATGTCATGTAGCCACCGGTAAGAGCTTTACCCACACAAAGGATATCAGGAGTCACATCGGCGTGTTCACAGGCAAACAACTTACCGGTGCGACCAAAGCCGGTAGCAATTTCATCGGTAATGAGCAACACGTTGTAGTCATCACAAAGTTTGCGTATGAGTTTCAAATATTCTGGGTGATAGAACCGCATGCCGCCAGCGCCCTGAACAATAGGTTCAAGTATTACCGCTGCAAGCTCCTCATGAAACTGTTCAAACCAAAGTCGAAGCTGCTGACCTCCGTCGTCTGTCCATTCGTCATTAGGGGTTAATGTTGGCGCATCCGCAAAAAGCTGTGAGTTAATTGCTTTATTAAACAGATGATGCATGCCGTTGACGGGGTCACAAACTGACATCGCTTTAAAGGTGTCACCATGGTATCCGCCTTTTATTGTCAGCAGCCGATGCTTTTCCGGGCGCTCCTGAGCCAGCCAAAACTGCAGTGCCATTTTTATCGCGACTTCAACGCTTACAGAACCGGAGTCAGCAATGAATACCCGCTCCAGTTCAGCAGGCGTCAAATCGATAAGGCGTTTAGCAAGATCTATCGCGGGCTGATGTGTGATACCGCCAAACATAACGTGGCTCATCTTGTCGATTTGACGGTGTGCCACAGCATCTAAGCGTGGGTTCCGGTACCCGTGAATGACCGCCCACCAAGAGGACATTCCATCAATTACCTGAGAGCCGTTTTCAAGAGTGAGCGAGCAACCTTTCGCAGACTCGACTTTATAAGCGGGTAATGGGTTAAGCATAGAAGTGTAGGGGTGCCAGATATGCTGTCGATCAAACTCAATATCGCTTATGCTCATAAATTAATCTGTTGTAAAGTATATAATTCAAAGTATATTGACAGTGTATCGAGCTGAATTATTCTAGTCGACCATAATTTGCCAAGCATATGAGATTTTCCATGTCACAAGTTCGTAATGACTGGACCATTGAAGAGGTTCAGGAGCTGTTACAAAAGCCATTGAATGATTTAGTTTTTGAAGCACAAACGGTGCATCGCCAGCACTTTAATCCGAACGAAGTTCAGGTCAGTACCTTACTATCGATTAAAACCGGTGCGTGCCCCGAAGACTGCAAATACTGCCCGCAAAGCGCGCATTATCATACGGGGCTGGATCGTGAGCGCTTGATGGCTGTAGAAAGTGTGTTGGCAGAAGCTCAGGCTGCGAAAGAAAAGGGTGCCAGTCGTTTTTGTATGGGCGCCGCATGGCGTAACCCGAAAGACCGCGATATGCCTTACGTTATTGAAATGATAAAAGGCGTCAAAGCATTAGGCTTAGAAAGCTGCATGACACTTGGCATGCTAAGCAATGAACAGGCGAAAATGCTGCAGCAGGCGGGGCTCGATTATTACAATCACAATTTGGATACCTCACCAGAGTTTTACGGTGACATCATTACGACCAGAACTTATCAGGATCGCCTGAATACCCTGAATAATGTTCGCGACGCAGGTATGAAAGTGTGCGCAGGCGGTATTGTTGGTATGGGTGAGAGTGTGACCGATCGTGCGTCTTTATTAGTACAGTTGGCTAACTTACCAAAACATCCTGAAAGTGTTCCCATTAATATGCTGGTAAAAGTTGAAGGTACACCATTTGCCAAGCTGGAAGACTTAGATAACTTTGAGTTTGTACGAACGGTCGCTGTTGCGCGTATTCTAATGCCGGCTTCGCACGTTCGCTTGTCAGCTGGTCGCGAAGACATGAACGACGAAATGCAGGCGTTGTGTTTTCTCGCTGGTGCCAACTCAATATTCTATGGCGAAAAGTTACTGACAACGGCAAACCCTGAAGCAGATGCTGATTTGCGATTATTTGAGCGTCTGGGAATAACACCGGAACAACGTGATGGATACGATGACGAAGTCCATACTGCAGTAATAGAGGACGCTATTCAGGAACAGCAAAACCCTGTGCGCTATTACGACGCTTCATAGTGGAAAAGGCCGTGTCCGTATATCAACGCCGTTTGAAAGAGCGAAAAGGTTCTTCGCTTTTTCGTGTTCGGAAAGTGCGCAGCTCTGACGCTCAGTGGAAGCTAAATTTTAGCACTAATGATTACCTTGGCCTAAGCCAGCATCGGAACATCAGACAAGCTTTTAAGCAGGCTGTTGATATCTGGGGTGTTGGCAGTACAGGCTCGCCTCTACTCAGTGGCTACAGCAGTGCACATCAGGAACTCGAAGAGCTACTGGCTGACTGGTTGGGAAAACCCAGAGCTTTGCTGTTTAACTCGGGTTTTGCTGCGAATCATGGCGTACTGACAACCCTGGTAGATAAGCAACAAAAGATCTTTGCAGACAAACTGGTTCACGCCTCAATTATTGACGGTATGCAGCATAGTGAAGCGCAGTTTAAACGTTACCCCCACAATCAACCTTTGCCCGTCGTTGATAAAGCAAATGCCGGTGACTGGTTGGTTACTGAAGGCGTATTCAGTATGGATGGTGACGCCTGTGACTTGAAGCTAATGGCCTCCTTAAAGCAACAATTTGACTTAAAAGTAATGCTGGATGATGCGCATGGGCTCGGTGCCTATGGTTCTGAAGGACGAGGATCAATAACTGCCGGTTCAGATGCTGTCGATGTGCTGACCGGAACCTTTGGTAAAGCTCTGGGTGTTGGTGGGGCATTTGTCTGTGCAAAAGACGATGAGATTGAAAGCTTGATTCAATTTTGTCGCGACTATATCTATTCGACCGCTATGCCCCCGGCACAGGCTGCGGCAATAAAGTCTTCAATCGAAATTGTACGCAGCGCAGAAGGCGATGAAAGACGCGAACAGCTAGCTCACCGTATTCAGTACTTTCGTGAGCAAATGAAGCAACGCAACTTAAAAATAATTGATTCCAATACCGCAATACAGACCTGGCTATTTGACTCCGATACCGAAGCTCTGGCTATGTCTAAGCAGTTACAGGCTAACGGTTACCTATGTAGCGTAATTCGCCCACCAACGGTGCCGGTTGGGACTTCCCGTATTCGCTTCAGTTTAACTTCCAATATGCCACAGGTAGCTCTTGAGACCTTTTGGCAAGTTGTAGACAGGATCCGCGACAATCTATGAAGCCCATGAATTTTCAGCAAGCTGTTGCGCGCCAGTTCAACAAAGCCGCTAAGCACTATCATCAGCATGCCGATATCCAGCGACTGACTGCGGACAGTCTGTTGAAGCTCGGGCCGAATAGTGCTGAGATTTTGCTGGATGTCGGATGCGGGCCTGCGTCAACCACCGCTCATCTATTACCCCGGACCGAATGCTATATGGGTGTTGATATTGCCCCGGCGATGCTGGCGACAGCAGCAAACAACTACCCAAATCAGGTTTGGCTGAATGGTGAATGGGAAGCTCTGCCGGTCAGTGCTCATTCCGTTGACTGGCTTTTTGCTAATTTATCAGTGCAATGGGTACATCATTTAGAGAAAGCCATGGGCGAGGCTTACCGAGTTCTAAAGCTTGGCGGTGTTGCAACGATTAATACCGTTGTGGAAGGGACTTTCAGTTCATTTATTAAGAGTTGGAATGCAGTTGATGACAGGCAACACACTCAGACATTTCATTCTCCGGAGAAGGTAGAGCGTGAAGTGCGTTTGTTTAACTGGGAGTCTGCCGACTTTAAACTGGAAAAACACATTCAATACTTTGCTAGTTCACGTGAGCTTATGGGAAGTATTAAAGGCGTTGGTGCCAATTATGTCAGACGCACGAATACCTCCGGTTTGATGACCAAGGGGCGTTTACAACAGCTTGAAGATGCATTTGAAAGCTATAGAACAACAGAGGGACTGCCACTTGAATGGTCGGTTCTTAATATCAGGTTAGTTAAGTAACATTGAGTTTAGGTTAATATGAACACTTACTTTATTACAGGAACGGACACCGACACAGGAAAAACCGTTGCTGCATGTGCTTTTGTTCAAAGCTTAGTTAAGCGAGAAAAAAATGTCGCCGTCATGAAGCCGGTAGCTTCGGGTTGTTACTGGCAAAACGGTCAGTTAGTGAATGAGGATGCTTTGAATTTAATGCAACACAGTAATACAGCCTTCGGTTATGACCGGGTTAATCCTTATACTTTTAAGGCTGCTATTGCGCCACATATCGCAGCTACTGATAACGGTGTTGTAATAGAAAAAGAAAAATTAATGACTGCCGTTGAGTGGTTTCGTCAGCAACCGATTGACAGTCTGGTGATAGAAGGCGCAGGGGGGTGGCAATTACCTCTGGCCCCGGGACTACGTATGCCCGAGGTTGTAAAAGATATCAATGCCCGAGTCATTTTGGTGGTTGGATTAAAACTGGGCTGCCTGAATCATGCTTTGCTTAGCCTTCAGTCAATACGACAGGAAGGCTGTGACGTTGTTGGATGGATAGCTGTACAAACGGGCCCGGAACCAATGCCAAGACAAGAGGAAAATCTAGCCTCGTTACGCGAACTGCTCTGCACTCAGGAGCTTGCTTATATACCTTATGTACCGGATTGGCCGGAAAAAGATTTGACCATTTATTTTCGCAAACACGATTGAAATTTGGCGAAATAACCCCACATAACTTAGCAGATTAAGTTCCCTCTGGAGTACGGACAATGAAAAGAATTTTGCTGTTTTTAGCCACTAACCTGGCCATTTTGCTGGTAGTTAGTGTGGTCTTTAACATTGTGATTGCAGCAACCGGAATTGACGCTCAGGGGTCAGTCGGACTATTAGTTTTTTGTGCGTTGTTTGGTTTTGGTGGTGCTTTTGTATCGCTTTGGATTTCACGCTGGATGGCTTTGCGCTCAACCGGTGCCCGGGTTATCGAGCAACCACAGAATCAGTCTGAAGAATGGCTGCTTCGCACAGTACAACAGCAGGCACAAAAAGCCGGACTTCCTATGCCTCAAGTCGCGGTTTATCAGTCTCCGGAACCTAATGCTTTTGCTACCGGCCGCAGTAAGAATGCTTCTTTAGTTGCGGTCAGCACGGGCTTATTACAGAACATGAACGCAGATGAAGTTGAAGCCGTTCTGGCACACGAAGTGAGTCACATTGCTAACGGCGATATGGTAACGCTGACGTTAATTCAGGGCGTGATCAACACCTTCGTGATGTTTTTTGCACGGATAATTGCCAGCGCGTTGATGCGTGGTGGAAATAATCAACGAGGTGGCGGCTTTGCTTATTATGGCGTTGTTATGCTTCTTGAAATTGTCTTTGGGGTATTAGCCAGCACTATTGTTATGTGGTTCTCGCGTCAGCGTGAGTTCAGAGCCGATGCGGGCTCTGCGGACTTAGTTGGTAAACAAAAGATGATTGCCGCTTTACGTCGCTTGCAACAAGGTAAGGAATCTCAGCTTGACGGTACCATGCTGGCGTTCGGTATTAATGGTAAACGCTCGACCATATCGAAATTGTTTATGAGTCATCCGCCTTTGGATGAGCGCATTCATGCTCTTGAGCAACGGCGTTAGTCGTTGCTTTTCAAGGGATACAGCGGTACATTCTTAGTTCTTACTCACCGATAAAACGGATAAATTTTTGTTATGGCCCAGTGGAGTGCGCGCAGTTGGCGCGATAAGCCAATTGAACAACAGCCGAAATACTCAGATCCGTCGCAATTACACGCTGTAGAACAGCAGCTTAGTCAATTTCCGCCTCTTGTATTCGCTGAAGAAATACGGGCGCTAAGAAACCAGCTTAAGAATGTCTGTGAAGGAGAAGGCTTCCTGTTACAGGGTGGTGACTGCGCAGAATCTTTTAGTGATTTTAACGCCCCTAAAATTCGTGACACCTTTAAAGTGATTCTGCAAATGGCCATCGTCATGACGTTTGCAGGCTCCTGTCCGGTGACAAAAGTGGCTCGTATGGCAGGCCAGTACGCCAAACCGCGCTCAAGTGACTTTGAAACTGTCGGTGATCTAAGTTTGCCCAGCTATCGTGGTGATATCATTAACGGACCAGAGTTTGTCGACGCCGCTCGTCAACCCGACCCTGAACGTATGCTTAAGGCATATCACCATTCTGCAGCAACTTTAAACTTACTTCGTGCATTTGCACAGGGTGGTTTGGCCAACTTACATAAAGTGCACAAGTGGAACTTAAGTTTTCTCGCGTCAAACCCGTTAAAAGAACGCTACCAACAAATTGCCGAAGAAATACAGTCTGCTTTGCGTTTTATGGAAGTGTTGGGAATAAACGCAGATAACAACGCAACCATTCATGAGACGTCACTGTTCACCTCTCATGAGGCTTTATTATTGCCTTACGAGCAAGCTTTGACGCGCACAGACACCTTAACAGGGCTTCCGTATGACTGTTCTGCGCACATGGTCTGGATTGGTGAGCGTACCCGCAAGCTGGATCAAGCCCATGTTGAATTTATGCGCGGTATTCATAACCCGATTGGTGTGAAAGTAGGCCCAACCATGCCAGCCGACGAGCTTATTGCACTACTCGACATACTGAACCCTGATAACGAGCCTGGTCGTTTAACGCTTATTACCCGTATGGGGGCTGACAATCTGGCCAATAAGCTGCCGGAACTGGTACGTCGGGTTAAGCAGGAAGGCCGAAACGTAGTGTGGTCCAGTGACCCAATGCACGGCAATACCATTAAAGCGGATAATGGTCTGAAAACTCGCAATTTTGACGCCATACATAAAGAATTAAGACATTTCTTTGCTATTCACCAGGCGGAAGGCACTTACCCTGGTGGTATTCACTTAGAAATGACAGGTGAGGATGTTACCGAATGTACCGGTGGCGCTTACCGTATCAGTGAAGCGGATTTATCCAGCCGTTATCGCACACAATGCGATCCGCGACTGAACGCTGATCAAGTGTTAGAATTGGCGTTCTTAGTCGCCGAGTCATTAAAAGCAGCCCGCAACGGCGAGGGCTGATAGTCTCCTTTAACCGATTATTTAAGAGGTATATTGTTGTATGTCGCAACAGGTAGAAGTGTTATTTGAAAACTTGTGGCAAGATTATTTATCACGGACACCTTCAGCAAAGAAGGTTCATCAAATTTTAGGAGAAGGGCATCCTATAGTGAATGATCACGTTGCCTTTCGTACCTTCGATATCAGTCCGGTAGGCTTAGAAGTATTGGCTCAGCACTTTTTAGACTTGGGCTATAAAGAAGGTGGTGATTACCACTTTGAAGCGAAGAAGCTTCGTGCAAAACATTTTGAGCATGAAGACCCTGAACTACCAAAAGTGTTTATCAGCGAGTTGATGACTGCTGAATTCTCAGAAGAGCTGCAAAAGAAAGTGAAAGACATGGTGGCTCAAGTGTCAGTTGAAGACACGAAGAAGTCAGATTTCTTGTACTCAGGGACGCACTGGAAAGTCAGCCACGCTGATTATCAGGCTTTGTTAGAAGAAAGTGAGTACGCAGCCTGGATGGCAGCGTTTGGTTATTGTGCCAACCACTTCACGGTCAGTGTGAATCAACTGCCCGGATATGAGTCTCTTGAACAAGTGAACCAGAAGTTGAAAGACAATGGCTTTAAACTGAATGACTCTGGTGGCGAAATTAAAGGTTCTCCGGAAGTTTACCTGGAACAGTCATCAACCATGGCCGATCGCCACCCGGTTGAGTTTTCTGATAAGACTGCTGAGATCCCCAGCTGCTTCTATGAGTTTGCTAAGCGCTACGAAATTGAAAACGGCAAGCTGTATACCGGCTTTGTCGCAGCGTCAGCAGATAAAATTTTTGAAAGCACCAACGCTAACTAGTTTCATTGTCCCAAAAAGAATAGGGCGGCATTAATAGCGATGCCGCTCTAAGTTTGTTTTAGCCAGAATTTTTGCCGCAATTTCTTCCACGGAATAGTGCGTTGAATTAATAAAGGGTATAGCCTCGCGGCTGTAAAGCCTTTCTACTTCTGCAAGTTCAAATCGGCATTGAGCCATTGAGGCGTACTGACTGCCTTCTCGTCGTTGACTTCTTATTTCATGTAGCCGTTGTGAAGAGAGGGTTAAACCAAATAACTTATGACGATGTAGCTTCAGTTCTTTAGGTAATTGTAACCGTTCAAAATCATCATCATCGGTCAACGGATAGTTCGCAACCTTAATACCATACTGCATGGCAAGGTATAAGCTGGTTGGTGTTTTCCCCGTACGAGACACCCCAATTAAAATCAAATCGGCTTTATCCAGTTGATTCAGGCGCTTCCCGTCATCGTTATCCAGAGCATAATTAATCGCATCTATTCGAAAGTTGTAGTTTTTATGTACGCCATGGGTACGATGCGTTTTAGGTTGAGCTTTAGCTCCCAGCTCTTTTTCTACTGGCGCGATGAAATGATCCAGAAAGTCATAACATATGCCACCACAGTCAGTGATCTTGGCTTTCAGCTTCTCATTTACGAAAGTATGGAAGATTAAAGGAGGCTCACCACTGTCTAAAACGGCCTTTTTTATTGTTTTACACACTTCATCGGCTTTTTTCTGATTATCGATAAAAGGCAATGTTTTGTGTTCAAAAGTGACAGGGAACATCGATAAAAGCGCGTGACCAAAGGCCTCGGCGGTCAGTGCCGTACCGTCAGAAATGTAAAACGCATAGCGCACAGGCGGATCTCTTTTTAAGCGATTGAAGGTTCGATATTAACTTGTTGGGCCGCAGCGTGTAAAATAGTAGTCACTTCCATGCCGAAAAAATCAATTAAGGATTGTGACGTGCAAGAATACGTAGTTTGGTACCAACATCTGGGAATGCAGGACGTAAACCGAGTCGGTGGTAAAAATGCCTCACTGGGTGAAATGATCAGTAACTTAGCCGGAGCAGGGGTTGAAGTTCCCGGTGGTTTTGCAACAACGGCAGACGCCTATAACCAGTTTCTGGAGCAAAGCGGCTTAAACGATCGTATTCACGATTTGCTCGACACACTTGATGTTGACGATGTTCAGGCCTTAGCAAAGGCTGGTAAGGAAATTCGTCAGTGGATCATCGATACGCCGTTCCAACCGGAATTTGAAGCTGCCATAAAGGACGCTTTTTCCGAACTTAGCGAAAATAACGATGAATTTAGTTTTGCGGTACGCAGCTCCGCAACGGCTGAAGACATGCCGGATGCCTCGTTTGCCGGCCAGCAGGAAACCTTCCTGAACGTACGTGGTCTGGGTAGCGTTATGGAGGCTATTAAGCACGTATTCGCCTCTTTGTTTAACGACCGCGCTATTTCATACCGTGTTCATCAGGGCTACGACCACCGCGGTGTTGCCCTGTCAGCAGGTATACAGCGTATGGTACGCAGTGACATTGCCTCTTCCGGGGTTATGTTCAGCATTGACACTGAATCAGGCTTTGATGATGTGGTTTTCATTACCTCATCTTTCGGTCTTGGTGAGATGGTTGTACAAGGTGCGGTTAATCCGGACGAATTCTACGTGCATAAGCCAACGTTAAAAGCAGGGCGTCCTTCGGTACTGCGTAGAACGCTGGGCAGCAAAAAAATCCAGATGATCTTCTCTGACGACAGAGAGCATGGAAAGCAGACAGTCATTGAAGACATCGAAAAGTCGAAAAGTCTGACCTTCTCGATAACCGATGAAGAAGTTGAAGATTTGGCTAAACAGGCTCTGATTATTGAAGAACACTACGGTCGTCCAATGGACATCGAGTGGGCAAAAGACGGCATTGACGGCAAACTTTATATTGTTCAGGCACGCCCCGAAACGGTTCAGTCAAACCAAAAAGGGCAAGCTATTGAGCGCTTTGCACTAAAAGCGAAAAGTGATGTTGTCTGCACCGGACGTGCCATAGGCCAGCGTATTGGCCGTGGTGTTGCTCGTGTGCTGAATGACATTAGCGAAATGGATAAGGTCCAGCCGGGCGATGTTTTAGTTACCGATATGACCGACCCTGACTGGGAACCGGTTATGAAGCGCGCGGCTGCAATTGTTACTAACCGTGGTGGCCGTACTTGTCACGCCGCTATTATTGCACGCGAACTGGGCATTCCGGCGGTTGTTGGTTGCGGTGATGCAACTGACCATATCAGTAATGGACAAGCGGTTACGGTTTCTTGTGCTGAAGGCGACACGGGTTATATCTACCAGGGCGAACTGGACTTCGATATCACCGAGTCACAAATTGATGCTATGCCAGATCTACCCTTAAAAATTATGATGAACGTGGGCAACCCGGACAGAGCGTTCGATTTTGCCAGCTTGCCCCATGCCGGTATTGGCCTGGCTCGCCTGGAGTTTATTATTAACCGAATGATAGGCGTTCACCCTAAAGCCTTGCTAAATTACGACCAGCAAAGCGATGATCTTAAAAAGACGATTGATAGCATGATGGCTGGTTATAGCAGCCCTCGCGAATACTACGTGGCACGTTTAGCTGAAGGCATTTCTACCTTAGGTGCCGCATTCTCACCAGAACGCGTCATTGTGCGTATGTCTGACTTTAAGTCGAACGAATACGCCAACCTTATCGGCGGAAAGCAGTATGAACCTGGCGAAGAAAACCCAATGCTGGGTTTCCGTGGTGCATCTCGTTATATCTCTGAAGAATTCCGCGACTGCTTTGCACTGGAGTGTGAAGCAATTAAACGCGTTCGTAACGATATGGGTCTGACCAATATCGAAATCATGATCCCATTTGTCAGAACTCTTGAAGAAGGTCGCAAGGTTATTGAACTTCTTGCCGAACAGGGACTGGTTCAGGGCGAAAATGGTTTACGCGTTATTATGATGTGTGAGCTGCCTTCTAACGCTCTGTTGGCAGACGAATTTCTCGACATCTTCGACGGTTTCTCTATTGGTTCTAACGACTTAACCCAGTTAACTTTAGGTCTGGATCGTGATTCCGGCGTTATCGCACATTTATTTGATGAGCGTAACGAAGCGGTGAAAAAGCTGCTGGCAATGGCCATTCAAACGGCCAAGAAGCGCGGTAAATACGTCGGTATTTGTGGTCAGGGGCCGTCGGATCATCCTGATTTTGCCGCCTGGTTGGTAGAACAGGGGATCGATTCGGTATCACTGAACCCGGATACCGTTATTGAGACATGGATGTACTTGGCGGACCACCTGTAAAAATGACAGTATTACCCAAGGTTGCTGCTGAAAACGCTTTACCAGAGAACTACCGGCACTTTATAGAGCAGTTAAAAGAGTCGGGGTTCGCTGGTGAAATTGATGTCAGTTACTCTGGCCGTTTAATTGCGGCTACGGATAACAGCGTTTATCAAAGTCTGCCTCAGGCAGTGTTGTACCCACTGCATCATGCCGACCTTGTTTTATTAATGAAGCTTGCTGGTGAGGAGAGTAACAGCAGTGTGCAGTTCTCTCCCCGAGGCGGCGGAACCGGCACTAATGGACAGTCGTTAACCTCAGGTGTTGTGGTTGATCTAAGCCGACACATGAATAAAGTGCTTGAAGTTAACCCTAAGGAAGGTTGGGTTAAAGTTCAGGCTGGTGTGGTTAAAGATAAGCTCAATGATATTTTAAGGCCTCACGGCTACTTCTTTTCACCTGACCTTTCTACCAGCAATCGCGCGACTCTGGGTGGCATGATTAATACCGACGCCTCAGGTCAGGGCTCGTTAGTTTACGGTAAAACCAGTGATCATATTCTTGGCCTGAAAACCGTATTACTTGATGGGCATGTACTAGACAGCGGTCCGGTTTCGCTAGAGCAAGCGGAAAGTATCGCTCGCCAGGACAACCGAATAGCTCGCATTTACCGCCAGGTGATAGACACCTGTGTTGGTGAAGAAACTCATATTCGTGAAAAGTTTCCGCCTTTAAACCGGTTCCTGACCGGATACGATTTAAAGCATGCCTATGACCCTGGAGATCAAAAAATTGATGTTTCTCGAGTCATCGCCGGCTCGGAAGGGACCTTAGGCTTTGTCAGCGAAGCTAAGCTGAATATCACTCCCATTCCTAAGCACAGAGTGCTGGTTAATGTTAAATATTCAAACTTTCAGTCTGCACTAGAGAATTCTCCTTTCTTAGTTGAAGCTAAAGCAACTTCAGTAGAAACCGTTGACAGTACGGTGCTTGATCTTGCGCGTGAGGATATCATTTGGAAGTCGGTTGAACCTTTACTTTCCGATGTTGAAGGTCAGCGGATGGACGGTATCAACATGGTTGAGTTTACCGGGCTTGATCAAGAGGAAATAGACGAGAAGGTCGGTTCGTTAACCAAACGTCTGGATAAACTGATTAAAAGCAAAGACAACAAAGGTGTTATTGGTTATCAAATTTGTGATGACCTGCCGAGTATACAGCTGATTTATGCTATGCGTAAAAAGTCGGTGGGTTTATTAGGTGCGACAAAAGGCCGACGTAAACCCGTTGCTTTTGCCGAAGACACGGCGGTTCCTCCTGAAAAACTGGCTGACTTTATTAATGAGTTTAGGGCGCTATTAGATGCTAAAAGCCTGCACTACGGAATGTTCGGGCATGCAGACGCCGGTGTTTTACACGTACGGCCAGCCCTGGACATGTGTGAGCCGGACGATGAAGTCCTGCTTAGAGAAATTAGTGACCAGGTGGCAGAATTAACCCAGAAGTATGGCGGACTCATGTGGGGCGAGCACGGAAAAGGTTATCGCTCCGAATACGCCCCCGCTTTTTTTGGAGAGCACCTTTATAAAGAATTGCAGAAAATTAAGGCGAGTTTTGACCCGTTTAACCAATTGAACCCCGGGAAAATTTGCACGCCTCTGAATACGGATGCGCAATTAGTCTCTGTTGACGCAGTAAAACGAGGCTTTTTTGACAGGCAGATTCCAATAGCAACCAGAAACAGCTACAAAAATGCAATGGACTGTAACGGTAATGGCTTGTGTTTCAATTATGACCCCAAGTCCGCTATGTGCCCCTCGTATAAAGTCACACGGGACCGTCGTTATTCTCCTAAAGGTCGGGCAGGGCTTCTGCGCGAATGGTTACGGTTGACCCATAACGCGGGTTATGACGCCACTCAAAGGCCTCAGCCGGTAAGCTTTGCTAAACGCCAGCTAAACCGACTTACAGGGCGAAGCGATTTTAGTCATGAAGTAAAACAGTCGATGGATAAATGTCTGGCGTGCAAAGCTTGTACGAATCAGTGTCCGGTTAATGTCGATGTCCCAACATTTCGTGCGCGTTTTTACGATCATTATTACAGTAAATACGCTCGTCCATTAAAGGACTACTTAGTAAAGGGCATAGAAAAAACGGCGCCTCTTGCAAGTCAGTTCCCTGTTTTGAGTAATTTGCTGATTAATAACCCTATAAGCCGGGTTATCCTTAAATACGGTGTGGGTTATGTCGATACACCTTTATTTTCAACGCCCAATTTGAGAACTGCATGGAAGCGTCACGGCCTCGTTGAGCTAACAACAGAACAAGTTCTGAGTTTAACTGAAAGAGAACGCGAACAGGCGGTTGTTATTGCGCAGGATCCTTTTACCACATTCTATGAGGCTGACTTTGTATTAAAGCTGGGGCGACTCATTAAGAAGCTCGGTTTTACTCCGGTTTTACTGCCTTTTATAGGGCATGGTAAAGCACAGCATGTCAAAGGTTTCCTTAGTGATTTCGACAAAACGGCGACTAAAGTTACTGAGCAATTGAAACCGCTTTCCGATGCAGGAATTCCACTGATTGGGCCAGACAGCTCTACGGCTTTGATATTCAGAGATGAATACCGAAAATCAAACGGAGGTCAGTTGCCAGAGGTTGAGGTAATGACCGTAGTTGAATGGTTAAGCACGCTAAACTTTGAGAAAGCCGGGCCAACCAGCACCAGCAATTATGGACTGCTGTTGCACTGTACAGAGCAAAGCTTTGTTCCAGAGTCGGCGCAACAATGGCAAGAATTGTTCAGTAAATTAGGGTTAACACTGGATATCGTTAATGTTGGTTGTTGTGGTATGGCGGGAACTTTTGGTCACGAAAAACAGAACCAGAGTGACAGCTTCGGCCTTTATGAAATGGGGTGGCAGCAGGCAGTTCAGCAATACGGCAGCAGCGGTGTGCTGGTAACCGGGTTCTCATGCCGGTCTCAAATAAAACGGATAGAAAAAAAGCGGGTGAAACACCCGCTTGAAATCATCTTACAAAGCCTGAGTTAAATCAGGCTTTTTATTTGCAGCAACGTTTACTGCTTACCTTTAGCTATAATTTCACGAGCCATTTGGTCAGCAACTGCACCGGTAGGGCGGTCTTCGTCGTTTGCACGAGCAAAAAGCTGATCCAGAGTGTCGTAAATACCACGAACACGTTTATCAGTTTCCTCTAAGCTCATATTAGCGGCTTCTGAACACACATGAATGACACCACCGGCATTAATCACGTAATCAGGTGCGTAAAGGATACCCATATCTTTTACTGCTTGATCGTGTTTAGGGTTCGCTAACTGGTTATTGGCGCTTCCGGCAATGATTTTAACTTTAAGTTGTTTTAACGTTTCGTCATTGATGGTTGCACCCAGCGCACATGGCGCATAGACGTCAGCATCAACACTGTAGATTTCATCCAAACCAACAGCTTTCGCGCCGAGTTCTTTAACGGCACGCTCTATAGCTTCTTCGTTAATGTCGGTAACGATAAGCTCTGCACCGTCTTCTGCGCAGTACTTAGCAAAGTCATAACCAACAGAACCAAGGCCCTGAACCGCTATTTTTACACCTTTAAGATCTTCACTGCCTAACTTGTGTTTTGCCGCAGCTTTAAGACCCAGATAAGTGCCCAGTGCTGTATGAGGTGAAGGATCGCCAGCTTTATCAGCAGTTCCGGCAACATGACTGGTTTCTTTCGCAACCATGTCGATGTCTTCGGTACGAATGTTCACATCTTCTGCAGTAATATAACGGCCGCTCAATGACTCGATAAAACGACCGTATGCGCGGAACAGTTCTTCGCTTTTAATTTTCTTGGCGTCACCAATAATAACCGCTTTACCGCCACCCAGAGGTAAGCCGGCCATAGCACTTTTATAAGTCATACCGCGCGACAAGCGCAGCACATCGGTTAAAGCTTCGGCCGATGAAGCGTAGTTCCACAAACGGGTACCACCAAGGCTTGGACCTAAAGTTGTGTCATGAATTGCAATAATGGCTTTTAGGCCTGATTCCTGATCATGACAAAAGACAACTTGCTCGTGATGATCGAATTCGGGATGCTCGTATAGAGACATGAATTTCAATTCCTCATTGCTTCAAAAATTGCGCGAACATTACCATTTAGATAGGGCTCGCGCTACTTAATTAAGTGAATAAATTCAGCAATTCAAACGGGTGTTTATCAACTCTTGTTTACACAGAATCGCTCAGGATTCTTCAATGTATAAATAGATAATTCCCTGATTTATCATTTCAGCAACTAGCTCAGCTTGTGGCGTAGAATTTACTCGTTTCGAAAGCTCCGATGCGGATTTTGAGCCTTGCAGTTGTGCCAGCCATTCTGCTGTGGGTAAAGCTTCCGGGATTACCGTAAAAGCTTCCCCATTGCCATAAAACTCGGTCTGACTCAGTTTTAAGAAACGGGCACCGGACGCTTTCTCTATGAATGCATTCGGTTGCGCCAATAAGTCTGGCACTTGCGCTGCTGTTGTTGGCAATTCTGGCTCGGGAAGAGGGCGTTTTGACTGCGATACAATTCTCGCCAGTAACCTGTCTGTTTCGTCACTCTCAAGGGCTTCTTTCAAAAAGCCTTTTAAGGCGGCTAATTGCTTTTCTTCAATTTCCCAGGAAGTATCGTCGCTGCCAATTTCTGGATCCTGGTATCGTTCCTGAAGGGACTCCTGTTGCATCGCAATATCGCCCAGCTGCAATAATAACTCTGCTTTTGACGGCGCCCGGAACCCAACCGAATAGTTGAGCGAAGGCTCTAAGGCAACACCATCATGCGGACAGCCCGCGGGAATATATAAAACGTCACCGGCTTTCAGGTGCTCATCAATAACGGCTTTAAACTCACCTTCTACCTGGCAAAGGTCGGCTGCTGGCTGACACTCCCGCATTGATTGTCGCTCACCAACGCGCCAGTGTCGGGAACCGGCTCCCTGTATGATAAAAACGTCATACTGATCCAAGTGCGGACCAACACCACCGTTTTCGCATGAGAAACTGACCATGACATCGTCTATGCGCCAATCCGGAAGAAAACGGAAAGGCGTTATCAATTCGCCAACGTCTGGCAGCCACTCATTTACTGATTGAACTAATAAGGTCCAGTGGCTCTCACCAAACTGCTCGTATTCTTCAAACGGGCCATGAGTAACCAACCAGCCAGATTCTGTATCTGCCTGTGACTCAATAACCCGGGAATCGGCACCTTCTTCCATGGCCAATCCAGCCAGAATTTCTGGGCTGACAGGGTCAGTAAAATCAGCAAAGCCTTGTCGAATAAGACAAGGCTTTTTCTGCCAGTAGTTTTTTAAAAAATCGTCTTTATCAAAAGCTAATTTCATACAAGATCATCAACAAACTGAGTTGCGCGGCCAATATAGCTAGCTGGTGTTAAAGCTTTCATTTCATCTTTAGCTGCATCTGGCACGTCTAAAGAGTCAATAAATTTCGCAAGATCATCGCTGGTAATGCGTTTTCCGCGAGTTAAGGTTTTCAGCTTTTCGTACGGCTTTTCAACACCGTATCGGCGCATAACGGTTTGCACCGGTTCCGCCATCAATTCCCAATTTTCATCAAGCTCAGCTGCCAGACGGGCTTCATTAACTTCCAGCTTACTCAAACCTTTTAACGTTGCCTGAAATGCAATAACGGCATGCGCAACACCTACACCTAAATTACGTAAAACGGTAGAATCAGTCAGATCACGTTGCCAGCGGGAAATAGGCAGCTTCTGAGCCAAATGTTGCATAACCGCATTAGCAATACCCAGGTTGCCCTCGGAGTTTTCAAAGTCGATAGGGTTCACTTTATGAGGCATCGTTGAAGAGCCAACTTCACCTTCAACAGTACGCTGTTTAAAGTGGTTCAAAGCAATATAACCCCAGACATCACGATCAAAATCGATGAGTACTGTATTAAAGCGAGCCAGTGCGTCAAAGTATTCTGCAACATAGTCATGAGGCTCAATTTGAGTCGTGTACGCGTTCCAGCTTAAACCTAATGACGTAACAAATTGCTCTGAGATTTGATGCCAGTCGACATTAGGGTAGGCCGCAAGGTGCGCGTTATAGTTACCGACAGCACCGTTGATTTTACCCATGACATCTACAGCTTTAAGCTGCGTCAGCTGACGTTGTAGACGCACAGCAACGTTCGCAAACTCTTTGCCCATTGTGGTTGGCGTTGCCGGTTGGCCGTGCGTACGGGCCATCATAGGAACGGCTTTGTGTTCTTTCGCCAGCTCTTTAACCCGATCAACTAATTCCTGCATCATCGGTACTAATACTTCGTCACGAGCTGTGTTCAGCATTAAGCCATGAGAAAGGTTGTTAATGTCCTCTGAAGTACAGGCAAAGTGGATGAATTCGGATACTTTATTCAGTTCTTCGTTATTAGCGACCTGTTCTTTCAGGAAGTATTCAACCGCTTTCACGTCGTGATTGGTTGTGCGCTCAATGGTCTTTATGCGTTCAGCGTCTTCTACTGAGAAGTTTTCAACAATGGCGTTCAGTATTTGTGTCGCTTCTTCACTTAATGCCGGCACTTCTTTAATGCCATCGACTTCGGCTAATAACTGCAACCAACGAACCTCAACAGTGACACGAAATTTAATCAGTCCGTACTCGCTGAAAATAGGACGTAACATTTCTGCTTTTGAAGCGTATCGTCCATCGACAGGTGACACTGCGGTTAGTGAAGAAAAGGGCAACATAAACTGGCTCTCCGAGAGTTAATTAAGTCATTAATCTTTTATGCGACATGCAACAATTGCTGCGCTGTATCTAACATTTTCTTTCTTGAAAATACGAAATGACGACGTTTGCCGCCTACTTGCTGCCAAAGCACGGCACTACGAATGCCGGCCAGCAACAAGGTTCTAATATGGTGCTGATTTGAGTCCCGCTTCAAAAACTCCGGGTTTCCATTAATTCGAATAGGCTGTCCCAGAGGACTTATCAACTCGCGGTAAATCCCCGCAAAACTTTGCTGTACGCGATAATCTTCAAATTCAAACTCTTCTTTCTGACGTTTTACCTGCGCGATACGTTCACCCAGTAAATTAAGTACGTCGGGCTGCTTAAGTAAGCGCCGGGACAGGTGGATCAATCCAACTAAATAGCGGGTGACCTCTAAATCTTTATTTTTATTATTTCCGGCCTGACGAATAAATGCCTGAATGCCTGGCTGAATATTCTCCAGACCGCCGTAAATATCTTCTATGTTGTCAGGGTTTTGTTGCAGAAGACTGTGGACCAAAGTGTTGGTAATAGACTCAGGGTAAAGTTCTCCACTGCGAGCCAGCTTCTGCACGGCCATAGTACTTAACGACATACCAGCTAAAGCAATTACTCGCTGCTGCCACTCATTCATAGCTTGACCTCAAAATCGGTAATGCGCTGTTCAATAATGCCGCCACCTAAACAAACGTCGTTGCTGTAGAATACTGCGGATTGTCCTGGCGTTACCGCTGCAACAGGCTCTTTAAACTGAACCTGAAAGTCGCCGTTATCAAGCGGAGTAACCCTGCACGGTATATCCTGCTGGCGATAGCGCGTTTTAACCGTACAATCGAAAGCCTTTAATGGTGTGGTACGACTCACCCAGTGCAGTTGCCCGGCAATAAGCCCCTGAGAATAGAGGCGGGGATGATTTTTTCCCTGCGCAACAATAAGCACATTTCTCTCTACGTCTTTATCGACAACGTACCAGGGTTCGCCGGAGGTGTCGGCCATTCCGCCAATGTGTAAGCCTTTACGCTGACCCAGAGTGTGGTACATCAAACCTTCATGTTCACCTAACTGTTCGCCATCGACAGACTCAATGGGGCCGGGCTTTGCCGGCAGGTACTGCTGGAGAAAGTCTTTAAATTTGCGCTCGCCAATAAAGCAAATACCTGTGGAGTCTTTTTTATCCGCTGTAACAAGGCCTTGCTCTTCTGCAATTTTCCGAACTTCCGATTTCTCCAGCTCGCCAACCGGAAACAAAGTTTGTGCAATATGCTCATGGCTTAGCGTATAAAGGAAGTAACTTTGGTCTTTATTACTGTCTAAACCGCGCAGCATTTCCCACTTTCCGTCGTTCTGCTGACGACGCACATAATGTCCGGTCGCAATGTAATCGGCATCTAATGCTTCTGCGGCAAATTCCAGAAAGGCCTTAAATTTAATTTCTTTGTTACACATGATATCCGGGTTCGGTGTTCGCCCGGCTTTGTATTCTTCCAAAAAGTACTCGAACACGTTGTCCCAGTACTCTGCGGCAAAATTGATTGTGTGCAGCTCTATGCCGAGTGTTTCGCAAACCTTTTCGGCATCGGCTAAATCTTCGGATGCAGCGCAGTATTCGTCAGTATCATCTTCTTCCCAGTTTTTCATAAACAGGCCTTCGACCTGATAGCCCTGTTGCAGAAGAAGATAGGCTGACACGGAAGAGTCGACTCCTCCTGACATTCCAACAATGACTTTTTTACTGGCATTTGACATAGACTGACCTGGCTGACTGTAACTCCTGAATTGGCTGCGCATTCTATCATTTTAGGCCGCGCTAGGGTAGCTCAGGAAACTACCAAACAGGCGGTTCTTCACGCCATTCGCCCGGCTGCAGCGTTTTTAACTGAAACGGACCAATTGCCGCACGTATAAGGCGCAGAGTAGGGAGTCCAACATGCGCTGTCATACGGCGAATCTGACGGTTTTTACCTTCACGAATTTTAATGCAAAGCCAGGTGTCAGGCACCGTTTTACGCTCTCTGACTGGAGGATTCCGTGGCCATAAGTTCATTGGCTCGGGCATTACAAAGGCTTCGGCTGGACGCGTCATTCCATCGTTCAATTCAACGCCATTTCGTAACTGCTCCAGTTGTTCTTCACTGGGTTCACCTTCGACTTGAACCCAGTAAGTTTTCCATACTTTATATTTAGGATTTGCCAGGCGCGCCTGATAAACGCCATCGTTGGTTAACAAAAGCAGGCCTTCACTGTCCTTATCCAATCGTCCGGCGGGGTAGACATCATTATGTGGGATGAAAGCCTTTAATGTTTGGTCGCCTTCCTCACCTGTAAATTGCGATAACACACCGTAGGGCTTGTTTAGCAAAACCAACTTAGGATTGGCGGGTCGCTTTTTCTGTGATTTCATGCCTGCCTCAAATTGTTCTGTCGATTTAAATTGGATCGCGTCAATGGATACTCTAGTATATCGGGCGCTAGTTTATCTTAATGTTAAAAAAAGTGTGGGAATTTCTGTGGATGATAACAAAGTAGTCATTGGAGGCTCACTGATTGACGCCCTAAAAGGGAACTATCAGCTTTCAGTGCGGCAAGTATTAGAGCAGTCGTTTAATATCACCAAGTCAAACTTAGTGTCTTTGATTGGTGGTTTCTTAATTTTGTTAGGCATTAACGTGCTTATGGTCCTGGCTTTAATGAGCGTGTTCTCAATTGAAGCCATAGAAAGCTCGGCGCAAATTCAATATCTTGCCAGTATTCTTCAGGCTGTTATCAGCGCACCGTTACTTGGCGGGTTGATGCTAATGGGAATTAAACATAGCGTTGGGATTCAAACAAAAACAGCCGATGTTTTTAACGGATTCAATGTACTGCTCCCGCTCATTACCGTTGCCGTTATTAGCAGCTTGCTTAGCATACTGGTCAGTGAATTAATGGTGCTGGTTCACCCTAATTTTGCAATATTAGTATCGCTTTATATTACGGTAATTTTGAGTCTTGCTATGCCGCTAGTCGTTGAACGAGGCGTGGGGCCGTTAAGTGCATTGTACTACTCGATAAAAATAACGCATTTTAAACTTCCCAAATTTATTCTGTTGTTTCTTATTATTCTGGGGTTACTGTTTGTCGCTATAATTCCTTTCGGACTTGGTCTTATTTGGATGCTCCCAATGATCTATAACCTCATTGGAGTGGTCTATCGAGACATTATTGGCGTAACTGTTATTGAGAAATCCAAAAAAGATAATTCGTCTGAAAATATTTCGGCTTGAGGACTACATGCGATTATTAACGATTTTACTGTTCATAGTACTGAGTATAGCTGCATTACTTTTACCCTGGCTTATTAAGGAGTCTGATGTAAAAGTTCCGGATCAGTCGGTTACGGCGCATTTACCGGCAATTCCGGAGGTTGAAGTTAAAAGAGATCTCCCGGATTTTATGTCAATGACAGATGTCACCGAAAAGAAGGAAGAGTTCTTTCGTTTTTTGCTGCCTTTAGTTGAAGCTGAAAATATACGTATATTGCATGATAGAGCTTATCTTAAAGCCATTTATAAACGCTATAAAAACGGCGAGCTTACCGCTGCAGACAAAAAGCAGCTGGAAGAGTGGATAAATTACTACCGTCTGGAAGACGATATTGCCATTGATGATAATCTGTTTGGTCTTCTGAAACGACGCATCGATATTATTCCGGAAATGATGGTTTTGGTGCAGGCCGCCAATGAATCTGGTTGGGGAACTTCGCGTTTCTCCAGAAAAGGTTTAAACCTATTTGGGCAATGGTGTTACTCGAAAGGTTGTGGTCTCGTGCCTACCGGAAGAGTTGAAGGTGGTCGCCATGAAGTTGCGCAGTTTGACTCGGTTAATGCCTCAGTAAAGAGCTACATGCGCAATATAAATACCCACGGAGCATATCTGGATTTACGTTTACTGCGTGAGCAAAAGCGTTTAAATAATGCAGATATTTTGGCACGAGATCTTATTACTGGGCTTTCGAGCTATTCAGAGCGCGGCGAGGATTATATTGAAGAGCTACGAGCAATGATCCGTATAAACCGACCAATTGTGGAACGCGTTAGCGAAGAACTGAATCCACCACCACAACCCGAATAACGCACTTCGGCATAATAAAAAAAGGCTCCAATCAGGAGCCTTTTTTGTCTTGTTTAAGCCAGCTGTTTAATCGGAATATCACTCATTAAAACAGGCTCATTATTTACATTATTTACTGCATCAGAGCTAAAATTTTCGGTATCAAAAGCTTTATCGCCGTTTTCATCGGCAACGCCATTGGCAGTAACCGATTTAAAGTCAAACAAGGCATTGTCAGCCAGGTGCGAAGGAACAACATTTTGCATTGCGGTACATAAACTCTCAATTCTTCCTGGAAACTGCTTATCCCACTGGTTAAGCAGTTGCTTTATTTGCTTCCTTTGAAGATTTTCCTGAGAGCCACACAAGTTGCACGGAATAATTGGAAACTCCATAGCCTCCGAATATTGCTCTATGTCCTTTTCCCGGGCGTAGGCAAGTGGTCGAATAACAATATGTTCACCGTTATCGCTTGCGAGTTTCGGCGGCATCGATTTTAATTTTCCGCCATGAAACATATTTAAAAACAAGGTTTCAATCATATCGTCTCTGTGGTGTCCCAGAGCTATCTTAGTGGCTTTTAACTCCTTTGCCGTACGGTACAAAATTCCACGGCGTAAACGCGAACAAAGAGAGCAGGTTGTCTTTCCTTCAGGGATTTTATCTTTCACGATACTATAGGTGTCTTCTTCAACAATTTTGTATTCAACACCAAGCTTTTCTAAATACTCAGGAAGTACATGCTCTGGGAAACCTGGCTGTTTTTGATCAAGGTTAACGGCGATCAGGGAGAATCTCACAGGAGCGACTTTTTGCAGGTACTGCAATGTGTCTAACAGAGTGTAGCTGTCCTTGCCACCGGACAGACAGACCATGATGCGGTCACCATCCTCAATCATGCCAAAGTCTTGTATGGCTTTGCCGGCTTCGCGGCGAATACGTTTCTGTAGTTTGTTGAAACTGTATTTGTTTTCACTGGCCATAATGGCTCCTGCAACCTGTCATATTTAAGCATTAGGAGCCGGATTATACCTGAGGCATTAAACTCAAGCGAGGGGACTAACGAAGTCTTCTGGTTTAATGGCTAATACGTCGCAATTTAACTGATCCAGCACATGCTCCGCGGTATTGCCCAGTAACGCAGCGCTTAACCCAGTGCGGCCAATAGTCCCTAACACGACTAATTCGGCATCCAGTTGTTTGGCTGCTTCGGGTATCACTTGTTCCGGTAAACCTTGAGAAAGGTACTGGTAGTGACTGGAAATGCCATACTGCCGGCCAAGAGCAGCCATTCGGTTTACATGATGCTGCTCGAGTGCATCTGTATATTCGCTGACATCAAACTCCGGAATTTCTACCGCTACATTAACGGGCGCACTAGGGTACGCATTAACCAAATGCACACTGGCATCGAGAACTTTGCTCATTGATTGAGCGTGTTCAATAATTCGTTTATTTAATTGCTGATGATGTTCTTCTTCTGAACCGGTGTGAACAGCGGCAATAATTTGGCCATGACTGGGCCATTCGTGTTCTTTGACCAGCAAAACCGGGCAGGGGGCTTTTCTTAACAAGTGCCAGTCAGTTGGTGTAAAAATGAGATTTTGGAAACTCGCACTGACCTGAGTACCTTTTATGATGAGATCATGCTTGTGCTTAATCGCTTCTTTTATAATGGCTTCAAACGGGCGATTGTGCCAAACAACGCTGATATCAATAGCAATTGCGTCTGTATCAAATTCACTCAACAAGTCTGTTAGCCAGGCTTTTCTGTCAGCAATGAGATTAGAACGCATAATATCGCGTTCTTCGCTGGATAACATGGTTGTCATTTCATAAGAGAAGTCGTAAATGGATAAAAACAACGTCAGTCTGGCATCACTCAATCGAGCCATATGCAGACCTCTTTTCAAGGCTTTATGCTGCTCATCAGCGGCATCTATAACGACCAAAACATGACGGAATGCGTCCATACTCACCTCATAATAAATCCGCGTCTATTAGTTAGATTAGACGAAAGCAGAAAGCTTTGCAGGCTTTATTGAAAAAAAGGTTTGAGGAGGGTCAATAAACTCCATAAGGCATAAATAATCAGTAAAACACCCATGGCTGTGCGAACCCCCTGAGCTCGCAAAAAGTTGTGCAGAAACTGGCTGAAATGACCTGCTGCAACCATAGCTGGCAAGGTTCCTAAGCCAAAAGCCGCCATGGTTAATGCGCCACCGCTGGCTGAACCACTTAACGCGGCCCAGCTAAGAGCACTGTAAACCATACCGCAAGGCAGCCAGCCCCATAGGGTTCCGGCAAAGAAAGTGGCAAAAATACCCGGTTTGTTTCTTAGCTTAGCGGCAAAGGGCTGAACCTTTCGCCATACCGGGCTTGCAGCTTTTTCCAAATAAACCAGGCCAGCAAACCAGCCCGTAAAATAAAGCCCTAATAGAAGCAGAAAAATAACCGCCAACCAACGCAGAATAACGGTTGTATAACCACCTTCGGGAGCAAAAAAGCCTATGGCGCCGCCGACAAGTGCTCCAATTATCATATAAGAGGACACTCGGCCTAAGTTATAGAGCCAGACGTGATGGGGCTTAGTATTAATGCCCATGGCGCTTGCTATCCCACCACACATCATCAGGCAGTGACCAGCGCCCGCAAGGCCCATGAGTAATGCGGTTACAAGATCAGCGCTTTGGCTTATCGGATTCATCATCGGCCTTGTTGTCTTCATCATCCATTAGAATATTGAGACCCTGACGCTCAATATCTTCAAACTGATCGGAGCGTACCGCCCAGAAAAAAATAGCCACGGCGATGATCACAAAAATTATCGCAACCGGTATTAACGCGTAAATTACACTCATTTTCGATACAACCTTAAAGAGTTACCAATGACCAACAGAGAGCTGAGCGACATGCCAAGCGCTGCTGCCCATGGTGCAACCATACCAATAGCTGCAACAGGTAATATAGATACATTATAAACTAATGCCCAAGTGAAATTTTGCTGCATCACCTTGCGTGTCTTCAGAGCGCTTTCTATAACCACTTTTATTTGATTCAAGGACTCTGACATTAATACAACGTCGGCTGCGGTTTGCGCCAAGTCTGATGCTTTTGAAAAGGTCATTGAAAGATCAGCTTTTGCAAGAACCGGACTGTCATTGATGCCGTCACCGACCATCCAGACAGTATGACCTAATTGTTGTTGTTCGGTAACGAATGCCAATTTTTCCTCTGGCTTTAATCCACTATGGTACTCAGCTATGCCTAACTCCTTAGCCAGTTCATGGACTCTGGACTCACTGTCACCACTTAATATGATAGGCTGATAGCCATTTTCTTTTAACCATTCTATGGTTTCTGCTGCACCGTCCCGTACTTGATCCTCAACCCGGAACTGTGCCAAAACCTGCTTTTTGCTTGCCACAATTACCTGGTACTTATTAAGTGCTTTAAACTCAGGGTGCCATTGCTGAATAAAACGTTCACTGCCGACGCGGTAAACTTCACCGTCAAGTTCGCCTTGCAGTCCGGCCCCCATTTCGTTGCTGACATGAGTAAATTTAGCAGGGGTATCTGAAAGTTGACTCAAAGGAACGGAAAGAGGGTGCTCGGAAAACAGTTCCAGTCCACTAACAATATGATTCACTGTTTTGGGGTCGATAGAGTCCTGGCGCTCAACAAGCCGAAACTGCCCCTCGGTTAAAGTACCGGTTTTATCAAGACAAACTTTGTCTAACTGCTTTACAGACTCTAATACATCAGCGCCTTTAAGTAATATCCCATCTCGATTGAGCCGATGAATAATACCGGTAAGCGCGGTGGGAGCGGCAAGTGATAAAGCACAAGGGCAGGTTGCAACCAAAACCGCTAAAGTAACCCACAGCGCATGCTCAGGCTGAATCCACCACCAACTGAAGAACGTAATAACAGCAATAATTAAAATGGCAGCAATAAAATAACCTGCAATTTTATCAATAACTTGCTGAGCTCTTGGCTTAACCGCTAATGCAGAGTCCTGCATTGATATAATACCCGCCAGCACGGTCTGCTGAGCAATAGCCGTCACTTTGACGCGTATCGGTGAGTGCTGGTTAATACTGCCGGCAATAATTGCGTCGCCAAGCTTTTTCGAACGCGGCAGGCTTTCACCTGTTAGCAAACTTTCATCAACCTGTGCCTGCGGATTTAACAACTCTCCGTCGGCAGGAATGGTTTCACCAGCTTTTACACGAATAATGTCGCCGACGTTTAATTGCTTAATAGCAATAGATTCAACAGCGTCATCAGTTTCTCTGGAAGCCAGCTTAGGTAAAAGAGTCAGCCGGTTAGTTGCAAATTTTAACGCACGTTCCTTTGCGAGTAGCTCAAGAAAACGTCCAGTTAAGAGGAAGAAAGTGAACATGGAGATGGATTCAAAGTACACCTCGCCAGTATTGGTAATAGTAGCGTACACACTGGCACTGTAAGCTCCTAACAAAGCAATACTTACCGGAATATCCATATTCAAGCGTGAAGCCTGTATAGCCCGAAGAGCGCCAGCATAAAAAGGTTGTGCACTGTACAGAATGACTGGAGTTGCAAATACCAGACTGACTCCCCATAAAAAACGCTGTAAGTCAGGAGAGAGGTCACTTACCACACCAAAGTACAGGCCAAAAGCAATCATCATTACTTGCATGGTGGCAATACCTGCCACGCCTAAGCGCCTTATATAACTTTTTCTCTGGCGCTCATATTGCTGTTCAGCCTCATTGGCCTGAAATGGCAAAGCTTTATAACCAATTCCTGCTAACGCTCTGAGAATATTGCTGAGTTTTAACTCCTCAGGTGACCAGCTAACCTGTAATCGACGACTGGTAACATTAACGATAGCTTTGTGTATGCCTTTCAAACGCATTAATTCACGTTCAATAAGCCAGCCGCACGCACCACAAGTGATATTCTCTATTGTCAGAGTGGCAACCTCAGTGCCATCACCTTCGTGTCTTACAAACTCTTTTTGTAAGTCAGGGTGGTCATACAAATTCAAATCATTTAACTCATCAGGGAGTACAGGAGTCTCCTGAAGTTGAGAGATGTCCCTGTGTTCATAATAAGCATGTAGACGATGTTCAATAATGGTTTCTGCCACGGCCTGGCAACCGGCACAGCAGACGGGCTTTTCTGAGCCTTTATATTCAACAGAAAGGTTGACTCCCCGGGGAATAGGCTGCAGGCAGTGGAAGCATTCCATGTGTTTAAACTCCGTATAATAATGGACGAAGTTTTGTTAATTCACTTTTAGGGAGTTGATACTTTTCGCTCACTTTCCATACCTTGTTATAGGGTTCAACAGTAACGGTCCACTTGCCGCTAATGTTGTCTGGAATATCAGCCCGGTAGGTACCGTCTGCGGCGACACTTAGCAAACGACTAAAGTCCTTTTCAGGCTGAGTAGCATGCACAAAATAAACCCGTAAAGCTGACAGCTCTTCCGGTTCACCTGAAGCATATTTTAGAGTTAACTTGCCCTGATTTGCAGTAAATTCGAAGGAAATATTACGACGCTGAGCTTCTTCAACGTTTTCAATAACAGCGTTAATTGTCTTGCCGCGTTTATAGTAATCGTCGACCACCATCGAAAAGTTGCCCTCAGAGATGGACAAATAAATGATAACACCGCAAACGATCATTACAGTAACGGGAAGGGAAATAAGAAACCATGGCCAAAACTGCTTATACCAAGGTTGAATCATAATAGGACCTCTTACAAAAAACCCCGCCGTAGCGGGGCTATATACTGCGTTTTATTCGTCGTTTGACAAGCTGTAGACATAAGCTGAGATAACATGAATTTTATCTTCACCTAAAATGTTTTTCCAGGCAGGCATAACGCCGCTACGCCCATACCTAATAGTTTCTTCAATTTTATTAATTGAACCGCCATATAGCCAAACATTATCAGTCAAGTTAGGAGCACCCAGCTGCTGGTTACCTTTTCCATCCTGTCCGTGACAAGCGCTGCAGACTGCAAAGTTTGCCTTGCCGGCTTCAACCAAGTCAGGATCTCTGTCGCGGCCACTAAGACTTGCGACGTAGTTTGCCAGTTCATTAATTTCTTTATCACTGAACTGCTCACCAAAAGGTGCCATGTTACCGCGGCGACCTTCTAATAAGGATGTCTTAATATCGCTTGGCTCACCACCGTACAACCAGTCATCATCAGTCAGGTTAGGGAACCCTTGGCCACCCATAGCGTTTGAGCCGTGACACTGAGCACAGTTTTGCAAGAATAGTCGTTGACCAACATCTAAAGCATCTTCATTTTTTGCCAGTTCTTTAACAGACTGCTCTGCAAATGCTTCAAAAATAGGGCCGTATTTCTCTTCAGCTGCACGAATCGAACGATCGTACTCAACTATCATTCCTTTTTCATGGGCTTCTTCCATTGCTTGACGAGACTCCTCTAGAGAGCGAACGTCTTGGTTTGAACTTTTCCAGTCCAATAGGCCATTGAAATTGCCTAACCCAGGATATAAAGCTAAGTACAAAAAGCCCCAGGCAAAACAGGCCCAGAATAAATAGGTCCACCACTTTGGAAGAGGGTTGTTTAACTCAACAATTCCATCGAATTCGTGGTCCATTTCCTGACCTTCTTCGATGTGAGTATAATTTTTCATGTTCCAGCGCAATAGCCAAATTAGTACCACCAAAGTGGCCAGCGTCAGAACAATAATCCATGCACTCCAGAAGCTACTCATCTTTCTTCGACTCCGGTTTGTCGCTTTTATCTACTGATGACTCGTCCTCAAATATGGAATTAGCCGCTTCATCAAATTGTTTTTTTGTGCGGCGACTGAAAGCCCAAAACACAATAGCAATGAAAATTGCCAATATGATCAGGCTAAACACGCCGCGCCAGGTTCCGTAATCCATTACTTATCAGCCTGCTGTAACGCAGTGCCAAGAGACTGCAAGTATGCGATAAGAGCGTCCATTTCGGTTTCACCCTGAACAGCTTCTTTAGCCCCGGCAATATCCTCATCTTCATAAGGAACGCCAAGCGAACGCATAACTTCCATTTTCTTAGCGGTGTCTTCACCCGTTAGCTTGTTTTCTGCAAGCCACGGGAACGCTGGCATATTTGATTCAGGAACCACATTTCGTGGGTTCATTAAGTGAACGTGATGCCACTCATCACTGTAACGTCCACCAACCCGAGCCAAATCAGGACCTGTCCGTTTAGAACCCCAAAGGTGAGGGAATTCCCATACGTGTTCTCCGGCTAAAGAGTAATGTCCATAGCGTTCTGTTTCAGCACGGAAAGGTCGAATCATCTGACTGTGACAGTTGTTACACCCTTCGCGGATATAGATATCACGGCCTTCAAGTTCTAATGCTGTGTATGGCTGTAGCCCTTTAATCGGTTCATTGGTCTGCTTCTGAAAAAGTAGGGGAGTGATTTCTACCAAACCGCCAATAGAAACAGCAAGAATCATTAAAATAGACAGCCAACCTAAGTTTTTCTCAACAAATTCGTGTTTAAAGCGACTCATTATTCTCTCCCTCAGGCAGTTTGTACGACGTTGCCTGCAGCTGTCTCACGACGGCCGGCACGAATTGTCTGGTAACAGTTATAAGCCATAAGCAGCATACCAACGACAATGAACACACCACCAATAAAGCGGCCTGTCCAGAACGGATACGATGCTTGAACACTCTCTACGAAACTATAAGTCAGTGTTCCATCAGAGTTTGTCGCACGCCACATAAGACCTTGCATAACACCTGAAATCCACATTGAAACAATGTAGAAAACTACGCCGATAGTGTGTAACCAGAAATGAACGTTAACCAGCTTAATGCTGTGAATTTCTTTCTGATTAAACAAGCGAGGTACCAGGTAGTACATAGAACCAATGGTAATCATCGCAACCCAGCCTAGAGCGCCTGAATGCACGTGACCAACGGTCCAGTCGGTGTAGTGAGAAAGGGCGTTTACTGATTTGATTGCCATCATCGGACCTTCGAAAGTCGACATACCATAGAATGACAGAGATACAATCAGGAAGCGCAGAATTGGGTCGGTACGCAGTTTATGCCAGGCACCCGATAAGGTCATGATACCGTTGATCATGCCGCCCCACGAAGGAACGAACAGAATGACTGACATCACCATACCCACTGACTGAGTCCAGTCTGGTAAAGCGGTGTAGTGCAAGTGGTGCGGTCCGGCCCAAATGTATAAGGAAATGAGTGCCCAGAAATGAACAACCGACAAACGGTACGAGTAAACGGGGCGTTCCGCCTGCTTTGGTACAAAGTAATACATCATACCCAGGAAGCCGGCTGTCAAAAGGAAACCTACAGCGTTATGTCCGTACCACCATTGAACCATGGCATCTACAGCACCTGAGTAGATTGAATATGACTTAGTAAACGACACTGGTATCGCGAAGCTGTTCACAATATGCAGCATGGCGATAACAACAATAAAGCCACCGTAGAACCAGTTCGCCACATAAATGTGCGATGTCTTACGAATAGCCAATGTCCCAAAGAAAACAATGAGATAAGCAACCCAAACGACAGCAATCAGGATATCGATTGGCCATTCCAGTTCTGCATACTCTTTGCTGCTAGACAGGCCCAATGGCAGAGTAATAACCGCTGCAACGATGACGGCCTGCCAACCCCAAAAGGTAAAAGCTGCCAACTTATCTGAGAACAAGCTCACTTTACAGGTCTTTTGAACCACGTAATAAGAGGTAGCAAAAAGTGCACTGGTACCAAACGCAAAAATAACGGCGTTAGTATGTAGTGGGCGAAGACGGGAGTAGGTTAACCAAGGTGTATTGAAGTTTAGCTCTGGCCAGACTAGCTGAGCAGCTATCAATACGCCCAACGCCATACCGACGATACCCCAAATAATGGTCATGACAGTAAACTGCCGAACGACCTTCATATTATATTCGATCGGTTGTTGTGGAATTGTTTGACTCATCTTTTAAATCCGCAGTGATTAAGATCAGGAAAAAGGTGACTTTTACCAGACACGATCCATGTAAAAGTACGTGCATTTTACGTCTTGTGACTCAAAAGGTACAGGGCAGATTACTATTGTCCCTAGTCTTTTTAAGGTTATTTTGTTTTAAACCGGCTCACAAGTTGACTCAGATCAATGCTGTTTTTACTGAGATCCCGGCTTACTTCAGATACCCGCGTATTTGCGTCCTGGTTAGCATGGGAAAGGTCAGAAATGCCCGTGATGTTTTCATTCAAATCTTTAGTGACCCGACTTTGTTCATCGGTGGCTGATGCAATTTGTATGTTCATACTGGAAATGTTGGCGACCGCTTCCTGAATTTGGCTAATTGCCCGTTCGGCTTTCAATGCCTCTTCGTTGGTCGATGCTGAGCGGTGTTCAACATCATTGATAATTTGACTGACCTCTTTAATTGCTCCCTGAATACTTTCCACAATAGAGGAGATTTCATCGGTTGAATGTTGGGTTCTGGTTGCTAAAGTTCTGACTTCATCAGCAACTACAGCAAACCCACGCCCTGCATCACCGGCCCGGGCGGCCTCAATAGCTGCATTTAATGCAAGTAAGTTCGTTTGTTCAGCAATTGCAACAATAACACCGAGTATATTACCAATCTTATCTGAACCGTCCTGTAATAACCGGGCTTTCTCGCCAGCTTTACCCAGTTCAGAGGTTAGTGCCTCAATGTTATTGACCGATTCACGAACAATGATTGCCGAACGACCAGCTTCTTCATCGGCGGTATTCGCTGAATCGGCGGCCTGACGGGCATGGTCGGCAACCTCTGAAGCTGATGAAGATAATTCAGTTATTGCTGTAGCGATAGAGCTTGTTTGAGAACTTAATTCATCACTCTGTCGACTGCTCGTAGCAGATAAGTCAGTGAGTTGACTAGCAGCTTCGCTTTCATTTTTAGCACTTTCCTGAACGCTCTGTACGAGTTGCTGTATTTTGTGTACAAAAGTATTGAAAGAGGTCGCTAATTTAGCGAGTTCATCAGAGCCAGAGTCATCGAGCCTCCGGGTTAAATCACCTTCACCTTCAGCAATATCAAACATGGCGTTATTAATCGTTTTCAAAGGACGAGTAATACTGCGTATGATCAAAACAAACAAAAGAAGGAGAGGCACAGCAAGAAACAGAGCCAACCCAGCTAGTTTAAAAAACTCCTGCCACAACATGCTGGTAATATTATCGGTGTACTGACCTGTCCCCATAATAAGGTTCCAGGGTTCAAATACTCTTATTCTGCTAATTTTAGGAACCAGGTTGTTGGCATCACTGCCTTTTTGCCATATGTATTCTACGGTAGCCCGATCAGCTGAACGTGCTTTCTGGACCATCTCCTGAAACAGTCGAGTGCCTTCCGGATCTTCGTAGCTGGTTACATCTTTGCCGACTAACTGTTTAGAGAAAGGGTGTTGTACTAAAACGCCGTCACGACTTAGCGTAAATATGTACTCCACGCCTTCGTAGCGAATGTTATCAAGGCGAGCATAAGCTTCCGTTCTGGCTTCAGATTCGCTGAGGTTACCATCCTGATATTCCTGATGATAATGGCTGACTATGGTATGAGCAGCGTCAAGTACGGCGTTGAGTTTACGTTTTTCTTCCTCAACCAACAGGTTGTTCAAAATGAACATCATAAACGCCACCATCAGAGCTGTTCCTAAAGCGGCAATTCCCAGTAGTAAAACCAGTCTCTGCGTAATACTTAACTGCTGTATGATCTTCATTGATGATCCTTAGTCAACCGACGGAAAGCTTACTTAATAAGCTATCGGCAGTTTACAAAATATTTACAGTAAAAAAGTAGCGCAAAGATCAATATTTTGTCTAAGAATTCACCCCTCGTTTTTTAGTACCAGTGCAGATAGCGCCGGTAAAGTGAAAATAGTAACAAGCGCAGCACCTATGAGACCAAACATCACAATAGCCCCAACCCCGCGGTAAAGCTCTGTACCAGCGCCTGGAATAAAGACCAGGGGAGCAATACCACACAGTAATGAGGGCGTCTTTGTCCATCAGAATACGAACTTGTCGTTGAGCACCTCCGCTAACGTTTACCTGAGATACCCCGGCAACCGATGACATTCGCGGTCGTACATTATCCTCAATGTAATCTCGCATCATAACCATATCGATATTCTTCGGATTATCCTCAATAGGAGCGACGCGAAAGTACATGAAAGCATCACTTGGAAAAGACGCGGAAAAATTCGAGGTTACCCGACATTCTCTGGATAATCCGGCACCTGACTTAACGCATTGTTAACCAGGATTAATGTTCCGGTAACATCAACGCCAAAAGGAAAGCCCAGTTCTATACTCACCTCACCATTACTTGCACTGCTTTCCATGCGCTGTAAGTTAGGTACCGTACGAAGAAATTCTTCCTGCTCTATAAGGATTTCTTTCTCTATGTCCTGAGGCGTAGCACCGGGCCATTGTGTTTGAACAGAAGCTGCGAGTTATTCATGGCTGAAAGGGTGGTTGGTACTTTAACTGTATTTACTATCGGTTTTTTATTCGCCTCTATATACTCAACGGGTGTTTGAGCCTGCGTTACACTAGCGACCAATAACGACGTTACTATTAAGGATTGTTTTAACCACGATGTCATCATTCGCACTCAGCCGATTATTTTAATTGAATATTTAATAAGCTACGCAAAAGTTCAAAGATTCGATTACTATTGTAGACCAGAGCTTTAATTTAAGGTGCCTGCTATGAGTCTTACCGATCCAAAAACATTTGAGTGTCCTTACTGCATGACAATTAACGATATTGAAGTGGACTGGTTAAATGATATTGGGCAACAGCAGATTGTCGATTGCCAGGTCTGCTGCCAGCCAATAGAAATAGAAGTAATACAATTGGGCGATGAGATACAAATAAAAGCGCACCGCGATGACGAGTAGGGTGCGTTTTATGAAATTATATAGCAGCGATTTCTTTAGACGCTTGCTCGAATCCTTGTTGACGAGATTCATCCCCCATGTTCATTCCTTCTGCACGAACTACAGTAACGTCAGTAATTCCGATAAAAGAAAGTGCCTGCTTTAAGTAACTTTCCTGATGATCCAGTGCTTGCATATCGCCCTCAGAATAAATGCCACCACGACCTGAAGCGATATAAACCTTCTTGTCCTTAACTAAGCCTTGTGGACCTTGTTCCGTATATTTGAAAGTTACTCCGGCCTGCAGCACGCGATCAATCCAGGCTTTCAACTGCGTAGGGATAGTAAAGTTGTACATGGGCGCACCAATAATAATGGTATCTGCATCAAAAAGTTCCTGTACCAACTCATTAATCAAAGGCTTATCGTCGGCTAAAAGCTCTTCAGCCGTAAGGTGATCAACCGGGTTGGCAACCAAGTCGCGGTACACAACCGTTGTTTCTTGGTTATTTTTAAGCTGAGAGACAATGTCGCGAGTTAATTGGCGACTAACTGACTGATCAATAAAGATACCCGAATCTAAATGTAAGACTTTCATACAAACCTCATTATTCTCTTTTTTAAGATAGGCACAGTATAATTCGTTCCAAATACTTTAATAAGAAGCTAGAATGAGAACTTACGTTCCATTAGCGGAACCTTGAGGTCTTTATGTCTTTTCCCGATGTCACAAATTATTATCTATTTGCTCAAGTCATCGCCTCCGGCAGTATTAGCGCTGCCTCAAGGGATTTAAGTCTGCCAAAATCAACCATAAGCCGGAAAATGGCTCAGTTGGAGGACGAACAGGGCACAAGACTTTTTCACAGAAGTCGAAGCGGTCTTAAACTAACTGATGTTGGCCGTGAGTTTCTGGTGCATTGTGAGCGCCTTGTCAGTGCTGCTGAGTCAGCTCGACAAGTCACTCAGCGTCTACTGGATAAGCCGCGAGGAAAAGTTGAAGTTAGCGCGCCTTATGCAATCAGTCAGAGTTTGTTGGTTCAGGTGTTACCAGAATTCATGAGTTTGTACCCGGAGGTCGAAATACAGCTCGTGGTTACTAACCGTCCAGTGAATCTGGTTGAAGAGGGCATTGATGTTGCCTTGCGGGTTAGACCCACCATAGAAGACTCCAGCCTGATTGCGAGACCAATTAGCCAGGCACCTCAGACACTTTACATTGCGCCCGGCTTAATTCAGGACAAAGCCATTCTGAAACCCGAAGATTTACTAAAATTCGAGCATCTCAGTATGCACTACACAAACGGCCGCTATGGCTATGAACTGATTCACAGTTCGGGCCAGCAAAAGAATATCAGAATAAAACCACGGCTTATTACCGACGACATGATTGTGTTAAGAGAAGCCGCAATCAAACAATTAGGGATTGCCGCTTTACCTAATTACCTCTGTAACGAAGCGGTCAATAATGGCGACTTAGTTCCGGTATTAACCGACTGGCATTTGCCAATCGGAATTATGCATATGACGTACTCACACCGACGGGGAATTCTTCCCGCTGTACGTGTTTTTATCGACTTTCTTGCCGAAAAGCTTCCAGATCTGGCTCAGCAGCAGTTTTAAAAAGTAAGCACTTCGTAGGGCTGTTATACTTATATAGTTATGATTTAACATAATATACATTATACGCAATTATGTATTTGAAGCAGATACCTTCAAATTCCGCTATTTCTTTAGAAGGTTCTTCGGTGGTTCCCCGGTTGGCGTTGCCAAGGAATAAAGTACGCACCACCAATACAAGAAATTGAACTCTGGCATTGGTTATGTCTGGTGTCGTGACAAGATGACAAAACGACAACGTTACCGCATAAGTTATAGAGCCTTCAGCATGTCTAAAGCCTGTTGTCGACTTGCAGGCTGCATTGTTCTTCTCCGTTTTTTATTACCACAGCAAAACGCTCTCAATTAGCCATTTCTGTTATCATGTCTTTATTGCTAGTTAAGAGAAGAACAATTCAATGAAATTAGATAATTTCGCATTGCAGCCACAAACAAACGAATGGTTGAAAGAGCTCCCGGCCGAACTTAAAGAAGATGCATTAGTTGGACAAAGACGAGCTGTTAATGCATTGAACAACGCCTTGCGCCAACAAGGCACTTATTCAAATATCTATGCGTTGTTTCCTACAGGGCTTTTGAAACGAGACATTCTCGACTCATATTTTAACGAAAACCATTGGGAATTTACTCAGTGGTATGACTGGATTTACCTGGCAAACCCAACAGATCCACTAAGGCCATTATGTGTGAATTTACCCTCAGGTACCGCTGATGCCGCTATCAAAGCTATCTGGGGGTTTCTGCAACGTCCACTAGACCAGCGCGACGAGGCCTACAAAGCGATAATTGAGCAGTTTGATACCCATAAGTTGCGTGATTATATGCAGCAGATTAGAGATAAAAAAGCCGAGGAAATTCAGGGTGAAAGTCTGGCTTCTGTTCTTGTAGGACATGAACACCCTGCCCCTTATTATTATTGCGACCGCGTAACCGAAGAGCGTTTGTTCGGACATATTGGGGTTCAATCCATTGAAGGCACGGTTAGCTCAGAGCTTCACCTTATTGAAGCGGGCTTACTGCACAAAGCAAATGGCGGTGTATTGGCCATTGAAGTTGCGCAGTTGCTGGAAAATATCAAGCTCTGGAAACGTTTAAAAGACGTTATAGAAGGCGGTGAATTTGAATGGCCAAGACAGTCGCCTGATTCAGGTGCTGCTTTTTTCTATCGGCCTGAATCAGTCCCTGTGAGCATAAAAATTGTTTTACTCGGCTCTCGCAACGAGTACGCGCAACTTCGCGAATACGACGAAGACTTCGACCATTTTTTCCCGTTTCTTGCGGACTTTCATGGTCATTACGCGACGCAAAACGAGCCAGTAGCGCCTTACTTCAACTATTTACAGTATGTGTGGCAACTGGCTGACGTATTGCCCTTGAGCACCGACGGTTATTCTGCCTTGCTGCGCGTTTGTGCCAGATATACCGATTACCAGCAAGAATTGACACTTAATACAGTCAGTCTGCTCCAGCTTCTTCGGGAAGCCAATGATTGCGCGTTGCAGAATCAACACGCAAAAATTGATAAAGCAGCGATAGATTTAGCGCTTCAGCAACAACGCGATCGCGAAGGTAACCTTGCCGAACTCAGTCGACGCAGCATTCTTGAGCAGCAGGTTCGAATTGATACGCATGGCACCGCCGTTGGTCAATTGAACGGTTTGACCGTTGTGACTATGGGCGGCAGTGAGTTCGGCGAACCTTCCCGAATTACCGCGACCATTCACTACGGTGACGGCGATATTATCGATATAGAGCGTAAATCTGATCTCTCCGGTAATATTCATACCAAAGGCGTCATGATTCTAAGTGCTTATTTGGCTAATCAATTTGCCCGCCATGAACCTTTGTCAGTCTCAGCAACCGTTGTGTTTGAGCAGTCTTACTACGAAGTTGATGGAGACAGCGCGTCACTTGGCGAGCTTTGTTGCTTAATTTCAGCTTTGGCAGAACAGCCAGTTAAACAGTCTCTTGCCATTACCGGCGCGGTTGACCAGTTTGGTAATGTTCAGTCAATTGGTGCGGTAAATGAAAAGATTGAGGGTTACTATGCGCTTTGTGCACACCGGGGACTTAACGGTGAGCAAGGTGTCATTATTCCGCAGTCAAACAAACATCAACTCAACCTTAATGACGAAATCGTTGAAGCCGTTAAAAATCGGCAGTTTCACGTTTATACCGTTGAACATGTCGAGGAAGCCTTAGAGCTATTAACCGAAATACCAATTAAAACCCTTTTCCAGCACGTGCGGGACCGTACATTGGATAGTTCTGACAATGATCAACCTCGCAGCTTTTGGCGCCGTATTTTTAGCTAAGAAAGAACTTGTCGGATTTGTTTGGCGTACAGTTGTACGCTAAACTGCGCCCTAGTTTTTGAATAACTAAATTAGGGTATTTATGAATCAGTCGAGCTTTACTCGCGAAGAACTTCTGGCCTGCAGTCGCGGGGAAATGTTTGGTCCTGGCAACAGCAAGTTGCCAGCCCCCAATATGCTAATGATGGATCGCATCATTGAAATTAATGAAGACGGCGGTTCGGCCGGCAAAGGTTTTATCCATGCTGAGCTCGATATCCATCCTGATCTTTGGTTCTTTGATTGCCATTTTAAAGGTGACCCTGTCATGCCTGGTTGTCTTGGCCTTGATGCTATGTGGCAATTGCTTGGTTTTCACCTGGCATGGTCTGGTGGACCGGGCCGCGGACGTGCATTAGGTGTTGGTGAAGTGAAGTTCACCGGGCAAATACTCCCTGAACATAAAAAAGTAAGCTACTACATTGATATGACGCGAGTCATTAAGCGCAAATTGTTCATGGGTGTGGGCAATGGACGCGTGGAAGTAGACGGCCGCGAGATCTATACCGCCAAAGACTTAAAAGTGGGTCTATTTACAGACACCTCTACTTTCTAAAACTCGTCTTAAACGAAAAAACGCCGATGCTTTTTTGTATTTAAGCATCGGCGTTTAAATTATCTATCTATTTACTTCTGACACTTAGCGGAATAAGCCGGTATTTCTGGCCTCCATTGCATCTCGCCAACCTCCCAGCCAGTGGGATCTAAAATCATCTTGAGTTTGATAAGGACAGTGGTCTTTTGAGCGGCCATGCAAACCAGCTTTAAAGCCTTGAGTATGTGCTCTTTCAAAGCGATCACGCTTTTGTCTTTTCATAAATCTATCCCTCGCCTGTTATTCACAGATTATTATTTAGAGAGTTGAGGCGTTTTTTGTTGCCTCATTACTATTGATAGACTTATTTCAGGAGAGTTCAATTGTAAAAGCAGCACAGTATCCATTGACTTTTTTTAACGGATTGAAACTGTGCTACTTTTTATTTTCTAAGCGATTATGATTTTTTGGTCTTAAGGAAGGCTCTTCTGCGTATTGCGGTAATAAGCAAACCAAGTGAGCCTAAAGTAAGCAGTGAAAACAGGCCGGTTGACGCACCTTCACGCTCAATTTGATTCTCTTCCTGGCGGCAGTTATTCAGTTCACCATCAACAGGATCAAGTTTGATTGTTACTGCGACTTCCCGCGTTTGAGTCTCACCCGATTCGTCCTGATACTCTTGCTGTTTAAGGGCTGTAGCAAGGATAACACCGTTATCATTTATGCTATTGGCTTCTACTATATCGTAAGGACTATCACAACTAATCGCGTCGTTTAAGTTAATAAACTCTGCAGCCTCATCGGTACTGTCATAAGCAAAACCAACGCGTTGCCGAACGTTAGACAACGTTGCTTCAATCTCGCCTGTACCTACTGCCATGCCATTATTGTTAATTGAATGAATAATGGTTGAGGATCCAGTGAAGAACCCCGGTACCATCGTCAGTTCATCGAGATCAACATCATAAATGAAAGCTGTGTTTCTTAAGGTACCAGACAAGTTTTCAACTAAATAACCAGCCGCCTGGTTATTATCATTGATGTCTTTTGCTGACCCCCAGAAATATTTTTCATCTTCTGTCACAGGTACTGCTTCACCGTCAACGAAAATGGCTGGCATACGAATAGCGCCGCGCTGAGGATGGTAAGTCCAACTCTGGCCGACAGCAATACCGTTATTGTTGACAGCAAAAGCATAACTTGAGAAATCTCGATCATCTTCCTCGTTTCTTGGAACTAATGTCCCAAGCTCTTGCTGGCTAATAACTTCGCCACTAGCATCAAGCTGCCATAAGAAGCCTCTAACATCATAAATTGAACGTCGTGCAGAGAAGCTTGATCTCCCGCCACCAAAGCGAGGATTATAAAAAGGCTCTATATTTGACGCGCCGGTGCTTTTTGTCTCAAACCAGATGTTCCAGGCGCAAACCTGAAGTGGAGCAGAAACGATATCATCTTCATCTTCTGGTTCGCAGTTAGCTATGCGCTCTTCGGATCTTGGGCTTACACCTACACTGGCATATCCCGCCGCTAGTCCGCTATCGTTAATATCGAAAAGAGCACTTTCACCACCAAGGTAATCCGTTGCTGGAGGCGTTATTGAAGTCGTTTCTCCGTTATTATACCAAACGCCCCGAGTAATGAAGTCTGAAACAAAAAATTCAGAAGTTTGCTCCTCACCTTCACCATCTGTATATGTGTACTCAATGAGACCAAACGGAGCGCTGCTGTAACCCACTGCCGAATTCTGGTTATTTATTGAATAAAAAAAGCTGTCTGTGCTGTCTTCTAACTGATCTTCGTTTGCAGGAAAGGGAACAATGGACTGAACAGTCGTATCAAAATAATAAGAACGGTTAATGCCGACCCTTTGCTGCTGAGGTTCAGAGTTTCGCTCATTGGCTATTTGCTGAATAATGTATTCTCGTTGTTCCGGCGTTAAGGTATCAACCTCCTCTATGTCGGCGATTCCCGCTTTCTGCAAAATAGCTGGAGATATCTTAGTCAGATCAAGTTCAACATCGGTCGGTAGGCGCGAAACACCGACAACAAACTCCTGAGCATTGATATCCTTCGCAAAACTGTGGCGAAAATTATCAGCGGTTGGAATTTCTTCAATTTCATATTTATCTGCTACAGCAGAGAAAGATATTGTCGACACTATCGCGACTGTGAGTGTTTTCAGCGTAAATGATTTCATTATTAACTAACTACTCTGTTCTGATAAGTTTTCCAGTTCTTCCCAGCGCTCCAGGTCCTGCATCAATTGCTCCTCAATACTGGCAATTTCAGTCATCACTGGTTCCGTTTTATCTAGTGGCTGTTCAAAGAACCCCGGTTCATTCATTATTTTTTGTAATTCTTCAAGTTTTGCTTCTTTGTCAGCAATAACCTTTGGTAACTGTTCTAGTTCGCGCTGCAGTTTATAGGATAACTTCTTCTTAGGCTTGTCTGAACCTTTGTCGGCCGTTTTCTGCTTATTTTGCGAACTTTTGTTGCTGTCTGACTCTTTTGACGATGCTTTGGTTCCGCTATTTGAAAATGAATTTTCAGCCTTAGCGGCTAAATAGTGGTTTAACTCGGTAAATCCGCCGATTATTTCCGTAATAACGCCCTCACCTTCAAAATACAAAACGCTAGTGGCGGTGTTATCGACAAACTCCCTATCGTGGCTGACTAACAGCACAGTTCCTTGATAATTTGCAACAATCTGCTCCAGTAACTCTAAAGTTTCGATATCAAGGTCGTTGGTCGGCTCATCCAGTACCAAAATATTGCTGGGTTTCAGCAAGATCTTAGCTAACAAAGCTCTGTTTCTCTCACCACCAGATAAGGCACGAACGGGAGTCCGGGACTGCTTAGGGCTAAACAGAAAGTCCTGTAAGTAACTAAGAATATGACGGCTACGCCCCTGAAATTCGATATCCTGCTTACCATCACCAACGTTATCCATCACGGTTTGTTCAGGATCAAGCTGCGATCGATGTTGATCAAAATAAGCAACTTCAAGGTTTGTACCCAGTTGAACTTTTCCGCTATCAACGTCCTGCATGCCCAGAATAACCTTGATTAAGGTACTTTTCCCGCAACCATTCGGACCGACAAAAGCGACTTTGTCGCCGCGCATTAGTAATAAGTCCAAATCATTAATAATCGGCTTTTCACCAAAACGTAAGGACAGATTTTCCCCTTCAAAAACTTTTTTACCTGAACGAGATGATTCATTAACAGACAGGTTCGCTTTGCCCTGAAGTTCTCGACGTTGCTGTCGTTGTTTACGCAAATCCTGGAGTGCACGTACCCGACCTTCGTTGCGAGTTCGTCGTGCCTTTATTCCTTGTCGAATCCAGGTTTCCTCAGCAGCTAACTTTTTATCAAACTCGGCATTGTGAGTTGCTTCGACTTCCAGCGCTTCTTGCTTCTTTTGTAAATAGGTATCGTAATTTCCGGGATAACTGGTCAAATGGCCACGATCAAGATCGATAATTCGGGTGGCCAGACGACGAATAAATGCCCTGTCGTGACTAATAAATAGTACAGCACCAGAGAAATTAACGATTTGCTCTTCCAGCCAACGCACCATTTCAATATCCAAATGGTTGGTCGGTTCGTCCAGCAGCAGAATGTCAGGATCAACAACCAAGGCACGAGCCAAAGCCACACGACGTAGCCAACCACCAGAAAGTGAAGCCATGGTTTCATCGGCCGGCAATTGCAGTTTCGTTAAGACCTGCTCTATTCGCGTATTAACCTGCCACCCATTAATTGCGTCCAATTGATTCTGCAATTTATCCATTTCATCAAGTGTGGCACTGCTTGGCGAGTCTGTAAGGCTGGCTGAGAGTTCATGATAACGAGCCAACGCTTTACCCGATTCCGCCAGAGCTTCGGCAACATAGTCAAATACTCTCTGCTCAGACTGTTTGGGCGGATCCTGAGGTAAGCGTGTCACCTTGGTATCTCCAACCCACTGTATTTGCCCAGAGTCCAGAACCACTTCACTGTCGATAGCTTTCAGTAAGGTTGATTTGCCCGCACCATTACGACCAACTAAACAAACCCTCTCACCAGCTTCAATAGTAAAATCAACACCGTCTAAAATTGCATCGGCGCCAAAGGCCAGGTGCGCATCCTGTACACGTAATAAACTCATTGCTCTACAAACTCCAGCAATTGATTAGCATCGAAAGGCCAACGCAACTCTGCGTCGTCTTTTCCCCGAATAAATACTGGTACTAACCAGCCATACTCTTCTTGCAGCTCCTGCTGTTCGGCAATGTCGACTACTCCAAGTTCAACCGGCTCTTCGAGGTCAAGCGAATGCAGTAACTGAATAGCCTGAGTACAAAGCGGACAGTTTGGTTTCGTAAGCAAATAAAACGCAGACATTAATTAAGCCCGTGAAATAATATAATAATGATGAATACCTTTATGGCGTTTGAAGTCCTCGGGTATTGAGGCCTGGGTCTGATCATTTACTTCAAGACCGGCTTTATCCAGGCCTTCGGTGTCGATGCGGAATTTCTTTCTATTGTTAGAGAATAGAATCACGCCATCCTCTTTCAACATTCCCGTGGCGGTTTTTATCAAACCGACGTGGTCACGCTGTATGTCTAAGGTTCCGCTCATCCGTTTTGAGTTACTAAAGGTGGGCGGATCAAGGAAAATAACGTCAAACAGTTGTTTGCCACGTTGTTCCCGCATCCAGCTAAAGCAGTCAGCCTGGATAAACTGATAATCACCTCTTAAACGGTTTAGAGCAAAGTTACGCTCGCCCCACTTCAGATAAGTTTTCGACATATCAACGGAAACGACTCGTGCGGCTCCGGCTCTGGCGGCCTGAACAGAGGCGGTGCAGGTATAGGCAAATAAATTCAGCACATCCAATTCTTCGCATTTATCCAGTAGCTCTTTACGCACCAGTCTGTGGTCCATAAATAAGCCGGTATCAAGATAATCAGTTAAATTCACCTCAAACTTGGCGCCGTATTCATTAACCGTTAACACCGTGCTGTCCTGCGATTGTTTTTCGTATTGTTGCTTACCGCTTTGCCGTTGGCGGCGTTTCAAAATGATTTTATCTTCTGACACCGGCAAGGCTGAACTCAAAGACTCGAGCATGAACCACAAACGGTCATTGGCAACGCCTTCCGGAATATCCTTTGGAGCTGCATATTCCTGCACAACCACGTAATCCTGATAGATATCGATAGCGGCGTTGTACTCAGGAATGTCCGCGTCATAAACACGCCAGCAATCCAGTCCTTCCTTGTCTGCCCACTTGCTTAATTTGGCGTAATTTTTCTTAACCCTATTAATCAAGTCATCAGCTTGACTCTCTGCGAAGTCAGGTTGCTCTTTAGTTAAGTCGTAAAGCGCCAGATTAACCGGGATTGCGCCGTTTAACAGCGGGTATTTCTTATGACTGCGCAATTTAAGGCGTTTAAGTAACTGTTCGTCTCCTGCCAGTACGGCTATATGCCAATTATGGAAAGTGTCTTTTAATTGACGACCAAAACGTCGGTACAAGAGTAAGGTTTCAACGGCCTCACCCAGACGTTCCCCGTAAGGAGGATTACAGACTAACAGGCCACTTTCCGCCGGTGCTTCGCAGTTTGTCGCATCTGCAACTTCAAACTCTATCACTTCATGTAATAACACCCGCTTGGCGTTATCTTTAGCTTTAGCGACCAGGTGTGGGTTGTTGTCAGAGCCTTTTAGCTGGCCTTTAAAGCTCTTCTTCCCTTCTTTAAAGCGCTGTTCTGCCTGCTCGAGTACGTCATGCCATAATTGCGGCGAATGCTCATGCCAATACAAAAAGCCCCAATGCGCGCGGCTCAAGCCTGGTGCGTGATCCATAGCCATCATGGCTGCTTCTATTACTAAGGTGCCTGAACCACAAAACGGGTCAAAAATAACAGGTTCATCTTTTTCTAATTCATTTTTGATGCCTGCACGAACTAATATGGCCGCAGCTAAGGTTTCCCGCAACGGCGCTTCGCCCTGCTGCAGGCGGTATCCCCTTTTGTGCATACCGTCGCCGGTAAAGTCTAAAGACCAGGTTAGCTTGTCTTTATGCACTCGTACCGCAATACGAATGTCCGGATCCTGCTTATCAATACTGGGGCGTTCAAACCCGTTATTGCGAAAGTTGTCGACAATGCAGTCTTTAACTAACTGTGCGCCAAACTGGGTATGGCGAATGTCGTCATTACCGCCGGAAAAATCAACCACGAAAGTTCTGTTCGCATCGAAAACCTTGCTCCACGAGAATTGAGTCAATGCCAGTTTAATCTCATCCAGGCTGGAAATTTCCTTTTCACCCAGTTGTAATAGCATACGGCTTGCTAACCTGGACCACATAGCCACGGTATAAGCCTGCTGCAAATCAGCCTCGATATAACAACCCGCAAGGGTTTGCTTAACATGACTTAAATTGAACTCTTGCAACTCATCAAACAAAAGCCCTTCAAGACCTTTGGAGCACGCAATAAAAAAACGATACATAGAAACTTCGCCTAAAAAATTAAGGGGACAATTATAACGGAGAGCTCAGTGGCTGTCTGTAATTCCAGCTGAAATAAGGGAATTACAGAGAGAATGACTAATAAAACAGCAGTTAAGTCTTATTTGTATAAATACTATGCGGTTGGCTTAAATAAAGCTTGCGCAGCACGAATTATGGCTATACTATGCGCTCTCAATCGGACGCGGGGTGGAGCAGTCTGGTAGCTCGTCGGGCTCATAACCCGAAGGTCGTAGGTTCAAATCCTGCCCCCGCAACCAACGTCCGGACAGAAATGTCTTCATATTAATTCCCCAGAACACATCTGTACTTTCTGTACTTCCCTGAAAAAATTAATAAATAAACTTACTAAGCCAGTTGTTGGCTCCAGTTAGATTGAGCTGACATTGCCAAGTCGACTGTCGCAGGTAAAAGTCGATTTAATGTGACTTTTATAACGTAAAACTGTTTCAAAGACTTAATTGCCGAAAGCTGCATTCCATCACTTAGTAATAAGCAGGTTGCAAATTCATCATCTGCATCAAGAATTAGAAATAACCCTTGATCAAAGCCTGAGTTTAATTCGCATAAGGTACGCTCTGCCGGCCATTCATTAATGTCGGACTTTTGGAAATGCCAGCTTTGGGGCATTTGGGGACGACCAAAACGGCTCCATGCAGTTGCATTGAGTGCCGCACTACATGGGGTACAGGGGATTTTATCTGAAGGATAAGACTCTAAAACCTCACTAACCTTTTGGAAGGTTGTCGCATCCTCAATATCCATTAGTTTTTCACTAAAGTGGATATTGACTAATTGACTCGGTTTGTAAGGTGTTTCAAAGACGCTGTCTTCGTTCAGCTTAATGCTGAGCTTGCCAGTTTCTGCATTGAACAACCATAGCCAATGGGATTCCGATTCCACAGTGTTAGCCTTTATAATTAGAAGAATTTAAGCCTTGCGATAAGATACTAAACTCGCCCGGCTATTACAAGCGGTTAACAATTGAGCGAATAAGCCCCGGCCCCTGATAGATAAACCCTGTGTAAATTTGCACCAGGCTAGCTCCAGCCCTGAATTTGGCCTGCGCGGCCTCGGGTGAATCTATGCCCCCAACACCAATTACTGGTATCTGTCTTTGCAAAGTTTTACATAAGAGCTCTATAATCCGAGTACTTTTATTTTGTAATGGCTTACCACTTAGCCCCCCTGCTTCTTTAGCTTTATCATCACGCAAACCATCTCGCGAAAGCGTCGTGTTTGTGGCAATCACACCATCCATTTTATTTCGCAGTAAAGATTGAGCCATGACTTCAACTTCGCTTTCTTCAAGATCCGGGGCTATTTTCACAACCAACGGAACGTAGCGATTATACTTATTCGCCAGTTCAAGTTGTGACTCCTTAAGCCCGGAAAGCAAAGCATCAAGACTTGAGCCATGTTGAAGGTCTCTTAAACCAGGTGTATTGGGTGATGAAATATTAATTGTCACGTAACCGGCGTAAGGGTAAACCTTTTCCAGGCACGCAAGATAATCATCAAGGGCTCGCTCTTCCGGGGTGTTTTTATTCTTACCGATATTGATACCCAGCACACCTTTATAAGATGAGGCCTTTACGTTTTCGAGCAATACATCCACACCGTGGTTGTTGAACCCCATGCGGTTGATAATTGCTTCATCTTCTACCAGTCGAAATAAACGCGGTTTATCATTTCCTGGCTGTGCTAAAGGCGTAACTGTACCAACTTCAATAAATCCAAAGCCCATTTGTGCAAACGCATCGATACACTCAGCATTTTTATCAAGCCCCGCCGCTAAGCCTACCGGGTTAGGAAAGTCTATTCCCATAACCCGGACAGGTTTACTTGGTAAGTTTTGCTTCCAAAGCAAAGACAACGGAGTACGATGCCATTTACTTAAGATCCCGAGCGTAAGCTCGTGCGTTTTCTCGGGATCTTGTTTAAACAACCATGGTCGAATCAGCTTATACATTAACTGACAACTTTCGGTGCACAGTTGTGGCTTAACAGCATCAGCTCTCTCAGAGCAACCGAGAACTTAGCAAACTCATGGCTCTTCGTTGTACGGAAATCCGATAACATCTGCTGCCAACGGGAAAGCAAGACTTCATTTTGCTCTATCCACTCACTGATCATTTTCTCAGGATCGCTAACATCCGGTGTGGAACGCAGCACAACCTGAGTCAAAGAACGTTGCTGCCAATCCAGCTCTTCCCGGAACGCAGCTCGTGCCAGTGCCTGCCAGTGATTTGCAACAGGTTGATTATTAATTTGAGTTAAGAACCAGTGCAGGTTTATCTCTGCGCCCAAACGGAAATACAATGTGCCGACAGTCTTAAACGATTGGCCTGTTTCATTAGCCACTTCCGCTAAGTCCATAGCAGAGAACACCGTGCTCAGGCTGGCAACCTGCTTAGCAAGGTTAGCCGGGAAGCCATGTTCTTTATACTTCTCAATACTTTGCTCAATGACATTCGCTTCCTCTTCCACCATGTACTTAAGGCTATTTTTGCGCAAGTCATCGAAGGCGCCCATATAGAAGTCCAGGTGTTCCTGCACGCCACTCAATGCCGGGTTACGATGGCGCAAGAACCAACGCGTTGCCCGGCGCACCATACGGCGAAGCTGGAATAAAACATCATTCTGAACTTCAGCCGGAACTTTGTTATTCAAAGCTTCAATTTGTTCCCAAAGTTCTTCAACTTTAAAACATTCACGCGCAACCACATAAGCTGATGCAATTTCCGCATACGATGCGCCGGTAGCTTCTTGCTTACGGAATACGAAGTTCGGTCCCATATCGTTAACGATATTATTAGCCAACTTAGTAGCAATAATCTGACCTTTTAGCGGATGTGATGTCATGCTATCCGCAAAGCTTTCACGCAATGCTTCCGGGAAAGAATCAAATAACTCGCGCATGTGATACGGATCTTCAGTAATTTCATCCGTAATCAGTTGCTCTTTCAGAACCATCTTCCCATAAGCCGTTATAGTGGCCAATTCTGGGCGTGTCAGGCCTTGGTTAGCAGCCTGACGTTCGACCAGTTCGTCATCATCGGGTAAAAACTCAAGCTGACGGTTTAATGCATGTTCCCGCTCGAGATGATGAATGAAGCGCTGGTATTCTTTAACCTGATCGGTACCGCGCAATGCCGTTACAGAGATAGATTGTGTTTGTCTGTTACAGTCATCAAGCACAATCTTTGCAACGTCGTCGGTCATATCATAAAGCAGCTTATCGCGTTGCTTCTTAGTAAGGTCGCCATTATTGACCAAACCGTTTAGCAATATTTTGATATTAACTTCGTTATCCGAACAGTCGACACCACCAACGTTGTCGACGAAGTCCGTATTGACTCGACCGCCCTTCTGGGCAAATTCAATACGTCCTAACTGAGTAAAGCCTAAATTACCGCCTTCTCCAATAATTTTAGCGTTTAGATCCCGGCCATTTACGCGTAATGCGTCGTTAGCACGGTCGCCAACATCACTGTCCGTTTCGGCCTTACCTTTAACATAGGTGCCAATGCCGCCGTTCCAGATAAGATCGACTTCCATTGTTAAGCAGGCTTTTATTAATTCGTTAGGCGTCATGGACTTCTTCTGGGTGCCCAGCATCTTCTTAATTTCAGGCGTTAGCTCAATAGCTTTCGCGCTTCTTGAGAATATGCCACCACCTTTTGAAATTAAGTCGCGATTGTAGTCGTCCCAGCTTGAACGAGGCATTTTAAACAAGCGATCCCGTTCTTCCCATGACTTCGCCGCATTCGGTTCAGGGTCGATGAAAATGTGTAAATGGTTAAATGCCGCCTGCAAGCGAGTGTGTTTGGACAGCAGCATACCGTTACCGAAAACATCCCCGCCCATATCGCCGACAGCGACGCAGGTAAAGTCGGTTGTTTGACAATCGATACCCATTTCCCGGAAGTGACGTTTTACAGACTCCCAGGCGCCGCGAGCGGTGATACCCATTTTCTTGTGGTCATAGCCAACGGAACCGCCTGATGCGAAAGCATCACCGAGCCAAAAGTTGTACTCAGCAGAAATGCCGTTAGCAATGTCAGAGAAAGTAGCGGTACCTTTATCAGCAGCAACCACTAAATAAGAGTCATCTTCGTCGTGACGAACCACATCTTTAGGTGGAACAATCTCACCTTCAACAATGTTATCTGTGATATCCAGCAAAGCACGGATAAAGGTTTTATAGCACTCTTTGCCTTCGGTCATCATACCTTCACGGTCTTCTGGTAACGCTTTGCAAATAAAGCCACCTTTAGCACCAACAGGAACGATAACTGTGTTTTTAACCTGCTGCGCTTTAACCAATCCAAGCACTTCAGTACGGAAGTCTTCCCGACGGTCAGACCAACGCAAACCACCACGCGCTACTTTTCCACCACGAAGGTGCACACCTTCCACTCTCGGAGAGTAAACAAAGATTTCGAACTTAGGCAACGGCAATGGCATTTCCGGAACAAGTTCAGGTAAGAACTTAACCGAAATATAGGGTTTATCGTTACCTTGTTCATCCTGCTGGAAGAAGTTAGTGCGTAACGCGGCATCAATGAGCTCAACATAGCGACGAATAATACGATCGTCATCAAGGTTTGCTACGTTATCCAGTTCAGTATTGATACGAGTATGAAGCGCTTCGATTTTCTTCTCTGCGCCTTTTGTTCCCGGCTCAAACTTGCTGTAGAACATTTTCACAACCAGCTTGGCCAACAGCGGATACTTACTGAATGTGCTCTCTATGTAACTCTGACTGAATGTCGTTCCAATTTGGCGCATATATTTGGCGAACATGCGCAAAATAGTTGCCTGGCGACCATTCATGCCGGCACCTAGCACCAGACGGTTGAATCCATCATCTTCTAATTTACCATTCCAGACGAGTGCAAACGCTTCCTGGAAAGTTTCACGACTTTCTTCCAGGTTCAGTGAACCTGCGGTATGCAACATATGAAAATCCAGCACCCAGTACACATCGCCGTCGGCAGTTTTTATCTGGTACGGACTCTCACCAATGACGCGCAAACCAAAGTTTTCTAACATCGGCAAAACATCTGACAGATGAATCGGTTCATCTTTATGGAACAATTTCAGGTGTAAATGTTTGCTGTCGTCTTTTTCTTCCTGCGCACGGTATAAAACCATACCCAACTTATGTTCATCATTTAGCGACTCAAGCTGCTTAATGTCTGATATAGCAACTGAGGGAAGTACGTCTTCTTTATAAGCTCGTGGGAACGCTGTGGCGTAACGTTTGTTTAAACGCGTTGCATTTGCTTCCCCAAATGTCGACTGCAAAATACGTTCGAAATTATCTTCCCATGTGCGGGCCGCTTCAATTAAATTCTGTTCTAATTCTTTCACGTTCACATCCTGATGATCTTGGCTCAAACGCACAGTGTAATGTGTTCTCGCTAATGAAGACTCGGAGAAGTAAGTGGTAAAGTCCACGTCATATTCAGTTTTTAATGTACGGGCTAAAACGCTTTGAGTTCTCTGGCGTAACAGCGTGTTATAACGCTCTTTTGGTACGTAAACCATGCAGGACATAAAGCGACCGAAGATATCACGACGCAGAAAAGCGCGGGTCATGTCACGCTCTTGCATTTGTAAGACGCCCAGGCCAACAGTCAGCAAGTCATCTTCTTCAGCCTGAACGATTTCATCTCGCGGATACGTTTCTAAAATGTTCAATAAAGCTTTTGCGGCGTGGGACTGTGGAGCAAAGCCTGACATCTCTAACACACGAGAGATTTTTTCGCTGACAAGCGGAATATCACGCGCGCTGTTATTGTAGAAGTTTGCTGAATAAAGACCGATGAAACGATCCTCACCTACCACTTCGCCTTTCTCGTTAAATCGCTTAACACCGATATAGTCAGAATATGCCGGGCGATGCACCCGCGATTTAGAGTTCGTTTTTGTTAACAACAACAAACGATCATTTTGGGTAATTTCGCGGGCATCTTCCGGTAAACTTGAAACCATACGGCCTTTGTCGCTGACGGAATTTTTCATCAGACCCAGGCTGGAATCTTTTACTTGTTTAAGTTCGTAGTCCCCTTTTACCGGGGTTAATTCATACGAGCGATAACCTGTTAACGTGAAATTATCGTTTGCCAGCCACTGTAAAAAACGCTGAATTTCTTTTTTCTCTTTTTTTGAGCCTGGATAATAATCATTACTCAATTGTTCCGAAACAACCTGCAGACGGCTGCGCATCGACTGCCAATCTTGCACCGCAAGACTGATCTCTTCCATGACAGAAACCAGTTCACTTTTTAAAGTCTTAATTTCTTTCTGGCTTGTCTGACGGTCGATTTCAATCAAAAATACCGTATCTACATAGTTGTCATTGCTACGGGTGCCCGGCTTTTGCAGCTCTGTAACCTGGCCATTATTGTCGCGTTTATGGCTTAAAGGCATATGCAACAACAAATGAGAGGTGATCCCTAGCCTAGCCAACGCCATCCGCACGGAGTCGACCATAAAAGGCATGTCACTCTGAATGATTTCAATAATGGTATGCGGTGACTCCCAGCCATCGGTTGGAACTTCAGGGTTGTAAACTTTAATCAGCGCTTTATCACCGGACTTATATTCATTAAAACTGTGCCACAAGCCTAAAACCGCACCATACATATCGCTGTCGTGGCGGTTAGTTAAGTCATCACTGGCAATATTACGATATAGGCGCTTGGCAAAATCTGCTACTAAGTGCGCCTGAGAGGAAGGAACTTTCTTATTTATCAATTCAACGACTTTTTCCAGTAAAACCGGAGATTGACTATCGACCAACGACATAATTACAGAGTCCTTGAGGTTGTTGGTGAAACGTCGTAGGCAAGCCCAAATGCGGCCCACGGCCAGAGAATATATGATTGATGTTATTGTCGAACATTTACGCTGGGGTTTCAACGCTTATTCGCGCTAAAAACAGGTGTTTAGACCAGATATGACGGGGAAACTAATATAAGTATTTAGTTTAACTGAATGGACTCTAGGTCAGTCGCTTTAAACCTACAAACTTTTGTTGCTCGTCAACCTGTAAAAGGAAGCGTCCGTGTATTCCCTGGGTGTCAATAAAAGGAATTAAACGACCCGCGGGAAGTGCAACCCGCGTGCCGTTAACCGTTGTAACAACGACTTGTTGATAACCTTTACTGTAATAAACATCGCAGAACTCTTGATAGCTCATTCCCAGGTTAAAAACATATTCAATGATCACCGTCGCGTTATACCTTTAGATAATTATTCACTTAGACAACTTTCTATCTTTTCAAACAAATCACTCGCCAAGTTTGGCAGTTCTCGTAATGTCTCAAGCTCTTTACGCATAAGTTGCTGCCGGCTACTGTCATAACGTCGCCAGCTAACAAAAGCGGAAAGCAAACGCGAAGCAACCTGAGGGTTGCTGGTATTTAATTGCTGAATGACTGAGCCAATTAACTCGTACCCTGCTCCATCATCTCTATGAAATTGCGGCTGGTTTTGCGTAAATGCTGCTAATAAAGAATATATACGGTTAGGATTTTTCAGTGAAAAGTCGGGATGCCTCATTAAACTTTTAACTCGTTCAACCGTTTTTTCATTGTTAGCAAGTGCCTGGGTGCTGAACCATTTATCCATAACCAGTTTTTCACCACGCCACTGTTCTTCAAACTGATTTAACAAAGGTTCCGCAACGGCGTTATTCGCCCAGACAGCCGCCTGTAAAGCGCCAAGCTGGTCGGTCAAATTATCAGCCTGGTTAAATTGTTGCTTTAAGCGATTAGAAGTTTTGTCACCAAGTTCAGCTAAGTAACTTAAGCAAACCTGCTTCAATTGACGCTTAGCAATGTCCTCGCCATTTAACTGGTAAGCTTTTTCAGAGACACAAACATCCAGAAGCTCTTTGAAGTCATCCTCTAAGGCTTCGGCCAACTGCAGTTTTAGCGACTTCAACTGAGCATTAATGGCTTCAACCGGAATGGTTTTATAACCATCAGCGATAGTTGATGCCGTTGGCAGAGTTAAGGCGAGAGCTTTTAAAGCCGGATCCGTATTCGCCTGAAGTAAGTTCCGGCACGCCTGAATGGTTTGTTCGGACAGTTCGGCGCTGCTTTTAGTAGCAATGCCCTTTTCCACAATACGCGTAAACAGAGACTGGGCAGCATCCCAGCGGCTGAAATCGTCTTCGCTATGAGCAAGCAATACTCTAAGCTCGCCATCGGTTAACGATCGTTTTACTTTTACCGGGGCCGAAAAGTTGTCAAATAAGGACAAAATCGGTTTCTCTGCAACATTGTCAAAAGCAAAAGTTGCTTCGGCATCTTTCAAATGCAAAACGTCATCATCGCTTAATGACAAACGTTGACCCTGTTCGCTATAGGCGGACCATTTAACGGGAATATGGAACGGGGCCTTTTCCTCTTGGCCGGGAGTTGAAGCTGTTGACTGTTTTAATACCAACGTAAGACGTTTTTCGTTTTCGTCGTAAACTTCCTCAACGGTCACAACCGGTGTGCCAGCCTGCGAGTACCAGTTACGGAAAGTGGTGAAATCTTTACCGTTAGCATCTTCCATGGCTTTGACAAAGTCTTCGCAGGTAACTGCGTTGCCGTCGTGACGCTCAAAATAAAGCTTCATGCCTTTTTGGAAACCTGCTTCGCCAAGCAGAGTGTGGATCATACGAATAACTTCAGCACCCTTATTATAGACCGTTACCGTGTAGAAGTTGTTCATTTGAACCACTTTATCCGGTCTAATTGGGTGCGCCATTGGACCTGAATCTTCAGCAAACTGGTGGCTACGAATAACCCGAACATCCTGAATTCGGTTAACTGCGCGAGAGCCTAAATCTGAACTGAATTCTTGATCACGAAACACAGTTAAGCCTTCTTTTAAGCTCAGTTGAAACCAGTCACGACAAGTGACTCGGTTGCCGGTCCAGTTGTGAAAATACTCGTGGCCTATAACCGACTCAACATTGAGAAAGTCCTGATCGGTTGCGGTTTTTGGATTCGCTAATACATACTTTGCGTTAAAAACATTCAGACCTTTGTTTTCCATCGCCCCCATATTGAAGAAGTCCACAGCGACGACCATGTAGATATCAAGATCGTAAACCAGGTCAAAACGCTCTTCATCCCACTTCATCGCATTTTTAAGCGACAGCATGGCATGATCAGCGCGATCAAGATTACCTTTATCGACAAAGAGTTCTAAATCAACAGTTCGCCCTTCCCGGGTAGTAAACTCATCACGTAAGATATCAAAGTCGCCGGCAACCAGAGCAAACAAGTAACAAGGCTTAGGAAAAGGGTCTTGCCAGGTGGCCAAATGCTTACCGTTTTCAAGCTCAAGATGTTTGATCCGGTTACCATTTGATAGCAAGTACGGAAAGTCACTCTTATCGGCAATAACAGTCGTGGTGAATTTAGCTAAAACATCCGGGCGGTCAAGGTAGAAGGTTATTCTCCGAAAACCTTCCGCTTCACACTGTGTGCAGAACGTATTTTCTGCCAGGTATAAACCTTCGAGAGCTTCATTAGCCGTCGGATTAACACGGTTCTCAATTTCTAAAGTAAAAGAGTTGAGAGGCGTTTTGAGGGTCAGACTATGCTCATCATGCTGGTATAAGTCTTCCGAAACCTTTTCCCCATCAACTTTGATACTCAGCAGAGTTAACTGTTCTCCATCAAGTACCAAAGGCTTTTCATGTTCGCCTTGTCGTACAACTTTTAAGACGCTCTTTACCCGAGTTTCAGTCGGATGAAGATCAAACGTTAAATCGACATCCGTTATTGTGAATTCAGGTTCTTGATAATCTTTACGATATTTAGCCTTTGGTAATTGTGTCATAGCTTCCTTCTGTATTGATTAAGCTTTAGCTGTCTCTTCTTTAGGGTTTAGATACAATATCGTCCAACCCGTGTAAGCAAATACAATGGCAATAAGCGGTGTCAGATAGTTAAAGAACGCATAAATACCATATTCAAACGGGCTCACCGCAAGTACTGAGAACATATAAGCACCACAGGTGTTCCATGGGATAAGAGCCGAGGTGATCGTACCGCTGTCTTCCAGTGTTCGGGACAGAACTCGAGGATCAAGATTGCGGCGTTCATACTCTTCTTTAAACATACGCCCAGGCAATACAATGGCCATATACTGATCAGCCGTTAACACGTTTGCCCCAAAGCAAGTAAAAATGGTGCCTGTAATTAGCGAGCCAACACTTTTAGCCGACTTCAGCATGCCGCGGATAAAGCGTTCTAACAGGCCGACCTTTTCCATGATAGCGCCGAATGTCATAGCACTTAAGATAAGCCAAACCGTATTCAGCATTGACACCATTCCACCGCCACTTAGCAGGGAATCTAAATTGGCACTACCGGTGCTAACCTCTACACCGTCTGATAATGCTAACCAAACAACTTTAATAGCAGGTACCCAACCTTCTTCTCCGGCAATAAAACTGATCATTTCAGGCTGAAAAATAAGCGCCCAGACACCGCCCAGTAATGCGCCAAAAAATACCGTAGGTAAGGCTGGCTTTCGGGTCGCAGCCAAATAAAGCAATACAGCTAATGGCACTAGCATCGGCCAACCGATATTAAAGGTGCCCTGCAACTGCTCTTGCATTAGCTCAAGCCGCTGTAAACTCACGTTGGTATCGGCATTAAGGCCAAGAATTAAAAACAGCACAACGGAAATAACAAACGCAGGCCCTGCGGTGTAGCCCATGTAACGGATGTGCGCGAACAGCTCAGTACCCGAAACGGCAGGGGCCAGGTTTGTGGTATCAGATAATGGTGACATTTTATCGCCAAAATAAGCACCTGAAACAATAGCGCCCGCCGCGATACCAGGCTCTAACCCCATTCCGGATGCTACGCCCATTAAAGCCACACCAATAGTCGCGGCGGTAGTCCAGGAACTACCGATAGACAAGGCAACAACGCCACAGATAACACAGCTAGCTGCATAGAATAAACTTGGATTTAATAGCTCAAGGCCAAAATAAATGAGTGTAGGGACGGTACCCGATAAGAGCCAGGTGCCAATCAATGAGCCAACCGCAAGAATGATAAGCATCGCACCCAGAGCAACGGAAATACCCTCGGTAATACCCTCTTCAATTTGCTGCCAGCTAAAACCATTTCGGAAACCGATAATAACGGCAATGCCTGCAGCAACTAACAATGCTATCTGGTTCGGTCCATAAGAAGAGTCTTCGCCAAACAAATAAACCGACGAAGACAACATGGCAATTAGCGCAAATAAAGGGATCAGCGCTTGTAATAAACTGGGTGCTTTTGTTTTATGACTCATTAATTATTCAACCTAAAGTTTTATAAAGCCAATCAGCTGTAAAAAAATAATAATGATGGCGACTGGAGAAATGTATTTAACACAAAGTAACCAGACATCGAAAATGCCTTTTTTGGTATCCAGTTCGTCTTTTGTGAACTCAGAACGCATCACCCAACCTGCTAATACCGCCAACAGTAAACCGCCTAGTGGTAGTAACAAGCTCGATGTTAAAACATCTATGATATCAAAGAGTGAATTAATTGGCTTACCAAACCATTCACCGCTTAACTGCGCCCATTCAGACCCGGCAAAGGAATGAATCGTTAATTGCCCAAGAAGCCACAATACTCCGGCCGATACGATTGTTGCCGGCCAGCGACTTAAAGAAAATTTTTCAGCAACAAAAGCCACCGACGACTCAATCATTGCTATGGCCGATGTAAATGCAGCAATAACCAGCATGATAAAAAATACCGTTCCGACAAAACCACCCGCCGGCATCTCACTAAAGGCTAAAGGCAGGGTTGTGAAAATAAGCCCCGGGCCTTCACTTGGGGTTAAACCATAACCAAAAACCAGCGGAAATATGGCCAGGCCGGCAAGCAATGCTACAAAAGTGTCTATGACAGCAATCCAGAGGCTGGTTTGCACAATTGAGGTTTCACGGGGAAGGTAGGCACCATACATAATGACAACGCCAGAGGCCAGGCCTAAAGTAAAGAATGAATGGCCGAGTGCTATCATGACACCATTAACACTGAGCTTGCTAAAGTCAGGCTCAAACATAAAGCCTATTGCAGCAGAGAAATCGCCAATACTGCCGGAGTAGACCGCAATGACCACCAATAGAACAATCATGCAGGGCAGTAATAATCTAACCGACCTTTCAAGGCCATTTTTTACACCATTACCAACAACCAAAACTGTGGCTATGATCACCAGGCTGTGCCAAAGCATTAGCTCACCAGGAGATGCTAATAACCCCTCAAAGGTTTTTCCTATCTCTTCAGCTGAAGCCTGAGTAAATGCACCTTGTCCTGCTTTGAATACGTAAGCTAATGCCCAGCCTGCGATCACGGCATAGAAGCTTAAAACTAAGTAGCCAGTGAGCATGCCCAGCCATCCGGCCGATTGCCAGGCAGAGTGCTTACCGGATTCTAACGCAACTGATTTTGCGGCATACCCTGGAGAGTGGCGCCCACGCCGTCCTATAATGACCTCAGCCATCATAATGGGTATGCCAATAGCCAAAATACAAAGCAGATAAACAAGGACAAAAGCACCGCCCCCGTTTTCGCCCATTACATAAGGAAACTTCCAAATGTTACCTAAGCCAACAGCAGCGGCAGAAGAAGCCAATATAAAACTTAGCCGGCTTGACCACCGGCTCGAGATAGCTTGATTATTTGTTGTCATTATTATTAATCGTTTGTGTTTATTAACGCGCTATATGACCACAAAAACAGGGTCTATGACAAGTTCACAAAAAAATACCGCCGTAAAGGCGGTACTTTAAAAATTACACTCTTAATTCGAAGCAAGTTGCTTATCATCAATAAAATCGAATGCAACCAGAGCGGCCTGGTCAAGGTAAGGATCAACCTCAACAAAGTCTTCCGGCGCTTCTTCGATATCTTCAACAGGCTTTTTACCCGCACGCTTTAAACGTTCATTAACGCGTTCTAGCTGTATTGCTTTCTGCTTTTCCTGTTTCTCTTCACGCTCAGCTAAAACCAGGCTAACCCAGGTTTTATCACGTTCCTTTCTGAATCGTTCAATTTCCTCAAACACATAAGAGAATTCAGGATCATCCTCTATTCGTTGATTCAGTTGTTGTTGCAACTCTTTTACCTCTGCACTATTGATGTTGCCAACTGTGCTATATGTCGCTTTATCAATTTTATCCCAAGGCAAAGCATTGTCTTCTTTACTTTCACCCCACTCAGAAGCTTCAACAAAAGAAGGGAAAACAACGTCAGGCTGAACACCTTTCAGTTGGGTGCTACCACCGTCAATACGATAAAACTTCGCAATCGTATACTGTACGCTTCCTAACGGATTATCGTAAAAGTCAAAGCGACGAGCCAGACCGCGATGCTGCTGTACAGTGCCCTTCCCAAAGGTGTTTTCACCAATAATAAGTGCCCGTTCATAATCTTGCATAGCTGCAGCAAAAATTTCAGAGGCTGATGCACTGTAACGGTCGACCATAACGAACAATGGTCCTTCATAATATGTCTTTCCGTCTTTATCTTCACTGACGTCAATTCGGCCACGCCCATCGCTCACCTGTACAACGGGCCCCTTATCAATGAATAAACCACTTAAGCTAATAGCCTCGGTTAACGCTCCGCCGCCGTTACCACGTAAATCTACGATAAGGCCTTCGACATCTTTGCTTTCTAAGTCTTCTATTAGCTTTTTAACATCAGCAGTTAAATTATTGTAGAACCCCGGGATTTCAATAACTCCCAAGCGTCGGCCTTTATAAGGGCCTTCTTCAAATTCTTTTACTTCAGCTTTGGCCGCGCGATCTTCCAGCTTAACTTTGTCACGGACAATCTCAACTTCGCTTGGCGTACCGCCAGCGCCCTGGCTAGCCTTTAAGACCTGTAAGCGAACCGTGGTTCCTTTTGGCCCTTTAATGAGTTCAACAACGTCATCCAACCGCATGCCAATAATATCAACGAAGTCTTCTTCATCTTCACCTTTACCCTGGCCAACAGCGATAATCTTATCTTCAGGTGAGAGCTCTCCAGTTTTGTCCGCCGGACCACCCGGAACCAGGCTGCGGATTACGGTGTAATCATATTCTGACTGCAAAACGGCACCGATACCTTCAAGTTCAAGGTTCATATTCTGCTGAAAACGTTCTGAATTAGAAGGAGATAAATAACTGGTATGCGCCTCAACCGAGCGAGCAAATGCATTCATCAAGGTTTGAAAAACGTCTTCACTTTTAGATTTGGTCAATCGGTTTAATGCGCTGTTATAACGCTTGCCTAAGGTTTCAACAATTTCCGGCCATTCTTTACCGGCAAGCTTCAAGTTAAGAGCGTCGTATTTAACCCGGCTTTGCCAAAGTTCATTGAGCTCTTCCAGAGACGATGCCCATTCTGCGTCTTCCCGGTCGTAGTAGTACTTGTCATCTTTTGCTGAGAAGTCCATAGGCTCCTCTTCATCAAGCAAAGACAAGGCATACTCATAACGCTGGAAACGGCGTTCCAGGCTTTTCTGATAGATATCGAAAGCGACATCCAACTCACCACGCTTCAGCATGTCATCGAATAAATGGCGATATTCATCTGCCGCTTCTACATCTTCTTTAAGCAAAAACATCTTGCTGTAATCAAGCAGCTCGAAATAGCGTTCATGAATCTTTTCAGACAGTTCATTATCAAGCGTCAGACTACTGAAATGATAGCGGGTAAAATAAGAGGTAATACGCTCACTGGCTGTATCGTGTTGAGCTTCTTGCTCTAATTCTGGTAACTCACTGACTTTGTGCTCTGGCGGTATTGCAACCGCGGCAGGAACAACACACATCAGTGCCAATGCACATTTTTTTACAGCCCAGTGTTTCATCGACTACTCCTACGCGCGCAGAAAAATCTTGTCTGCTTTAACTTTCATGGTTAACCCGTTTTGCAACTGAACCTGAACATCATCTTTGTCCAGTTCCAAAATTGTTGCTGACATTGGGGTATTCCCTGCTTTTACCTGTACCTGTTGACCAACGGAAAGGTTATTGAGTTCCACATCGGCCAATTTAACTTCAGGTTTGTTAGCTTTTTTGGTGGGCTTAGACTTAGGTTTACCTGCACCTTCCGCTTTCTTCTTAGCCGGCGCCTTCTTTGCATTAGCCTTAGCAGAAGCCTTATTCTTTTCGGCAACTTTCGCCTTTGACTCTTTTAATGTCTCCTGAGCGTGTTGCTGATGCTCTTCAGTAACCGCTTCAACTGACTTACCATCAAGATCCACGCGCTGACTACCAGCTTTAATACTGTGAAGGTAACGCCAACTGTTCGTATAATGACGTAACGCTGTTCTTAATCGCGTTTTACTCACTTTGTCATCATTTTCCAGACGTTTTGCTAAGTCTTCAAAAATACCAATTTTTAATGGCTTAGCATCGCCTTTAATACTAAAACACTCAGGAAATTGCTCAGTTAAGTAGGCAATAACATCTTTGCTCTTCGTCAGCTTTTCAGGTTCACTCATTCCATTCTTCTTCCTGTTCGCGGACAACTTTCATTAAGTTTCGAACATAGTCGTCCATTTCATCAAATGACAAATCTAATAAGGCAGGCTCTTCGATCCAGTCGTACAGCGTACGACGAACCATTTCTTCAAGCTGCTCTGTTGTATCGTCATCCTCTCGTAATGCATTAATGTGATGAAGCATTTCATTGATTCGGTCAGCGGCTTCTTCTTCCTGCTCTTCGAAAAAAACAACGTCCTGCTTCGTCACCAAATAGCTATGAATATCGAATTCAACAAACATATCAGCGCTGCAACCCTGACCAATCTAATGACTGGCAATATTCAACAATCGCTTTAATACCTTTTTCATCTTCTTCGCTAAAACGGCCAATTGATGGGCTATCGATATCCAGTACCGCAACCGTTTTGCCGTTTACAACAACAGGTGCCACCACTTCACTGTTTGATGCTGAGTCGCACGCAATATGTCCGGCAAACTGATGAACATCTTCGACTCTCTGGCACTCTTGTGACTGTGCCGCTACTCCGCAAACGCCTTTGCCAAAAGGTATTCGGACACAGGCAACTCGCCCCTGAAAAGGGCCAAGCACTAATTCATCGTCTGAGCGGGTTAAATAAAAACCTAACCAGTTAACGTCATCAATATGTTCGTAAAGTAGCGCAGAAATATTCGCGAGGTTTGCAATTAAATCGGGCTCGGCCTCTGTTAATGCCCTGCTTTGGGCTAACAAATCTGAATACAGCTGAGAGCTCATAGTCCGCCTTCTTGTCCATCGAGTTTAAAACGCGCGATTGATTCTTCGGGAGTGTCTTTAAACTGCTCTTTAAGCTCGCGTTTTGTTTTTGTCACCATCTCTCCATTAGCACCAATAGTAAAGGCCTCATCAGAGCTTGCATAGCGCGCCTGATAAGCCATAACTAATTGAATGGAGTTTTCACGTTGCTCGTCAGATAAACGGTTGCCGTCAGGCCATTTCCCCGTTTCAACAGCTTGTACCAGGCGTTCATAGACCTCCTGGTTCATACTTTTAATTAAATCGTCGAATTGCATAGGGGTTACCGCTTTTTCTTTTTTAAGAAGAGAAGTTGCACACGGTTGATTAAAAACCAGACGACTCCACCAACCATCGCCCCAACAGCGATACCATACTGCCAGGTGTTAGGCATAGGCTGTTGCATGAACAAATAAGTAAAAGCAGCGATAGCAATAAGTAAGGCGAGCATTGAACGAGACACCAGCTTGTCAGACTTTTCTTGTTTAAGTCTTAGCCACTCACGTTCCATATCTTCCTTTGACTGACCGGCCAGCACAAACTGACAATGCGGACATTCTTTTACTTTGCTTGAAATTCGTTTATTACACGAAGGACATTGTGTTAACGCCATATACAACCTATCTCTTATGCAGTCCTTGCAATATAAGGCTTTTGCTCTTAATTTCAAGCGTTACCCGGGAATAAAAGTAAAACGGCCAACTTTTCGTTGGCCGCTTAGCTTCAGTTTATTGCCATAAATCACTTCTTCTTATCGGCATCACCAAAGTCTTTCCAGTAAGACTTAACGGTCGATTTCATTTCGCGGTGAAGTAAAATCATGCCCAGTAAGTTGGGTAATGTCATTAAGACAATGGCAACGGCAGAGGCTGTCCAAACCAACGTTGTATCGGCAAAAGACGCCCAGAAGAAGCCTGCCACATACAGTATGCGATAAGGCATCACCCCTTTCTGCCCAACCAGGTAGACAACCGCCCTGTCACCATAATAAGACCAGGCAATGGCAGTTGAAAATGCAAACATTAACAAGGTAATTGGGATAATATACTGACCGTAATCACCAAAGTAACCGTTTGCAAAAGCCAGTGAGGTAAGAGCCGCTGAGTGCACTAATGACTTACCAACAACCTGAATATCCTCTTTGATCAGATTACCATTTTCAATTCTAACCTGACCGTTGTAAGCATCTTCTCCTGCGATAACAAAACGTACATCTTCAGCAACAGAACGCGCGTGTAAAATCGTGATTTCACCATTCGTCTGAGCCTGGCCATCTACAACTTGTAAAGTGCCCGAGTAACGTTTTATTTCAGTATCGCTAATACCATTTAAGTACTTGTACAGTTCTTGTCTGTCTTCGCTGTCAACGTCGTTGTATTCACCGACAACAAAATCCAGATCACTTCGGGCAAAATTGTTCTCAAACTTCTCAGTCCAAACACCCGAAGATAAAATAACCAAACCGGTTAAAGTACAAATTAAAATGGTATCCAGGAACGGCTCAAGAATCGAAACCAAACCTTCAGCTACAGGGTCTTTCGCTTTTGCCGATGCGTGTGCAATAGGAGCAGAACCCTGACCGGCTTCGTTCGAGAATAAACCACCGTTTACACCACGGTTAAAGGCATAAGCAAAGCTTGCACCAAGGAACCCGCCAGCCGCAGCTGAACCAGTGAAGGCATCACGAAAGATAGAAACAAACGACTCACCAATGTTATCGATATTGAAGAAAATAACGCTCAAAGAACCGATAACATAAAGAATCCCCATTATCGGTACGATTTTCGAGGTAACCGCCGCGATTCGTTTAATACCGCCAATAATAACCATCGCCAGCAAAATCGATAAAATGGCGCCAGTCCAGATCGGATCAATCTCAAAGGTCTGTTCCATCGACTGGGCGATATTATTAATTTGCGGCATATTCCCGGTGCCAAACGAACTGATGATTGTTGCAATGGCAAAAATTACAGCCAGCCATTTCATATTTAGACGACGATCCATGTAATACATTGGACCGCCTGCCATCGTTCCGTCTTCGGTTTTAACACGATATTTATGCGACAGAGTAACTTCGACAAATTTCGTGGTCATACCAAGGAATGCGGTCATCCACATCCAGAAAATAGCCGCCGGACCACCTAAAAAAATGGCTAGTGCGACGCCGCCGATATTACCGGTACCGACGGTACCGGATAAAGCGGTAGATAACGCTTCAAAGTGGCTGGTATCACCTTGCGAGTCTTTTTTATCAAACTTGCCCGCTAGTACTCTCCAGGCATGCCGAAAATAGCGCACTTGAGGAAAGCCAAGATATAAGGTGAAAAATAAACCGACACCGAGCAAAATAAATGGGAAATAGGCTGCAGAACCTAAGAACCCATCAATCCAAAGCAAAAAATTGTTGAGCACTTCCAAGGAAGACCCCCTTTGTTGTTATTATTTTGTGATACAACTCTAGTTTTAACGTAATTTAGGTGAGACTGCCAACATTGCCGTTAAAACATCTTCCCCTAAACGCTGACAACGGGCGACAGACCAACCGAAATCTTCGTCTGGTAAATTCGCATTATCTTTAAACGGCATTTCAAGCGTGTAAGACAAACACTTGAAGCGCTCGCCAACTGCCGAATTAGCAACCGTCATGTTAGCTTTACCCGGCTCATCTCGTTCGTAGCCATATTCCGTCTGGAATTCAGGTGTTGCTGCCAAGAACGCTGCTTTAAAGGTATCTTCCAGCTCTTTATGGCGATCATCGTAAGATGGAATGCCTTCACAACCTGCTACGAAGTTATAAGGTAAGTCTTCGTCACCGTGAACATCAAGGAACATGTCAACGCCCGTTTCCTGCATGCGTTTTAGCACGTAGAAAACTTCCGGACTTTTTTCCAGACTCGGCTCAGCCCATTCACGGTTCAGGTTAGTACCTACGGCGTTGGTTCTCAGATGGCCACGAACGCTGCCGTCCGGGTTCATATTCGGCACGACATAAAATACGTTTTCATCAAGCAATTTGCGAGCTACGCCGTCTTCGTCGTCCAATAAGCGAGTAATAAAGCCTTCCATAAACCATTCGGCCATTGACTCACCCGGATGCTGACGAGCGGTTACCCAAATGGTATTTTTACTCTCATCCGGCTCGCCAATTACTAGCAAGTTCAACTCACGCCCGTCAATGGTTTCACCCAGTAGCTCATGGTAGCAATCGATAGACTGTTGAGCAGATTGGATAAGATCCTGATGACGCTCATACGAATAAGGAATAAAGTAAGCGTAATAAACACTTTCTTGTTCCGGTGTATGACGAATAACCAGCTCTTTACCATTATATTCAGTCGGCACCCGGAACCAGGTTTCACGATCATAAGAAGCTAACGCCTGATAACCTTTCCAACCGTCAGGATAAGCTGACCCAGATGCGTTCTCTATTGTCATTACATGCTCTTCGCCGGCCTCAGCAAACAGCTTAAAATGGAACCATTGGTAAAAATCGGATTGGTGATCTTTTCTGATTGCCAGACGGATATCATCTGCATTATTTGCGCTGATAACCTGAATATTGCCACTGTCAAAGTTTGCAGTGATATGCATACGTCACCCTTTGCTTTGTTAAATAAAAAATACTAGAAAAAAAGCGCCTTTAAGGCGCTTTTTCAATTATTTAGGTAAATTAGGTACTTTTAGCCCAGCCATAGCTTCTGCTACACGTACAACCTGGCAACTGTAACCAAATTCGTTGTCATACCAAACATACAGTACAGCCCTGTCATCCTCTACGATGGTCGCCTGAGAGTCGACAACGCCGGCATGACGCGAGCCCACTAAGTCCGACGAAACAATTTCAGTTGAGGCGGTATAGTCTATCTGATTAACCAACTCTGAATGCAACGCTACCTGACGCAGATAATCATTTAACTCATCACGGTTAGTCGATTTTTCAAAGTTCAAATTCATGATAGCCATTGAAACGTTCGGTGTCGGCACACGAATAGCGTTTCCTGTCAGCTTTCCTTCCATTTCAGGAAGTGCTTTTGCAACGGCCTTAGCAGCACCTGTAGAAGTAATAACCATGTTTAATGGCGCAGAGCGACCGCGACGGTCGGCTTTATGATAGTTATCAATCAAGTTTTGATCGTTTGTATACGAATGCACAGTTTCAACGTGACCGTTACGAATACCATACTCATCATTCAAGGCTTTAAGAACAGGTGTAATCGCATTCGTTGTACAACTTGCAGCTGAAACGATGCTATCGCTGTCTTCAATCATATTGTCGTTAACACCGAATACGATATTCTTAATGTCACCTTTTGATGGTGCAGTCAGAAGAACTTTATTCACACCTTTTGACTTAAGGTGCAGACCTAACCCGGCTTCATCCTTCCAAATACCTGTGTTATCGATAACGATTGCGTTATCAATACCGTATTGGGTGTAGTCAACTTGATCTGGTCCATCAGAGTAAATAACTTTAATATTAGTACCGTTGGCTTTTATGCTCTGGTTTTCGTGATCAACGGTGATTGAACCGTTAAACAGACCATGGATAGAGTCGCGACGTAATAAACTTGCCCGTTTCTCTAAATCTCCGTCACGGCCACCACGAACAACAATTGCACGCAAACGCATTTTATTGTTTGCACCGTTACGCTCAATAAGTAAACGCGCCAGCAAACGACCGATACGGCCAAAACCATATAGAACGACATCGCGCGGCTCAATGTTATCTTCCGAGTCGATGATGTCCGCTAATTCACGCTGAACATACTCAGTAACCGACAAGTTATCGCCTTTGCCACCAAACAAATAACCATAGGCAAGTTTACCCAAATCAACTCGGGCTGGTGACAGCTTCAGTTCTGCCATAGCCTGCAGGAAAGGAAAGCTTTCACGTAAGCGAACTTTCTGCCCTTCGTGACGAAGAATAAGACGATGTGCCTTAATGATATTGATAGTTGATACATTCAATAATGAACGTCCGTAAACTAAAATTTCGACACCGAAGTTGCGGTACAACTTACCAAGCAACGGTTGCATTTGCTCGGCGAATTCCTGGCGTTCCTGCCAACTTGATAAGGTTGGATCTTGCTGGTTAGAGTTCATAGTGAGCCCTGTCCTCTATGCTAATGTCAGTGAGCTAATTAAAATGCTACGCTTTAAAAACCGCGATATTGTACTGAAAAGCTTGGCATGAAGCCAATTTTAAGAAACAATCGTATTTCACTAATTAAATGTTGAAGCCTATGTTAAAAAGAATCGCCATTACAAGTGCTGTCGTTGCCCTCGTCGGTTGTGTTGAAGGAAAACCAACTGTACGTGAAATTTGCCAGTCCAACCCCGCAATGTGCAGTGACTTAAATGACGATAACTGGTGTAACTCTGAGCGCAGGCAGCTTATATTCAGTCGTTACGAGCGACACCAGAAAGATACCAGTGAAAACCAATACTTTTTAATGCGTGACCTGCAAGAGTACGCCCAATGTATGGAATTAGCTTCAACTATTGAGCACAAAAAGCTCAAGCAAAAACAGTCAAACCGTATTGAAGCCTATATCAACTCGCAAAAAAACATTAAAAAGTTAGCCGATAAAACGGCCGGTTCCGACCACCCGCTTTGGTTATATTGGCATTGGTCAAACCGGGGAAACGACCAGGCTTTACAAAAACTGCTGTCCTTAGAAGGGACTCCGCAAATGGAGACGCCTGAACTGAAGCTCGCCCTGGCCACCTATTATGCAAAGCAGGACTCGCAAAAAACATTCGAGCTTCTCTACAATGCATTACGGTTATATAAACCCGGTGATCGTATTAACCCTGAAATACCGTCAACCTTAGTCTCCATGTACCTCAAAGAAGGTAATGGGTCTCAAGCCTATATATGGTCTCAGGTTGCCTGGCAGCTTGGTCAGGACAACCTGGAGAAAAACAGTATGAAGAACATTGTTAATGCCAGCGAAGAACAATACGAACAGTGGGACGAACAAGCCGAAGACATAGTTGAGAAAATCGAAGAAGGAAACTTTCGCGGTTATTACTCATCGTCTTCGTGACGCATAGCTAGCGAGTTAACACAATAACGCTGCCCGGTCTCGGTGGGCCCGTCATCAAACACATGGCCCAGATGACCACCACAGCGACTGCAGAGTATTTCCGTCCTTATCATCCCATGGCTTGCATCTTTTACGTAGTCAACTGAACCTTGTATTGCCTTATCGAAGCTTGGCCAACCGCAGTGTGCATCGAATTGGTGGTTCGCGTCGAAAAGTTTTTGCCCACAGCCCGCGCACCGGTATATGCCCTCTTTATCACAACTGAGGTACTTACCTGAAAAAGGCCTTTCCGTGCCTTTTTCCCTTAAGACATAATAGGCTTCATCACCTAGCAATTCACGCCACTCATGCTCGCTTTTATCTTCCCAGTTATGCTCACTCATAAAGGACTAACCTCTTTATCTTTCAATTAAATTTCGTACTACTGTCATACTGCGTATGCTAAACTTAAGCTAACATTCATGGCTAATTTTTGCTGAGGTTTTGCATGCTTCGTCGTACCAAAATTGTGACCACTCTTGGACCGGCCACAGACTCTGAGGAAACTCTCAGAGAACTTATCAGAGCTGGCGCCAATGTCGTTCGCCTTAACTTCTCTCACGGTAATGCAGACGATCACAAACACCGAGCTTCAATGGTCAGAAAAATAGCCCGCGAACTAGAAGCGCATGTTGCTATTTTAGGTGATCTACAAGGCCCTAAAATTCGCGTAGCGCGCTTTCAACAAAATAAAATTACGTTATCCGTTGGCGATAAGTTCATTTTAGATGCTGAGCTTGAAAAAGACAGTGGTGACCAGAACAGAGTCGGGCTGGACTATAAAGATTTACCTAATGACGTTAACCCCGGCGATATTCTGTTACTTGACGACGGCCGTATTCAATTAAAAGTTGAAGAAATTAACGGCAGTCAGGTAATGACTGAAGTAACCGTTGGAGGTCTCCTCTCCAACAATAAAGGGATTAACCGTCAGGGCGGTGGTTTATCAGCCGCAGCATTAACTGAAAAAGATTATGCCGATATAAAGTTGGCCGCAGAAATTGGTGTCGATTACCTCGCGGTTTCTTTCCCTCGCTCCGGAGACGACATAAATCAAGCACGTCACCTACTGCGAGAGGCCGGCGGCCAAGGCGTGTTGTGCGCAAAGATAGAGCGAGCAGAAGCTGTCGCCAGCGAGCATGCTTTAGACGATATTATCAGAGCTTCTGACGCTGTTATGGTTGCCCGTGGTGATTTAGGTGTTGAAATTGGCGATGCACAATTAGTTGGTAAGCAAAAACAGATCATTTCTCGTGCTCGTCAATTAAATCGTGTTGTTATCACAGCGACTCAAATGATGGAGTCGATGATCGAAAACCCTATGCCAACTCGTGCTGAGGTAATGGATGTTGCCAACGCTGTATTAGATGGCACAGATGCCGTTATGTTGTCAGCTGAAACCGCTGCAGGAAAACACCCGATAGCAACCGTTAAAGCAATGGCGGATATTTGTCTTGGTGCTGAAACACACCCTTCAGCTCAACTGCGCCATCAGGACCTGGAAGAAATGTTTTCCAGTATTACCGAGGCTACTGCAATGTCTGCAATGTACGCTGCCACACATCTCAATGGTGTGACCGCTATTATTGCTCTGACAGAATCGGGCTTTACTGCCAAGTTAATGTCTCGTATAACCTCGCACCTGCCAATATTCTCGTTATCGCGCCATTCTCACAGCCGCGATAAGTCAGCGCTTTATCGTGGTGTCTATCCTATAAACTTTGATTCCACCAGTGTAGAAAACCCAATCACTGAAGCTATCGATGTGGTTAAAAAGAGTGGTCACATTAAAGCGGGTGATTTAGTCATACTCACTCATGGTGACGTTATGGAAACCGTAGGCTCAAGTAACACCTGTAAAATTATTGAAGTGCGCTAGTTACTAAAATCTTTAATTAGCGAGTCGAGAAGGTCGATATATTCATCGGCCTTTTTAATCACATTTTTACGCTGTTCCTGAGTCAGACTTTGATACATATCCCAAAGAAATTTATTTCGCAGTTCGCTGCTTTCTTCTGATTTCTGTTGAAAAGACTCACTTCTGAGTTGTTTAGGATCAAGGATTAAAGACGACATCCTTTCTTCATCAACAGGCTGTTTCAGTAGCGCTTTTTCAAATTCGGTTATCCAGCTTGCACGGTAACTTAACCAAGGCTCTCGTAGCTGGGGTGAATCACTTACCCAACTACGCAATAACTTATCTTGCTCTGTTGTTAAGTCGCCGAGGATATCCTCTAAATCTTCCTCAACTTCGGAAATGCGATCAAGACGGCGTAGTATGTCACTCTGTTCTTTATCTTCTTTCAAACGCTGAGAGCGTTCTTCCTGAGCTTCCTCTAGTCGGCTTACCAGTTGCTGGCGCTGTTTTACAGAAAGTGTTGCGAGTAAGTCGGCTTCGGACTCAATTTTTATGAGTACGTTTTCCCAAAAAGCCCACAAAGTATCTTCAAAATCACCAATATCGTTTTGTGTTAACGACTTTTCCTCAACCTTATCGCGCAATGCTTTTAGTTCCTTGCGGTACAAAGGAAGCTGTGTCTGAGCATGCCATTGATGGAGTTCATCCACTTTTTTTGATAAAAGCTTTTGTTGCTCACCGTTCAAGTCAACGTAGTCCTTTACCTTCCATTCCACCAGAGTATCAGCAAACTGATAGCCTATATTAGCTGTACAACCAGCAATAAAAATAAGAACGGTAAGCACGCCTGTCAGTCGATACATGTTCAGCTCAGAATAAGTTGTTTAATACGGTCTTTATAACTACGGCTGACTTTCAGTTTTTGACCATTTTTTAATTGTAAATGATACTCACCATTTTGCTGGTTACACAACTTCTCCACCTGTTTTATATTGACGATAGCTGAGCGATGGACCCGTTGAAATAACTTAGGGTTTAAGTCCTGTTCCAGTTCTTTCATGGTACGACGCAGTATGTGGGTCTCGTCTCCGGCATGTATGCACATGTAATCACCGGCGGCATCAACCCACTTGATATCTTTAACCGCCACTCGAGTAATTTCGCCACTATCTTTTATTGCAATGTAATCCGGATATTCATCAGCAGTAATGTTCTCTCCCGCTGATAACTTTTCCAGCAAGGTGTCAGCGTCCTGCCCGGTCACCTCAGCTACAAGGCTGATTAATTTACTCTGCTGTTCGTCATTGACGTTTTGATGCTCGCTTATCACACGTTTAACGCATTCCGCTAAGCGAGCATCATCCACGGGCTTTAACAAGTAATCCAGTGCCCTGACTTCAAATGCCTTTATCGCATATTCATCATAAGCGGTTACAAAAACCACAATAGGCAAGTCCTGTCCTTGCTCCTTAACCGCTTTCAACACTTCAAATCCATTAAGACCAGGCATTTGAATATCAAGAAAAATCAAATCGGGCTTTTCTTTTACAATAATTTCCACAGCCTCTCGACTGGTTTTACACTCGGGCATCAGCTCCAGTTGCTCAAATTCTTTTAAACGAATAGCCAAACCTTTTCTGGCAAGTGACTCGTCGTCAACAACCAAGGTTTTCAATCGATTCATTATTGATTCTCCACCGTTTCGATCGGAATAGTAATGCGAACACAAAGACCACTTTCTTCACCTTTGAGCATCTCAAACCGATAATGCTTGCCGTATAAAGATTTTAATCGTTGTCGAGTGTTATTGAGTCCCACACCATCTTTACGGAAAAGCTTTTCAGGGTCTGTTTGTATTTCGGGACCGTTGTCACAAACTTCCAGTATCAAATTGCCATTATCAGCCCACGAGCGCACTTTTATTAGCCCGACCCCCTCAACGTTAGAAATAGCGTACTTTATTGAATTTTCAATCAAAGGCTGGCAAATCAAACTTGGAACCAACGCGTGTTTTGTCTCATCGGACAAATGAATATCAATTTCAAGTTGCTCGTCAAAACGAACTTTCTCGATATCCAGATACAGCAACAGCGCGTCAACTTCTTTCTCTAGCGTCACTTTTTTAATCGGCTCATTATCTAACGAAAAACGCAAAAAGCGGCTAAGTTTGTTTACCATTAAATTGGCTTTTTCGTTGTCTTTTAGCAGAATCAGTGTCGATATCGCATTTAAAGTGTTGAACAAAAAGTGCGGGTTCAACTGATATCTCAGCATTTTTAACTGTGCCTGATGCGCCATAGACGAGGCAAGCAACGCTTTTTGCTTTTCTTCTTGCAGCATCTGATAGTACTTAATGCCAAAATACAATCCACTCCAGCTAAGAACAATGTAGAACTTAGCCAAACTGTTTTTTAAATAGAAAAAAGGACTGTCCGGCCGAAACCCAAATTTGTAAATTTCCCAATAGGTTGCGTTATCAACAATGGCCCAGGCTACCGCTGTAATATATGAAACACCAATTGCGATAAGAACCATCAAAGGTGGCGGCAGCTCCCATATTCTGCGATACAAATACCGCAAAGGGATTGTTATCAAAAAACCAGCATAGGCACCAAGAATAATAATCAAGGTGTATATGTCTCGCATTTCATGCATTAGTGAGCCAATATAATTCACTAATGCGTAGCCTATCCAGCCACCCGCCTGCAATAACCAAAAAAAGCGGTTACGATTGTCCATCAGTAACTGCCACTGCGTTTTTATCGGTTTATTCATCGCGCTGAAGACTCTAGTCTCGATAGCTCATCAATATCAACTAAGCTTCCTGAGAAAAGTGAATTGACTTGCTCCTTCTGATTTCCCATAAACTGCACGCCTAACTCAACCTGCTCCTCAAGCACTTTTATTTGTCGGACTATTGCATTAAGGGTGAGATCACCATTTCTTTTTTGTTCTATATTCAGAACAATTTTACTACCATTTTCCCATAGTTCTTCCAGCTTACCGTCCGGTTTTTCATGCTTTAACCGACAGCCACTTTCTGAAACATCCAACACGTGGCCTTTAAAAGATACTTCGTCACCGCTCACCGACTTTCCGGCTACTTCGGCAGGCAAAAAAGCGTCAAACCGACGCCCTTTTCTAATGACTCTGTGCTCTATCTGGTTAGGCCACAAAATGAAAAGCATTTTTGTTGGATGTGAGATGACGTAACTTACCTCGCTACGAAAAGCACAGATCTCCCCATTCTCATTTTCGAGTACAAAACGAACAATAACTGGCGTTTTCTCTTGCAAAAAATCTCGAACATCCTTGTATTTGCGTACGTCCGGCATATTAATAATGACCCAGCGGTCATTAACTGCACCTATAAACTCTGAGAAAAAACGAGCCGGGACATTTGAGCTGGCTAATTGAACTTCTATTCTTTGACCGGTTACGAGCTCCGAAATTTTGCTTGTCATAGGGGTCTCTTTGAGATGAATCGATATGTTACTATGATCGCTAGTTGTCTGGCTGTGTCAAGCAAAGGAGAGTCCCTTGGTCGCTTACGATATAACCCCCATCGATTTACACGGGCATTTATTTAATGTCTCGCTCACTATTGAACGAGCGGTTGACGAACAAGAACTTTGGTTACCGAACTGGATCCCGGGCAGTTACTTAATACGAGACTTTAGTAAGCACATCATAGGGCTACATGCTGAAAGTAACGGACAAGAGTTAACGATTGAGCAAATAGCAAAGAATCGTTGGCGTCTCGACAAATCAAACCATCCCATTACCGTCCATTATCAAGTCTACGCCTGGGACTTGTCTGTTCGCTCCGCATATCTTGATCAGTTCCAGGGGTTCTTTAACAACACAAGTTTATGTCTGGCAGTTGAAGGACAGACCGATCTTCCCTGTGAACTGCATCTTCACGCGCCACCTGAAGCACCTCAGTGGAAAGTGGCAACCGGTATGCCAAGAAAAAATGGACAAGCACACTCATGGGGAACATTTCAGGCGGAAAACTACGACGCTTTAATTGATTATCCGTTTTTAATCGGTGACTTGACCATTGAGGAATTTATCGCTCACGGGATAAAACATTCCTTTGTTTTAAGTGGCCGGCACTTTGCGGATACCTCAAGAATAACCGCTGACCTTGCTCGTATTTGTGAAACCCAATTGCAAATGTTCGACGAAGCCCCCTTCCAGTCTTATACATTTTTGACCATGGTTGTCGGTAACGGCTTCGGTGGACTCGAGCATAGAAACTCAACTGCCCTACTATGCAGCCGTAAAGATCTTATCAGTGCTCATCAATATGAAATGAATGACAACTATCAAACTTTTCTGAGCCTTTGTTGCCACGAGTATTTTCACAGTTGGAACATTAAAACCCTAAAGCCACGAGCGTTTCTGCCGTATCAACTGGACAAAGAGTCCTATACCGAGCAGCTCTGGTTCTACGAAGGAATGACTTCGTATTTTGATGACTATCTGCTTCATGCCAGCGGTATCATTGATGAAAAGCGCTATTTAAAAGTGCTTGGTGATACGCTCTCAAGAGTTGAACGAGGCGCGGGTCAGTATCAACAAAGTGTTACCGAGTCGAGTTTTCTGGCGTGGACTAAGTTTTATCAACAGAACGAAAATGCGCCTAACAGCATTGTCAGTTATTACGCTAAAGGTGCATTAATTGCTTTAAGTCTGGATTTAATGTTACGCCTGCAATCTGAGCATAAGTTAACTCTGGGCAACGTCATGAAAGACCTGTGGCACGAATTCGGTAAAACCTCAATTGGCACAGCCGATGATACCGTTCTGAGTTGGCTAAATCATTATCCTGGCATTGATGTTTCCGACTTCTTAAAAGACGCGCTATACAACAAGGACTCCATACCACTTATCGAGTTGCTACAAAACTTCGGTCTAGACGTTCAACGGCAAGTACCAGTAGATGACAACAACAGTGGAGGCAAAGCAGCCGATCAGCCAGCGAGAGTAAACTTCGGCGCAAAATATAAAGCATCTGCACAAGGGCTGGAGATCATCAATGTTTACCACGACGAAAGCGCCTATCATGCAGGGTTGTCAGCCGGAGACCGAATTATTGCGGTTGATCACTTGCAGGTAAATGAGCAGTCCATAAAAACCATTCTTGAACGCTACGTTCCCGGGGATACAGTAACGGTTCATGCATTCCGAAGAGATGAATTGATGACCCTGGAGCTTACCTGGCTGGAGCCCGCGAAAAGCAGTTACCTGTTAAGCGTGAAACAACCAGATAAGTTGAAAGGTTGGCTAACGCCTTCCGGTTAGTCCTGATAAAGCTGGGGAAGTAACGCTGGATCGAGTCGTTCATTTCCCCAGTTAACCCGCCAGTCAAGATGAGGCCCGGTTGCACGACCGGTAGCACCAATAGCACCGATTAACTCGCCCTGCTTAACTTTATCGCCAACGTCCACGTTAAGTTCGCTCAAGTGCAAGTATGTGGTCGTGACTTTATAGCCATGCTCAATAATAATTGTGCCGCCCGAATAGAATAAGTCGGGTTCAGCTAACACCACCTCACCCGGCCAAGGGGCTTTTACCGGAGTACCCGTCGGCCCTGCGATATCTTCACCATAATGCGGGTTACGAGGTTCTCCGTTAAAAACTCTCTGACTTCCGTAAACACCACTAATACGCCCCTTTGCAGGTTTAACGACTGGGGTTAGAAAGTCCGTTCTCTGCGTTTCTTTTTGCCGCGCTACCCAAACTTTCTCTGCTTCTTTTCTTGCCCTTTTAACCTGTGCGGGATCTGGTGTTACCGTCTTTTGAGGCACTCCGTCGACACGGTCAATTTTATATTCACGAGGCGTTAACGTGAGCTCTTTGGTTATTCTGCTGTCACCTTTCTGAATTACTAAGGTGTTTTTAAGCGGAGCTTTTCGTGCGAAACCAAAAACAATATAACCCTGCTCGGTAACTTGCAGAGGTTCGTCATTCAAAGTGGCAGTAACTCCGGGCTCAGATTTAGCTAAAATAAGCGCTCCCTGAGTCAATGGCCCTTTTATCTCCAGTTCAATAGGTTCGTCCGCCAATGCAACGTTTATTGAGCAAAGCGACAAAATAAAAGCGGTAATTGTTCTACGCATAGGCAATGGCTCCCTTCCCAACCCCTTCAAACGCACGAACTTCGACTTTTTTATCGGGGTTTTGTGATTTTATTTCTGCAACTAAATAATCCGCGATACATTCAACGGTTGAGTCGGTATCAATAACAAAGTTTTCTGCATTAGGAACCACAAGCTCAAACAGGCCCTGATCAGCAATATAGCTATAAAAAGTATGGCTGGAATCAGAGCTCAAATCACTGGCCGCGTCAGATAATTTAAGATTGCTGCGAGTGCAGACATCTTCCGTTGTACCTAAATAAATATCCTGCCATTTATCCGACCACTCTTTTTCAAGTACCGGCTGTCGTATGTTATCCAACTTAATCTGGATTTTTGAGCGATGGCCATGGGCTATACGTTGGCAATTTCCATCGTGCTTTTTCAGACCATGAGTGTAGTGATAATAAAAACCATCAATATTCTCAGGTCGTAAAAACAAGCTAAGCCCTTCAACGTTAACCGGCAACTCTCTTTTTATGACGGCTTTAAGGTAGTCAGTAACCGTTTCAATGGAGACAACTTCCGCATCGATAAAAGCAAAGGCATCCGCAGGACAGAACAAATGGATAGAGCGCTGTTCCGGGCGCACAAAGTCAACCCAGTTAGCACTGTCATCGGAGTTATGCGTGACTTTTGTGTATGGATGTTCCGCCGGCACAACCAACTTATGATCAACCGAATTATCGATAATGGCTTTAACTTGCTTTTTCACACGACCAAAATCCAGCACCATAGATTGCTCATTTAGAGCGCCATCCAGCACAATATCAACAATCCAGCTCTCACCGACTATTCCCCTCTCTGGGCATAGGTAAGAGCAATCAATAACGGTCAAATCATTCACAAATAACTGCATAGTGAGCTTTTCTCATCTCTTCTTTAAGAACTGCAACCAGTATAACCTGAAACGCCTTATCCGATAAGCTCAATCAGGTTGGCCCATTCCCACAGTAATTTCAGTGAAAGTAAAATTAATGCAGCGCCCATGGTGCGATCTACCCAGTGGCTGTAGTGCCAGAGTGTTTTAAAAATACGGGGCTGAGTAAGCAGCCAGGTTAAAAACAAAAACCACAGCCCAGTTGCAACAATAAGGTACACGCCGTACCCAAATTGGATACTAAAAGGTGTTTCCGGCGCAATAATAGTAGTAAATAGGGTTAAGAAGAAAATTGTTGCCTTCACATTGAGACCATTGGTAATAAAACCAACAATAAAGGCTTTACGCTTACGTGGTTGAGTAGAGACAAGCTCGCTGTCCGACATATCCTTTCTTGGTTTGGCTTTAATTGCCTGAGTTCCGATAAAACCTAAGTACAGTGCACCTGCACAAAGCAGGGTTTGATATAACCAGTCTGTCTGGTGAATGATGAGCGCAACGCCAACAAGTGAATAAGTCACATGAATGACAATTCCTGCGGCTATTCCAAGACTCACCCAGTAACCTGCCTTACGCCCAAAACTTAAGCTATAACGTGATACGACCGCAAAATCAGGACCAGGGCTTGCAACCGCGAACAGATGAATCAAGGCAATGGTTAAAAACTCACTCCAGTAAGACAACACAAACTCCTTATTGCGTATTTATACTTTAACTGCCAGAATCAAAGTTACTTTTTATTAATTATAGATTACTATTAATCAATATGAAAAACACGAAACTCCCCTCATTAAATGCACTGAGAGTGTTTGATGTTGCTGCCAGAAGCGGATCGTTTAAGCAAGCCTCACAAGAGCTTGGAGTCACTCAGTCCGCCGTAACCCGACAAATACAAACTCTGGAAGAGCAGCTCGAAGTTCGCCTGTTTCAACGCGACAACAGAGTTCATTCACTCACCCCGGTGGGTCTTGAGCTAGCTCCTCAAATTGAACAAATATTCGAGCAGCTGGAACGGACGATAGAACGCACCCGAAACCTAAGTGACAATACAACAACACAGCTAACCGTCGCAATCAGTTCCGAGCGTTTACGTTTTTGGCTGGCCGGAAAGCTTGCAGACTTTCATTCTCTGTATCCTCACATACAATTGAGTTTTAGTCGTTGTAATGAGCATTTTGTTAATGAAAGTGCCGCGGAAATGGCATCAGCAATACAACACCAAAGCTGGGATCTCGCTATTGGTTATGGCAAGACGACGGATAAAAACATTCAGTCTGTTACATTACAAAAGAACCAGCTGGTACCAGTTTCGGCTATTCAGACAAATGAAAGCCCATTTCATTTACCCTGGTTAATCAACCCGGATAACCCAGATCATCAGGCTATGTTAAAAGCTTACAGCCAGGAGTTAGCCTCTACACGCATGATCCACTGTAACGATGTACAAATGTCTCTCGACTTATCTGCGGCAGAACAGGCAATTGCACTTATCGACAGCAGTCTTATCACGCCCGGTCTGTCTAACTTAAAAGTTTATAATGATTTCGCCCGCCCCTGTCAGTACCCATTAAGTGTTTACTACCGTAAACGACAACGACAGCCTGTTGCCCTTGTTGCTTTTATAAAATGGTTGCAGCTAATCATTTCATAAATTAACGGTGACGCCCTCATTTACATACATTCATGTTTGTATGTAAAATATTGCTCTTTTTTTATTATTGGAGAGTGATATGTGGCGTATAGCATCACTGGTTGTACTGATAATCTTAAATTCCCCATCTTTTGCTGATGAGGTTCACTTTACCGGAGCTTATTCTGCGGATCAGCTAAGGGGCGTCAGGGCTGGTTACAGGTTAACAAACTTACCGGTCGAATTGCCGGCCTGGATTGGCTCACCAAAACTTCATGTCGAAGCGGCTTTAAACCACTGGCAGGACTCAAACAATACAGAAGATAATATAACGGCTTTTACTATCAGCCCGATTCTTTCCTGGCACATAGCCGGAGCTCAGCGACCGTTATTTGTAGAGGCTGGTATAGGTGCCGGTTACTTCGACAAAACACAAATAAGTAATCGCCGCTTATCAACCCAATTTCAATTTGAGGACAGAATATCACTCTCCTGGCAATACAGCCGCAGCTCGAAAGCTCTTGTCGCCATAGGTTATACCCACTATTCAAACGCTGATATCAAACAGCCTAACGACGGACTCGATTTCTTTTGGTTAAGTTGGGCCCTACCATTTTAACCTTCGGATGAATTAGCGTTATCTGTCTGAAGTTGCTACATTTAGTCTTAAGTTCTATTCAACTGGAGGTCAAATGAGAAAACAACTTCTTAAACTATCAGCTATTGCGGCTGCGGGACTATTTGTTTCAGCTTGCGGCAGCCCTGAGTCAGGAATGACCCAGTGCACTATGGAGCCTAAAGAAAACTGGTTGGATCAGGAGCAATTTCAGAGCTCGTTAAAAGAGCAAGGTTATGAAATAAACGAGTTTAAAGTAACCGATGGAAACTGTTATGAAATTTACGGGTTTAACCAGAATAAGCAGAAAGTTGAAATTTACTTTAACCCAGTAGATGGCAATATTGTTAAGCAAGAAACTGAATAATAACGGTAAAGGCAGTGCCAATGATCATTTGGGATAAGTTTATAAGAACCTTTCATTGGTTATTGGTACTGTGCTTTTGTCTGAACTATTTTTTCCTCGAACATGGCAGCAGCATCCATCAGGCAGTAGGTTATACTGCCGCAGCTTTGGTTATGAGTCGTGTTGTCTGGGGCTTTATTGGGCCTCCTAATGCGCGCTTTAAAAGTTTTCTCCCTTCATTTTCTGGTATAAAAAAACATCTTAATGAACTGAAAGAGAGAGAGGTGAAGCAGACTCAGGGTCATAATCCACTCGGTGGCCTTATGGTGTTTTCTATACTAGCTTTGTTTTTAGTTCAGGCTGTTACTGGCTTTCTTCGTGAAGAAGTGGATGCACTATATGGAGACAGCTTTTTAACCTCATTGCACGGCATATCCGCCAACATCATTTTTACGCTCGTGATTATTCACATTATTGCCGTATTTATTACCGCTTACTTTGGTAAAATAGAGCTTATCCGACCTATGATTAACGGCAAACGCCGGGTAAAGCGCCATGACTGAGGAAAAAGAACCCAGAGAACGTATATACCAGGTTTCCACTAACCGTGAGCGAGCATCTCATAAACTGCGTTATGTCGAAGCCTCAGCCCCCATCGAGGAGGACTGCCGTTTGTGTGTCGGTTCGCTAACAGCAACTGCTCACAATGAGAATGAGTTCTCCATCGCCAAAACGGTTTATGATGACATTGCCAGAATGGCGTTTCTGGAAAAGCAGCTCTACTCAAACCAGGCATACCCTCCTCTATTTTTTTATCAGGCTTTGCAACAGTGGCGCGATACATTTTTATCACTGAAAGTTGATAACAAAGTGGCTGGCTACAGCCTTATGGTCCCTCTGGCTGACAACGCTTTAGCACTTATGTCCTTGCTTATTGGAAAAAGCTTTCAGGGACAGGGATTGGGTAAGGAATTACTGCAGCAGTCTATTTTGCTTGCCCAGTCACTTCATTATAAACGCCTTGAATTGAGCGTTTCCCCGGAAAATAAATCCGCCGTTTGTTTATATGAAAGGTTTGGCTTTCAGACGACTGATTCTATTAAAGATTACTTAGGGCCTGGTGAAGATCGCATTCTAATGAGCTTACCTTTAGCAAAGACATAACATGACCTCTCTGGATTTATTCGGCAACCTGGGTTCTGAACCACTGCGTTCAAATATTAGTGAACAGGCAACACTGTTTCATCAGTTTTTGGCTAAAAATGACGAGGCCTTGTTAACCGACGTTCGCGGTGTATTAAAGAGCGCTCCCTTACGTCACTTACAAACGCCCGCCGGGCATAAAATGTCAGTCAAAAGTAGTAATTGTGGCGAGTATGGCTGGCTGAGCGATAGCCAGGGCTATCGGTACCAAAGGATTGACCCAGTCACCAAAGCACCCTGGCCCCAAATGCCCTCTCTCATTAAAACCAAAGCAATAGAAGCGGCAGCACTTGCAGGATTTGAAAATTTTAAACCAGACTCCTGTCTTATTAATGTTTATTTACCCGGCGCAAAAATGGGCCTGCATCAGGATAAAGATGAGGCGGATTTTACAAAGCCTATCGTTTCTTTTTCCTTTGGTTTACCGGTTAACTTCTTATGGGGTGGATTTAAACGCTCGGAGAAATACCACAAGTTTCAGCTTCAACACGCGGATGCTTTAGTTTGGGGTGGGAGTGACAGACTCCGGTATCACGGGGTACAGCAACTTAAGGACGGAGTTCACCCCGTTACAGGGCGCTGCAGAGTTAACCTGACCATTCGTCAGGCAGAATAATTAAAAGCGCTTTAAGTTCTGCATATAGTGGTGAATGTCATAGCTCTTAGCCTTCTCCATAAGCTCATTTCTTTTTTCAAAACACAGGCTTTCCGTCGCAACACTAAACTCTTCAAGTAGCTGAAAGCTCTGTGACAGCAATGCTTGATCTCTTTCATTAAAAACACCCTGATGTCTGCTGGCCCAGTAATGAGCATGATGAAAGAGTTGCTCTGAAACTCGGGCAAATACAATAGGGTTCAGTACTCGATAATGCCGATACTGTTGAAAACGTTGGTAGTTAGTCTTGCCCTCCTCCGTTAAAAGCTCCATAGGCTCATCAATCAACATATACTTGTAAAGATAACTGTTATTAAATGCGGCAAGACGTTGCCAGTACTCACGCTCATCTTCATCTTCGCTAGCGTCAATGCGTGCGTTTAAATCCGATATATCGTAAAACCTGAAATTGGTTAAAAGATGACTGCGCATGAACCGGACAAAAGGTTCGGGCTGTTGCACTGCGAAATTTTCGAACACCTCAAATAATTCAAGTGTCACATAATTAAACCGAGGCTTAAGAGCTTCATACTCACGTACCAACTGACGGAATCTTCGAGTTTTTCTAAGTCCCTGAAGGTCTTCATCTGCTAATAAACTGTCCATACCTGAGTAACGGAAGTTAAGAGCTAACTCTATGCAATCGAGAGCATTCTCCTTCTCACCGGCTAACCAGTAAACACAGGCCGCATTATGCAGAATAGATGGGTTTAACCAACTGTAATGGGCCATACTTAAATAGAACTCAATTCCTGCATCCAAAAATGCTGTGTCCGCTTTTTGTTTATAAGCGTCGCAGCTAAGTGCCAGGTAATATTGAATAAGGTTGTAAAATTCTGGGGTTTCTCTATAGGCTTCCCATTTAGCTTCAAAGTCCGTATTAAACCATTCCTCTATCCTGGCTAACGATTTTATCGGAGACAATTGCTCTATGGTAGGAAGTGCCGGATGTTTACCCGGGCTATTATCATTAGAAGCATTTGCGACAGACACTTTACTTCTGGCTTTTTGAGCTTGTGTGACAGAACGAAATGCCTTATCACCGATAACAACGTAATGCTTATCGACCAATCCGTAAGGCTTAACTGTGGTAGTAGCAACATCGAGCTCAGTAAGGCAGGCACAACGACCTGTCGTATGGTTGTACGAATAGATGAAACAGCCATTAAAGAAATAACTGTACTGAGCATCATTTTCCAGCGGATTACTACTTCCCAGAAACGCCGGGCTATCCGGCGTCACATTGACTGCTGTATTGGTTATCGTGCTCACGGTCAGCTCCTGTCACAAGTTAGTCAAAGCCACTACAGGTGAATTATTAGACAGCTCTCAGACTATCTTTGTCATCCACCCTATAAAAGAGCCTTTACAGAACTTTAACCTTTGCTAGCAATTTCTGACTAGAAGCCAAAGAAAATAATGAGTAGACCTGAAGCCAGCGCAATTAATTATATGAACTTATGATAATCGGCACTTATGAATAAGTGACTCAACTATTTCTATAACAATAGAGTATACCCTCTTTATGGGTTGGTCAATTTTTATACAGAACACTAACTTGTAGAGAACCCAAGTGCTGGTTATATTGGTTGAGCTACAATTGGAACTCAGCGTTTATCAAAGGGAATGATATCGGAATGAAGCTATGGCGCGTACTGCTTACAATATTAGTTATTGCATTCGCTATAGGTCTATTAGGTTATTCCTATTTGAATCAACAACTCAAATCGCTTGGTATCAGCGACTGGAGCATAGAGTTTGAACGCTTATCAATTAATCACATTATTATTGAGCGGCTGGAGTTAACAATAGACTCATTACCAGAGTCCTCCGCAAGTCAGTCCTCAACCGTACTAAACCTAAGACAGATACTCTCCGCCAAAGTGCCGACCATAGTTCCGGAACGCTTTGATATCAAATCTCTGCGCGTAAAAGGAACATTATTACCAGAGCCAATTTCAGCGACTTTTAAGTTATTAAACCGAGAACCGCTCCAGCTAAAAGTTAACAGCCTGGAGCCTGTTGCAGCCTCTCTGCAACTGACCCGAGAAAATGGCAGTCTTGATCTCTCCGCTCAACACGGCAGTGCCACTTTGCGGGCAAATTACAACTATAGCTCAGGCCAGCTCACCGCCAACGCGAGCTACTTACTGGCAGCTCGGCGCGTTGCAGAGAGTCTAAGCACCGGGCAAATTCCAATGAGTGCACAATGGCGAGGTAACTTTTCACCTGATACTGAATTCATAAGCCTTGAAAGCATTACATCCGCCCTGTCCGGTGAATTATTGCTGTCGGTTAAAGATAGCGTTGAAATAGTCGCGGCTGATAGCACCACCGCAGCATCGGGCAAGCTTCAGCTTAATTTGAGTAAAGGCGTTATTAACTTCTATACACTTGAATTGAATGGTGAAACCAACAATCTAATGTCCTTAAACGTGCCTGAGTTGCCGGTACAATTAGAATCAGTAATCTGGCAGTTAAGTAGCAATGATCAGCTTGCATTGCCGCTGCTTAAAATTCAGCAGGCAGTAAATAAGACTCACTGGCCTGTTAGTGCCAAAGCCGTTGCTAAGGGCAAGAAAAACGAGACACTCAACCTCTCATCAGAGCTGTCCGTTGAGCAAAAACAGTGGCAGTTTAACTCAGTTAATTTCGATCATTTAAACCTTCAGCTCGACAACGTAGCCTTACCCGTTGCAGAGCAATCATTGATTATTAATAAGCTTACAGCAGCGTTTTCCGGTCAGATTTCAAATGAGGCTGCCACGCTCCAAAGCACTGAGTCGACGCACATTGAGTTCTCGCACTTAAATAACGATGCCACTGCAGTCGTCAATTTCTCACATGTTTTTTATCCATACTCAGAGCCTGACGACATTACCGCTGAGCTTGGTCTCAGTATTCATGCCGACGCGCTTAGTTTTGATCAGCTACCTCAAATAAAGGCGGCTTTTAACAGTGACTTTAAATATCGACAGCAAAAGCTTATCGGTAACGGAGAACTTAGACTTGGCGAGCACATTCGTGTACAACATCACAGCGAAATTACAACCAACCGCTTACAAAGTAAGGTTAAAATTCACGACTTTAACTGGAAGCAAACACCACAACTCGATGCGCTACTCAAGCACTTCGCGCCTCAGGTTGTTATCAGTAAAGCGACGATTAATGGTCACGCAGACGTAAACTTCGACTGGAATGATAATCGCTGGCAGCTCGATAATGGTCAGGTCGATATTCAGCAAAGCGACTGGGTTGCGGATACTTTATCGGCGGTTGATAGTAGCCTCAACTTTCAGTTTAATGCCAATAACGAACAGCTCCATGTTAATAACGCTCAACTTTACATCAGTAGTGTGCAACAGGGATTTACGCTAGGCCCTGTAACGGCTGAGTTTGGGGCTCAAATACCCTTTGATAACCCCAAACAGTCCACGCTTAACTTAACCAGCCACAGCATAAAAGGCCTTGGCGGAAGTATCAGTATTCCTAACCAAAGCTATTCTATGGCCAACAAGTTTGCACTGCCCGTTGTTTTCGAAGAAATTTCTCTGGGCGAGCTTATGCGCCAATACCCAAGTAATAAAGTGGCGATAGACGGTAATGTCTCCGGAACCATACCAGTGCACTGGGACTCTAACCAGTTTACAGTTGACCGAGGTTATTTAAATGCCCTGGCTCCCGGTGGTCACTTGCAGGTAGATTCATCGGCGTTAGTGTCGGTAGCCGGCAATAATCCGAGTTTACAGACCCTGGCCGGCGTTCTTAGTAACTTCTATTATCAGCAGCTGTCCACGGTGATCGACTATGATAAAAACGGTAAGTTGACCTTAGCGGTGAAATTAAAGGGCTCAAACCCTGAGGTAGAAAATGGACGCCCGGTAGAACTTAACGTAAATTTAGAAGAGGACTTACCTGCATTGATGAAAGGACTAACACTTAGTAACAGCTTGAACGAAGCCATTCGTAAGCGAGTACAACAGAAAATCAATTAATCAGGGGATGATATGAGACAATTGTTTTTACTAGTAAGCGTACCTTTTTTCGTTTTGGGGTGTACCCCAACGGTTCAGGTAGCTGCGCCTAAAGAGCCCATTACTATCAACCTAAATGTTAAGATTGAACACCAAATTTACGTCAAAGTTGATAAAGCGCTCGACGATGTAATTTCTGAATCCAGTGGCTTATTTTAACGACAAAGGAATGCAACTATGAAATATTTACTGACGCTGCTATTAGTTACTTTTATTGGTTTATCAAGCCCGCTGGCGCAAGCACAACAGTTAGATTTGCAACAGGCAAAGGCACAATTAAGTGAAGCGAAGGAACAAGGTCTGGTGGGCGAAAAAGCTGACGGTTACCTGGGAGTAGTAGAATCGACAGAAGTTACTGAGCAAATCGTTAAGAAAATTAACGAGGCTCGCCGTAAAGAATACACCCGAATTGCTAACGAGAACGACATTGCTGTTGCCGATGTTGAGTTAGTAGCCGGAAAGCGTGCCATTGAGCTGACTAAATCAGGCCTTTACATCAATGTCGATGGAGAGTGGCGGAAGAAGCCTTAAGCGGCTTCTAAACGCTACCTTCCAGATGTCTTAGAGCGACTCCCAGTCTTGTGCTGGGTATGAGGGCAGTTCTAACGGTTTTGACGGTGCTGCACGCCCTTGCTCTGCAAGGCCACAAAATGCGAGAGGAATGATTGTAAGACCAGCAATACTAGTTAAAGTTAGCTGGGGAAAACACTAAAATAGTTCAAAGGGAACTGAAGTTTAATCTAATCGGAATTGGTGCCCGGGGCCGGATTAGAATAAAAACCCAAACCAGCTGTTACAATTACACAAAAGTATAAACCACACTAAATATAGCACCACATGTAGCACCAGTCTTTAAGTACCGTTTATACACCAGTATAAGCCTTACTTAGCACTTCTCTTTGCATTTAAAATTAAATTTTCAACAAACTGACTTTTATAGCGCGATCCTCCGGCCATATCTTCCAGAAGCTCCTTAACTTCAGTTGACAGCGTGAGGTTAACTCTCGCTTTTCTGCCGCCAGTAGAAACTTCAACACTATTCTTATATGCAGTTTTGGCTAGTCGAATTATTTCATTTTTAAATTGCGGGTCTCTACCCCAAAGATGGAAGGCACCATAAACTCTTGACAAACCGTGCTTTTCCATAGAGTCGGCTATTTGACCAGGCATCTTTTGCGTTTTTCTTAAATAGGACCAAAGCCACTTAATTTGATTTAAGCTTCCATCTTCCGCGAACTTAAAGTAATCGCACACTGAGGCTTCATCGACCTTGGCTTTCAAGCCTATTAGATAGTCACTTTTCACTTCAAAAGACGGATTAAAAATACTCACGAAGTCCAAAATGTTGGACAACAACCCTTCTTTGGTTGCAGGGCTACTTTCTAAACCTAGAGACAAGTAGTCAAAGGCCAGGTTATTAGCCGATTCTGCGTCAGCGTCATAGAACTTCAAGGGGTAGTGCTCATAAAATTCAGACATCCAGCCACTTTGGGACTCGTCTTTTCGTTTTTGCCCATATGTTGTAGCCACATAAAGCCAACACAAGAACACTTGGTCGTGGGACAACTCTTTTATCCAGCGTATATCACCATCCCTTAAGCCGGAAGCTTGATATTCCGTATCTAATTCATTCCGCCATTGCTTAGTTTGCGCCGGCCCAAGATTCTTAAATTTCGTCTCCTCAACCTGGCTGATTTCATATCTTCTTTCAGAGCTTTTAACCATGGATATTGGTCGCCGAATCATCCCATCAATGATCAGTTTGTTATATAGCCAAGCTACTTTAGCTTCACTCTTAAGATCCCAAGAACCGATTGCATCAGTAACCTCGTTGTGAATTGCCATCACTTTTACCTCAATTAAAAACAATATAACGTAATTAAAACGACACATTAAAACAACGATAACACCCTTAAGGTGTTTAGAAAACACATTTAAAACGCATAATAAAAAACACTACTTTAAGAAGTGAAAGCTTTGTAAACAAAGGGCTTTGCTGCTATATACTCCGAATAAAGCACAGTTTGAACTTGGTGCATTAACTGTCACGTCGCCATGTTATCAATCGAACTTCTTACTGAGGAGTCAGCGCTCGAAAAGCCAACCTTGCTAATCCCTGAAACAAACCTCTAGATTTCTAAAGTTGATATAACTCTTAAATTAAGGATTCGCTCGCTATCGAGAATATTTAATGGCTCCCCCGTTAATCACCAAGCAAATCCGGCTAAGAAATATCTGCTTATGTCGGTATAGGTAATATATACAAGTAAGCAATAACTAGTAGCCCCCTTTAGAGGAAGCTAAACCAATGAATCAATATAAAAGTTTACAGGGCGGCATGACCTTATGAATCAATCGATCATAAGGAAACTACTGCATGAAACGCTTACCCGAAAACACCAATCTAAAACTGCTACAAGAAGAGCTATACAAGGGCCTGAAGGTAAATCACAACCACGGATACTTAATTGAAAATTATCTAGATAGGATGTACGAGTGCGTAACAGCCTCGCTGAACCGATACTCTCGCACATTGATGATTAGGTTCGACCTAAGACAGTTTAACTGCCCGTGGGGTGACAATGACGCGCTCATTTCAAAGTTCTTCAAGGCGTTGAATGATGAAATCCGATGGGACCAGGAAAATAAACAGCGACAAGGTAAGCGTGTACATCCTTGCGAACTTCGTTACTGTTGGGTCAAAGAGCAACCCGATGTTAATCGGCCTCCCCACTACCACGTAGCTATCTTCCTGAATAAAGACGCTTATCACAAGCTGGGAAAGTTTAACACCGCAGCGGAGACGATGAGACTTCGTATTGAAATGTCTTGGGCAAGAGCTCTCGAGTGCGACATTTTCGATATCAGAGGCTTGGTTCACTTTCCCCAAAATGCGATATACGAACTCAACCGTAATTCGCCAGACTACTTCAATCAGTTTGGCAATGCCTTCTTTCGTCTTAGTTACTTTGCGAAGGCCGCAACCAAACGTTACCGAGATGGGACTCGATGGTTTGGGTGTAGTAATAAATGAAGTGTCATATACGGGAGTTCCGCGGAACTCCCAGTCTATATCTATGTCCTATTTAAAGCGTTTTACACTGAAGCTCGATAAAGTGGTATCGCTTTCAAAATCGTGCCAAAATTACTAAAGACTCAAGTTACGGAGTTGGAGCAATGGAACTAAAAAAAATTGAAAATGAAGCGATGCACCTATCTGCAGAAGATAGAGCTCACCTCATTCAAAAGCTTGTAGAAAGTATCGACTCCCCTTCGGCTGATGAACTCAAGTCTGAATGGTTGTCGGTTGCTAAAGATCGAGCCGCGCAATTAGATTCAGGCGCAGTAGATCCTGTTCCAAGCGATGTTGTATTAAAAAAAGCTCAAGCTCTGATTAAATGAGCTACACATTTCATCCTGCTGCGGAATCAGAGTTTCTCGAATCTGTCGGTTATTATGAATCAAAGGTTCAGGGACTTGGGCAAGCGCTCATTAACGAGTTTTCAGCTCTGGTTAGTTTAATTGTCGACAACCCTGACGCTTGGCAAGTTGAAGCAAAACCAGGTATCCGAAAGGCCCCTCTACACCGTTTCCCTTTATCGATAATTTATCGGCGGTCCATAGACGACATTCAAATTCTCGCTATTGCACACGACCACCGACGCCCTCAGTACTGGCTTGGCCGTTCACTCTAGTAATAGCTTCAAGCAAAACCTAATAAAGAGGCGGAAAGCACTCTCCGCCTCCAAGCTTCATCAGACGTTTATTGTGCAGTTCTAGACGAAAAACTTTGGTTAAACAGCCGTACACCGACCTCTTCCAAAGCCGCTCTAACGCTCTCAACAACGTCAGGCTCTATCGACAGGCCATTGGCATACACACCTTTGTCGAACGTTAAAACAGCTCCATACGCTTTCGCTGTGGACGCTGCCCGTTTAATGCCTTCACTATCAACCGTAGAGTCATCCCTGATGTGGTGACGGATTTGGTAGGACGTGATGACATAGCCCCTCTCATCGAGCAGAAGCAGGCCAAGCGGGCTTGCTGACATAGCGTTAGGAAAGTCTGACTCTGACCGTAAGCATCCAGTATTTTGCTGGCGCTCTCGCAATTGCGGTAAAAGCGCTAATGCGGTTATTGCTGCCTTAATTCCCAGCACTACCCACTTTCTCGATGCCGGTGTCTTAAATATTGCCGCCATAAAGGTTTACTCCAGTATTAGGTTACAAGTGAACTAGCGCTAAAGAAGACCGCGCTCAGAGAATGACACGCACTCTTTGCCGACAACGATGTGGTCTTTCACGTCAACGTCGATAACAGCCAGGGCCTTTTGCAGGCGCTCCGTCAAACGGATATCCGCATTGGAAGGCTCCGGCTCTCCTGAGGGGTGGTTATGTGACAGGACGAGTGAAGACGCCTTGGTTTCCAGTGCGGCTCGAACCACTTCCCGTGGGTACACACTGGCCGCATTGATGGTGCCGTAGAACAGCTCGCGGTACTCGATGAAGTGTCCCGTTTCATCCAGGAAGATGATGCTGAATACCTCACGCTCGTAGTGCGCCAGCTTATACGTCAGGAAATCCTTAATGACGTTCGGGTTGTAAGGCTCTTTGCCTCGTAAATGACGCTCTTCCAGGATCTGGCTGGCGCGATGAAAAACGTCTCGCTCAGCTTCATTGTTGGCTGACGAGTAAAAGCCTTTATCAAGTGTGTGCATTGTTAACCTCCTAATTTGGTAAATGCACAGCAGTGATATAGGTCTGAAATCCGATGGGCTCTTAACTATCGCAATAAAACATTACGGCTCAGACCGATGCTTTGAGAACAAGCACGATCAATCAACACATCTGAAACTTGGAGTCATCATGTATAATCCTTTTACCTTTGACGCAAAGCATATCGAACTCATTCACAATCACTTTCACGACGACCCTTACTACATTAAAAGGGATGCGTTGGAGTCTGCAGTAAAACAAGCGTCCAACGAAATTTGGAATAATCCGACATATGGAGCTTTTGAAGCGGCAGGTGTTTACGCGTACCAGCTCATTCGCTCAAACGCTTTTGGTAGACAAAGCGGTGATACTGCTTTGGTCTGCGCCCTGCTTTTCCTTCGGCTCTACGGTCACGGTTTTGTCTGTACACAGCAGTATCTTTACAATTTCGTCGAGCGACATGCAGACCCTGAAACTATGGCTATCTGCCTTTCCGGTGCTTATGCCGGAGCTGAAAGCTATGTTGAGTCTCTCCATCTTCAACGGCCTCATGTGCCTATGGACATTGCTGATATAGCTCTCGATGAAGACATGGCTGTGTCGCTTACTTCCGCTATAAAAATGGCTTATGACGTAAACGGAGACTACGGGGCTTGCCAAAAAATAAAGAAACCTAGGTTAAGTGGCCGCAGAAAGCGTTGGGTCAGATTAGCTGATTTATAAAACTCAGGATGCAAAACGGCTGTACCCTAGCAGTACAGCCGCCCAGTCATAGTAGCCCCCGCTCAGCAAGCGAGACGACCTCATCAGTTACCAACATACAATCCAGTAGGGATACGTCAATCAGGTTCAGAGCCGACTTAAGTGTTGATAACTCATGCTCTTTGTCAGAGTGACTCAGCTCTTTAGCCGGTGAGAAATAACTGACAATAACAGCGGCAGCATTAACCTTAAGTACCTCTCGGTACACTCTGGAAGCAGCTAGCTCTTCGCCCTCTTCAAACTCAACGTTATCTATGAGTCGGTGTTGGCTATCGAGTAGAAGTAAACCCGCGACTTCTTTTGAGCACTGCTGATAGCTCCCCTGGACGAACTCTTTAACCATTGCAGGCTCGGTAAAGCCCTCTCCCTGTTTGAATCGTGACTGGATTAGGAGATACGCTTTGTCCAACAACTCTCGCTCTGAGTTGAACTCAGCGCTTTTATCATTTGTGATTTGCTTGTGCATATGGATTCCTTAAGTATTAATGTATCGATGCACAGCGGTAATATAGGTCTCAAATTCTCAGGGTTGGTTGTTTATAATTATTCGTTACAGCTCGCACTAATCCTTTGAAACAAACCGAACAGAGGAAATCATCATGAGATTTTTAAGAATAAACGAAGTGAGAGAGCGCATAGGGCTTGGTAGAACGTCAATCTATAAAATGGTCAACGAAGGCACCTTCCCTAAGCCGGTTCGAGTTTTAGGAAAAAAAGTAGCCTGGGTAGACTCAGAAGTCGATGAATGGATGTTAGAGCGCGTTGCCGAACAACGTAGCGATACCATATCCGCAGTTAACTGCTAATTTATTTTCTAAACGGCGGCTTCCAAGCCGCCTTTATTTTTCCCTCGCTAACATCCGCACTCAAGAAGGCTTGCAAAGAGCGCCACAGGTTTATATCTAATCTAAAAAATTACAGCCCTACATCATCCTCTGACACTAAGAGGAGAAGCACAATGAAACTAATGAAAGTTAAAGAAGTCATGCACGCTACCAGCCTGGCCCGCCCTACTATCTACAAGTACATGGCCAAAGGACAATTCCCAAAACCGGTATCTTTAGGTGGCCGAGCCGTGGCATGGGTAGCAGATGAAATTGATGACTGGATTATGCAGTGCATTGCTGAGCGTGATGCGGAAAGTGATATAGAAGCTGATTAGAAACAAAAGAAGAAGCCGATTAGGCTTCTTCTTTATTTAGCACGAAGACACGCCGTTATTTTTTTGATGGTGGGTTGTTACTACGACCTTTCCCGCTAGGTCCGCCCGTTTTGCTCGGTCCATTTTTAAGTCCCATCATAATCTCCTTTTCAGTTAGTTTTAGTTAGTCAGTTAATAAGTTGAAACTGACTGCTTACACGGACCAAACTTTAGTTTTGATCCGCACTTTGGGTTCGATATACAGCTTATCGGTTTATCTTTACTACGTATTTCCGTCGTTATTTCTTTAGCGAAATTAGGGGGTATTGCAGCTTCAACGACACCGCCACCAGGCCCAAAGTTTGCGCGACTAAAAAGAGCTACATTCCAGCCTAATTCTTTTTTGTCTACTGAGATGGCGACTCCCCCTTCCTCGCTATTTACGTCCGTCAGTTTGTTACCCTGCAACCACTCATTCAAAGTTGTTTGAAAGTCTTCTGCATTTAAGAAGTGCTGTTCACCTACGTAACTTTCAAAATCGTTCGGCTTAAACTTGTGAAACATGACCAACCAACCTGGTTTATGGCAGTAACTAAACTGCTTTATACCGTTAATGATTACGTTATCCGTGACACCCATACGTAAGCGCTCCACTGCTAACTCAAGTTGAAGCTCTGCAGAATCATTCGATTCAATATAAGTAATTCCGGTATCATCGGGGTATCCGGCTTTAACGCTCCAATAGTTTTTGATGCCACTCTCTAGTTGACGCAGTTCGAGACGAAGTGACGTCGTTTTAAAATCTACCGAAAGCTCCAGATCACTTTGATCAAGTTTGTAACTCAGTATCCCGGCTGCGGCGATAACGCCGTCTATAAACTCAGAGAGAGACGCATGAATGTTTATCGCTGCAGGATTTGTTAGGCTTGCATTTCGAGTGCTTAACCAACAAACATCATTTTGATTGAGCAAGTCTTCTGGCTGGCAACCTAGCTCCGATGCTATATGCTTGACGCTATAAGCGCTTACTGGAATCCCTTGTTTAGCACGAATTAACGTGCGCTCACTAATGTTGCCTACAATACTCTTGTTTAATTTCCCTTTGAGCTTAACATTTAGCGCCTTGCTTATGTCGTATGACTTGTTATCTGCCAACTTCATTTTCTAATCCTTTAGTTTGTTTTATTAAGTGAAGGTCAGCTTATTCGATGGCATTAACGATAGAAAGCACTTAAAGGTGACAGTGAACTGACAGTAGTTAACAAGGTAGCCCAAGACGCTACCTCGGTTGCGACCCAAACTGTCGCAAACATCGTTTACCCTGCTGGCAGTGACATCGGATTTATCCGTGGCATAATGACTGCAACTTAAGGACGATATAACAAACAACAGGGTGTGCTGTGAATACTGAAAACTACTCTCAAACCGCTTCCTTTATCTGGTCGGTGGCAGACCTGCTGCGTGGCCACTTTAAGCAATCTCAGTACGGAAGGGTCATATTGCCCTTTACCCTCTTACGTCGCTTAGAGTGTGTTTTAGCGCCGAATAAACAAAAGGTATTAGAAGCAGCAAATCAGCATCAGAACAAACCAGACGCAGTCCGTGAGCAATTATTGTTACGCGAGTCGCAGAATGATTTTTACAACGCCTCAGCTTTGACTTTGGCAACTTTGTCGGATACCCATACAGCAGAGGATTTAATCTCTTACGTACAGTCATTTAGCAGCTCTGCCCGTGAGATATTCGAGCACTTTAACTTTGAAGAGTTTGTGCTGAAACTGGCTGAAGCTGACCTGCTATATCAGGTCACTCAACAATTCGGCTCCAAGATTGATTTATCAACCGACAATATCTCTAACTACGGCATGGGCCTTATCTTTGAAGAGCTCATCCGCAAGTTTGCTGAAAGCTCAAACGAGACCGCCGGTGAACACTTTACCCCGCGTGACTGTGTACATGCAGCAACCTCGTTATTGATGACCGGCCAGGAAGAAGTGCTTTCGCCTAACAGCATCATTACCATTTATGATCCAACGGCAGGCACCGGTGGCTTCTTGTCAGAAGCCGAAGAATATATTCAGTCAATCAGTGAAAAGGTTTCCGTTAAACTGTTTGGCCAGGAGCTCAACCCCGAGTCCTACGCTATTTGTATGGCCGACATGATGATAAAAGGCCAACAGGTTGAGAACATTAAACTGGGTAACACGCTTTCAAACGATCAGCTGGCGCATGAGAGGTTTAAATACATGCTGGCAAATCCTCCATTCGGGGTGGACTGGAAAGCCTCTCAACGTGTTGTTAACGACGAGCACAAGGTAAAAGGCTCCGATGGTCGCTTTGGTCCAGGGCTACCCCGTGTTTCAGACGGTTCACTGCTTTTTTTGTTGCATCTGGTCAGCAAAATGCGAAACAAACGTGATGGTGGCTCTCGTATCGGTATTATCTTAAACGGAAGTCCATTGTTTACCGGCTCTGCCGGTAGCGGTGAATCCGAAATCCGGCGTCACCTGCTACAAAACGACTTGGTCGAAGCCATCGTCGCTCTGCCGACCGATATGTTCTTTAATACCGGCATCAGCACTTATATCTGGATCTTATCCAATGCCAAAAAGCCGGAGCGTAAAGGCAAGCTGCAATTGATTGACGGCAGTGAAGCCTTCGCCAAAATGCGTAAATCACTCGGCAGCAAACGCAAGTACCTCACTGAAGAGAACATCAACGAACTGGTGCGTTTATACGGCGCTATGGAAGAAGCCAAAAACAGCAAGTTATTCCCAAACGAAGCCTTCGGCTACCGTCGCATCACGATTGAACGCCCATTGCGACTTAACTTCCAGGGCAGTGAAGAGCGTGTCGCTCGGTTAGAAGACGAAAAGGCACTGCAAAAGCTTAAAACCGACGATTTTTACCGACTGAAACAGGCTATTCAGCGTATTGAAGCTGACACCCTGTTCACAAATCGTGATGACTTCACAAAAGCGCTGAGCGCCGAACTCAAAGCAAGCGACTTAAAGCTAACCGCTGCACAACTAAAAGCCGTGCTCAATGCCTTAAGCGAGCGCGACAGCGACGCTGATGTCTGTACCGACAAAAAAGGTAATGCAGAAGCTGATGTTGGCTTACGCGACTTTGAAAACGTACCCCTAACGGAAGACATTTACGAATACTTTGAACGTGAAGTCAAACCACACGTGCCTGACGCCTGGATAGACGAAAGCAAGCGCGACGAGCAAGACGGCAAAGTCGGTATCGTAGGCTTTGAAATTCCGTTCAACCGACACTTTTACGTATTCGAGCCCCCTCGTCCACTCGAGGAAATTGATGCAGACCTCAAACAATGCACCGACAAGATCAAAAAGATGATTGAGGAGCTGTCGGCATGAGTATTCCAGATTACCAAAGTATTTTGCTTCCACTACTTAAAATGGTCTCAGACGAGCAAACTCACACTTTACGTTCACTCTATGAGCGGTTGAGTGATGAGTTCGGTTTAAGTCACGAAGAGCGTGCTGAGCTGCTTCCAAGTGGTAACCAGTCAATTATTGAAAACCGCATCGGCTGGGCAAAAACCTACCTTAAAAAAGCAGGCCTGCTTGAGTATCCTAAGCGCGGTCATGTTCAAATAACCCAACGCGGACTAAAGCTTTTAAAACGAGGTTATGCTGAACTTAAAGCACGCGACCTTCGTCAATTTGATGAGTTTCAGGAATTTACTAACCAAACATCAGAATCAAACAGCGACACAAATCCTGCTCAGGAAGTGGCGTCAGATGAAGCAACCCCTACAGAGGCTATTGAAGCCGCTTACCAGCGGTTAAGGGCTGAGTTAGCCTCAGAAATAATGAGCCAAATTAAAGACTCCTCCCCGATTTTCTTTGAGCGTTTGGTCGTCGATTTAATGATCAAAATGGGATACGGCGGCTCTCGAAAGGAAGCTGGAGAAGCTACGCGGCCAAGTGCTGACGGTGGTATTGACGGAATTATTCGCGAAGACCGATTGGGACTGGATACCATCTACCTTCAAGCTAAACGCTGGGACAATGTCGTTGGTAGACCCGAGATCCAGAAGTTCGCAGGAGCCCTACAAGGCGAACGCGCGAAGAAAGGAGTGTTCATAACGACATCATCGTTTAGCCGCGAAGCCAAAGAGTATGTAAATAACGTCGATAGCAAAATTGTTTTAATCGACGGCGAGCGCTTAACTGGGCTTATGATTGATTTTGGGGTGGGGGTTTCGACTCGTCAGGTTTTCGAGGTTAAGCAACTCGATTCGGACTATTTTTCTGAGTAACTTGAAGCAATCTTATCTGAGTTAAAAGGAATTGAGGATAGATTTTGACACTTAATACATACAAAGACATTGCCAGTTGCCAAATTTTAGGTATTGAAAGCCTTCCAGCCCATTGGTCTGAAAATAAACTTGGTTACTTATTTAATCTTGGCAAAGGACTGACTATTACCAAGCAGGACTTGGTTGATGAAGGGATTCCCTGCCTGAATTACGGCGAAGTTCACTCGAAATATGGATTTGAAGTAAATCCAACTATTCATCCTCTGAAATGCGTGCCGAAGTCTTATTTACAAACAAACCTTAACGCGCTGCTTGAGTCAGGGGATTTTGTTTTCGCCGACACATCTGAAGACATAGAGGGAGCAGGTAACTTTAGTCAGCTAGTATCAAAACAACCTACTTTTGCGGGTTATCACACTATTATTGCGCGACCCAGCGGCAAAATTTTTCCCCGTTTCTTCGCATATCTGTTTCATTCTGAAGAGTTCAGAAATCAAATTAGATTGCTAGTTAAGGGTGTAAAAGTTTTTAGCATCAGTCAGGGAATATTAAAGAGCGCCCCTGTTTGGCTGCCAACTTATGAAGAACAACAAAAAATAGCCCAATTCCTTGATCACGAAACATCAAAAATTGATGCGTTGATTGACGAGCAAAAGCGGTTGATTGAGTTGCTTAAAGAAAAGCGCCAGGCGGTTATCAGTCATGCGGTTACCAAAGGGCTTAACCCAGACGCACCGATGAAAGACTCTGGTGTTGAGTGGCTTGGAGAAGTGCCTGAGCATTGGGAAGTTGCTAGTTTAAAGACATTTATAAGGTTGGTTGAATCAGGTACAAGCGTTAACGCGGCAGATACTCCAGCGTCCGAAGGTGAGCTTGGGGTTTTGAAAACTAGCGCAGTTTATGGTGACGAACTCGATGTTAATCAAAATAAAACAGTAGTAAAGGAAGAAGAAAGCCGTGTTTCATGTCAGCTGAAGGCTAATAGGCTAATTGTATCCAGGATGAATACCCCTGAGCTCGTCGGTGCTACAGGCTTCAGTTTAGCAAACCCTGGCAACTTATTTCTTCCTGATCGTCTCTGGCAAATTACGCTTGAAAATGTGGAGGCTCAATTTATTTTCATGTTCACGCTGTCAAAAAGCTACAGAAGCCAGATAAAATTAGTTTGCGCTGGTGCGAGCTCTAGCATGCAAAACATAGCGCAAGAAGACTTTAAAAATGTGAAGGTTGCTGTCCCACCGTTGATAGAACAAAAAGATATCGTCGAGGAATGGCACAGGTTTAAATCAAACTCAAACCAGTTAATGGAGCAAGCCGAAAAGACGGTTAAACTACTACAGGAACGCCGCTCAGCCCTAATATCAGCCGCGGTTACCGGCAAAATTGATGTGCGTGACTGGCAACCGCCTGCGGGTTCCGATACAGTGGATTCAAACGCGTCAGTGCAAACGGAGAGGCATTATGGCTGACACCAAAGAGCGTCAGTTCCAGACGGATATACTTAACAGCCTGGAAAAAGATGGCTGGTTAATTGGTCCCGCAGCTAATTATGATAAAGCCAATGCGGTGTACACCGAAGACTTAATCGGTTTTGTGAAAGACGCTTACCCTGACCGTTGGGAGCGCTTTTGCAAGTCCAACCCCGGTGACCCGGAAAAGCTCTTAGTCCACGCCGCCGTTAAAGGCATGACCCGTGACGGTGCACTTCATGTGTTACGTCATGGTTTTAAAGCCATTGGCGGCACCATCAAAGTCTGTGCCTTTCGCCCTGACCATGGCATGAATCCCGATACCGAACGTCGCTATCAGGCTAATCGCTTGCGAGTAGTTGAGGAAGTCTCCTACTCGCCCCATGCCCGCGAAGGCGACTATAACCCACGCATCGACCTAGTATTTTTTGTCAACGGCATTCCAACGGCCACCATGGAGCTTAAAAGCGAGTTTAAGCAGACCGTTGAACACGCTAAACGCCAGTATAAAAACGACCGTCCGGTAAAAGACCCTGTTACCCGCAAGCCAGAGCCGTTGTTAACTTTTAAGCGCGGTGCGCTGGTGCATTTTGCGGTCAGCCAAGACGAAGTGGCCATGACCACCAAGTTAGCGGGCAAGGAAACATTCTTCCTGCCGTTTAACTTAGGCAAAGATGATGGCGGTGCCGGTAACCCACAATCTGCATCCGAAAACAGCTACGCCACCAGTTACCTATGGGAGCGTTTGTTTAATAAAGACGCCTGGCTAAAAGTCATTGGTCGTTTTATGCATCTGGAAGTTGAAGAAAAAGAAAACTTCGACGGACGTACACAGAAAAAGGAAACGCTGATATTCCCCCGCTACCATCAGTGGGACGTGGTGAATCAGCTTATCGATACCACGCGCCGTGAAGGCCCGGGCAGTAAGTACCTTATTCAGCACAGTGCCGGTTCAGGTAAATCCAATTCGATTGCCTGGACAGCGCATCAATTATCCTCACTGTATGCTGACGACGGCTCTAAGCTGTTTAATTCCATTGTGGTGGTAACTGACCGCACAGTACTCGACTCGCAGCTGCAAAACACCATACGCCAATTTGAGCACGCCGACGGTGTGGTTCGAGCCATTACCCGTGATGTCGGCAACAAAAGTAAGTCTGAGCAATTGGCCGAAGCGCTGCAGGAGCAGGTACGGATTATCGTTGTGACCATCCAGACTTTCCCGGCCTTGTACGATGCCATCGACAAGTACCCTGCTCTTCAAGCCGGTAACTACGCAATTATTGCGGACGAAGCGCATTCGTCTCAAACCGGTGCGTCTGCCAGTAAGCTAAAAGCCTTACTGGGCTCTGACCGTCCTGAAGGAGAGGATGTTAGTGCCGAAGAACTTTTGGACGCTGCCGTTCAGGCACGTATGCCGAATGAGCGTATCAGCTACTATGCGTTTACCGCCACACCCAAGGGTAAAACGCTGGAGCTATTTGGCCGCCCGAATGATCCACATTCGCCGATTAGCGATGACAACAAGCCCAAGCCGTTTCATGTGTATTCTATGCGTCAGGCTATTGAAGAAGGCTTTATTCTCGATATTCTGAAAAATTACACCACCTACGCCACGGCCTGGAAAATTGCTCACCCCGAAGGCGAAGACAAAGAAGTCGACAGCAAAAAGGCGCGCATTAAGCTGGCTAAATGGGTGCGGCTGCACCCCTACAACATCAATCAGCGTGTTGAAATCATCGTTGAGCATTTTCGGGAAAACGTACGTCATTTACTGAACGGTCAGGCTAAAGCCATGGTAGTTACCGCCAGCCGTCAGGAAGCGGTCCGTTATCAGTTAGCAATGACCAGTTACATTGTCGAGAAAGGCTATCAGGACGTACATGCGCTGGTGGCTTTCTCCGGTGAGGTTCCGGCCGATGATTACATTACTGAGAGCGTGACCGAGTACGACAAAAAATTAAACCCGGGTTTGAACGGCCGTAAGCACGATAAAGCGCTCGACTCCGACGACTTTAACGTGATGATCGTGGCCAATAAGTATCAAACCGGCTTTGACCAGCCCAAGCTGTGTGCGATGTACGTCGATAAGAAACTACAAGGCGTTGAGTGTGTACAGACGCTGTCGCGTTTAAACCGTACTTTCCCAGGTAAAGACCAGACCTTTATTCTTGACTTCTTTAACAGCGAAGAAGACATTCTGGAGTCGTTCAAACCTTACTACACCACCGCAGAGCTTGATTCTGTTACTGACCCACACATTCTGTTCGACATTATGAGCAAGCTCGATGAAGAGCATATTTACGAATGGTCGGAAGTTGAGAAGTTTGCAGAGGCATTTTACGACCCAAATGCCCCAGCAGCTAAGTTAGGTTACTACTGCAAACCTGCCAAAGAGCGCTTCATGGCACGGTATAACCATGCAGTTGATACGCTAAAGCAAGCGAAGGATATGCTGAACCAGGCACGTATTTCGGGCGACAAGGTTAGCATTAATAAAGCTGAAGACTCGGTTAAAGCCGCTGGTGAAATGGTTGACCAACTCGACCTGTTTAAGAAGAACCTGAACAGCTACGTGCGGATGTACGAGTTTTTATCACAGATTACACCTTACAATGACCATGAGCTTGAATCTTTATGCGTGTATGCCAAGCATCTATTACCACTGCTACGTGTGGAGCGACTGGATGATGAGGACGATGTCGACGTTTCCGGTTTAACCCTGACCCACTACCGCACGACCAAGAAAGCTGAAAAAGAATTGAAACTGGGTGAGGAAGACGGTGGCTACTTAAGCTCAGTGAAAGCGGTTGGTAGTGGTAAACCCCACGACCCTGAAAAGAAAAATCTGCAGGAAATTATCGATGCACTAAACGACCTGTTCGGCGCTGAAGTGGGTGACGAGCACAAGCTCCGTTATGCTGAAGGCATCGCCGGCCGCCTGCGTGAAGACGACGAGGTTATGGCCCAGGTCAACAAACACTCTGAAAATGAAGTCATGCATGGCCTACTACCACAGCGTCTATTAGACCGTGTTGTTGATTCGATGGACGACCATGAAAAGCTGTCGATGGAAGTGCTGGAAAATCCAGCAGTGAGGGATGGGTTTGCTCGGTTGATATTGAAGATGCTGGTGAGTTCAGTATCAACTAGGGACCAAGAGATTTAGTGTCTGTTTTAATAACATTTCCCCGGGCGAAGGTACCAATTACCGTTTCGTTTTAAATTAGCGTATTTCCCCGGGGCGATAAAAATACAGTTTAGAATTTAATTTTTAATTCACTTGCTAGGATGCATTATGGATTTAAGTGTTTTCAATGAAAAGCTTCAAAACACAAAAGATAAAGACTCAACTCTAGATTTTTGCAGGAAGTACGTATTACACGGGACACCTTACATTTTTGATTCTAGAGACGAAGATTACTATGAGTTCAGAAAAAGGATTGCTTTAAAATTTGAGATCCCTTTCCATGAAGTGTTTATCACGGGTTCTGCTAAGTTAGGGTTCAGTCCCTTTAAAGATAGAGTCTTTGATTACGACTCAGACATTGACGTAGCAATTGTCTCACCGACTCTTTTCGAGCATATGATGTCTAACATCGCTGAGTATCAAATGATGATAAGAAAAAACCGAACTAGCATACAGTTAAGTGAAATGACGATGTATCACACCTTTCTTGAGTACGTGGCTCTTGGTTGGATTCGGCCAGACAAATTACCAGTATCCTTTCAAATGCGCGCAATAAAAGACGATTGGTTTGAATTTTTTAGAAGCATATCTCATGGAAAATCTGAGGTTGGAAATTTTAGTGTCAACGCAGGCGTATTCAAAAGCTACCAACACCTCGAAAACTATACCTTTTCAGGTGTAAATGACTTAAAACGCTCGAAAATAAAAGGAATAAAATAATGCCGGTACAGATCAAGCCCTCCGTAACTAACCCCACCATAGCGGACATTTATGAGAAAATTGATACAGGCAGACTAGAATTAAGCCCCGATTTTCAGCGGAAATTTGTTTGGACTCATGAGCACCAAGAAAAATTTATTGACACTATTCTGCACGGTTATCCTTTCCCTGAAATTTATGTTTGCCAAGGCCCAACCGACACAAAAAAACTACGAACATCTCAAAAAGTAATAGACGGTCAGCAACGCCTTACAACAATAAAGAATTACATAGAGGATGACTTTAAAAAAGAATTGAAAGAGATACCCTCATTTGACCAGTTAACCGAAGAGCAACGTGATGACTTTTTATCATATCAGGTTGTTGTCAGGGATTTAGGTAAAGTTGAAGGGGGCCTTGTAAAAGAAATATTTAGACGAATTAATTTAACTAAATTCAAGCTTGATAACATAGAAATACACAACGCTATTTATGATGGGAAGTTCATACAAGTAGCCAAAGAACTTTCAGACGAAATTGCACTTGAAGAATTCGGTGTGTTTCATGAATCCGAATTTACTCGGATGGCCGACGTCCATTTCTTTTTACTGGTGATGTCCACTTTAGTCAGAGGGGGATATTTCCCAAGAGATAGTGAAGTAGAAAAGTGCGTAGCAGAATTTAATGAAGAGTTTAACGATGCTCACAAAATCAAGTCCCAAGTATTGAAGTCAGTGGCACAAATACAAAAATTGGACTTGGAACTAGACTCAATTTGGTTTAGAAAATCATGTTTCTTTACAATTGTTGTTGAGTTATGTAACGCTGACAACATACCCAGAGACTTGACTGAACGACTTAACAAGTTTGATGCGGCTGTATTAGAAAGCAAGAATCTACGAGACACTGATTATGGGCAATTTTACCATTGTATGTATTCAGGTACGAATGACAGAAAAGCTCGTGTGATTCGTTCAGAGTTATTTAGAAAGCACATATTGGGTATAAACTAACCTGATAGGTTATTAAAACTATTAGGGCCCTCATTTTATATTGATCTGAAGCGACTCAGAAGAATGATATTCAAGGGGCCCATACACAGAAGCTGATTAAATAGAAATAAGCTTGAAGGCATTATAGCTAGGTTTTGGAATCGTTTTTACAAAACTGAACGTATACGGTTAAAGTTCAAGTTCTTCGAAATCTCGATCGATGTCCTCTTGGGTAATTCCAATGTACCGCAGCGTTATAGCTTCGGAGCTGTGACGTAGCATTTTCATTACCCGTGCAATGTCGTTGGTGTTTTTATACAGATGGTAACCTCTGGTTTTACGCATAGAGTGCGTACCTAAGTCGATACCAACCTCCTCACCTATTGCCGCAAATGCTCGCGACACGTAACGGCGGCTTAATGGTTTTGCAGGTGTATTTTTAGACCGTTGGTTGCGATAAGACTGAAAAAGATAAATGTGGTCAGGGTGTTCAGCGCGAATACGAGCGATGACCGCCCTCGCCTTTTCATTGAGTTTAATTGTCGCTAACTTCGACGTTTTGCCTTCGACAAGCAACAGCCGATCGTGCTCGATATTTTCAAACTTGATGGATAGTAAATCTGAGATCCGCAACGCTAGATTTAAACCAACATCCCAAACATCAGCAATTTGCTGACCGTAAGTTCGTTTGAGAAGGTAGCTTATTAGCTTCACGGTATCCAGATTCTTAACCGCTTGTACTTCGGCCATGGTCTAGTTCCTTTTTTGCTGTAAAACGTGATTTTGAGTACTTAAGGGGGTATAAAGAGGTAAGTAACCCGTTTTTAGTGGGTTTGCTTGTTCCCATTTCGTTATTTTGGGAACAAGCCTAAGAGCAAGGGCCTCCCTTGCTTCACGAACATAATGTATGTTTGAAATTTTGAGGATAAGTTAATCATGGAAGAGCATTCGATAAACTCATCTTACCGAGAACGGCTTATCGAACATCTATTCGTAGGCGAATTGTTAAAACACTCGTGGCGCTGTAACAGCTTCTCAGTAGAGGTGGCAAAACCTGAAGTTGATAATTCAGGCTACGATTTGATCATTGAGTCGAAAGGCATTATTCGTCACGTTCAACTAAAGTCAGCTTTCATTGGTGCCAAAACCGCACGGCAAACCGTTCATCTATCGTTGGGCGCTAAGCCGTCAGGCTGCGTTGTTTGGGTATATTTCGATAAGGATACTCTGGAACTGGGGCCATTTTTATTTTTTGGTGGTAGACCGGGATTTCCCTTACCCGATATCAGTGACTACCGCGTGGCTAAGCACACCAAAGGAAACGCAGATGGTCTAAAAGCCGAAAGGCCAAATTTAAGAACACTTAATAAAGGTGAATTTAAAAAGTTTTCGACGTTTGATGAGTTATACAACGAACTATTCGTACTAGAGGAGCCTAGTGCATGACATTGCAAGAGTTAGGAAAAACACTTCAAGAGATGTATTTTAACTCAAAAAAAGGTGAATCAGTAGTTATGATTCACCTTTTTGGAATTAAGTACGCTCACGAAATCAAAAATTCTGGTTCTTCGAAAAGAGAAATTGTAGAAACTGCCGGAATCAGCAAGTCATATGCGACCGAACTTTCAAAAGCTGTTAGGTTGGCTGAGTTCGTTCGTCCCAAATAGCCACAATTAGCTTTTTAATTAGCCTTGCCTATTGTCATTATGGTAGCTTGGATTTAATTGTTTCAAAATGGAGAGAGGATGAAAAGTGTTTAAGGTTGATACAGTTGAAATAGATGGGTTTTGGGGGCGCTCAACTGCCAAAGCAAAGTTCAGCGGTGATGTAAACATTATTATCGGCCGCAACGGCACCGGCAAAACAACTTTCATGAACATTTTACACTCTATTTTGACTGTTGATGTTAGCGGGCTCTCTGATAATGAATTCGAGACAGCTAAAATCGTTTTACTCGATAAGAAAAAGAGGAAAACAATTTCGGTTAAAAAGGATGCCTTAAAGAATGAATATGGCACATCTACAATCACTTACCAGATTTCTAATCAAAAAGGTAAGACAGTCAGGTTAAGTGCAGACGATGACCGCAGAATGACCTTTAGAGCACGCCGGCGGTTGTATGAAGAAACAGAGGTCATAAAGTCAGAGCTTCAGTCACTTATAGCAATTTCCTCTTTATCGGTATATCGCCTGCGAAACGATGACGAATACGAAGTACGAGACCGGCATGGGTCAAGAGTGGTTGCCCCAGTAGATTACAGGTTGGAGCAAGCGCTCAGAGCACTATCTCATTATCAATTGGAGCTAGCTGAAAAAGCACAACAAGTTTCAAAAAAGCTGCAACGTAATGTTTTAGCATCTGTACTCTATAGCGAAGAGGATATGAATGAGCAAGGTTGGTTCATTGACTACAACAGAGAGGAAGAACAAGCAAAACTTTTATCCGCATATTCTCAGCTTAATGCAGTAGATACTGAAATTCGAAAGAAAATAAGGTTTCATGTAGATGCAATTGATAAGTCCGTTAATAGCATACGCTCAGAAGAGCAAAATAAGCGTTCAGCGATCGATATTAAGCCGTTGGAGGCTTTAAGAAAAACAAAGAAAATAATCGAACTTTCTCTAGCGGCAAAAGACGATAACCGTCAGATATATGAGCCAATCGAGCTATTTCTCTCTATACTCTCTCAATTCATTTTTGATAAGAAATTTGATTTTTCTTCTGGCCGCTTAATTATTGAAAATGAGCACGGAGTGATAGATCACAAAAAAATGTCATCAGGCGAAAAGCAACTGATTATTCTTTTGATTGAGGCTTTACTTCAGCGTCAAAATACACATGTTTTTTTAACTGATGAACCAGAGCTTTCCCTGCACATTGATTGGCAAAGAAAAATAATTCCAGCTGTGCGTGACATAAACCCTAATGCTCAAGTGTTAGTGGCAACGCACTCACCTGAAGTAGCATCCAATTTTCCAGACTCGATTTTAGACATGGAGGATATCATCCTTGGCTGAACTAGAGCACTCAAATAACGCAAAAAATATACTTAAAAAGTTTTACCGGGTTGATAAAATTGTCTTCGTTGAGGGTTCCGACGATATCCCTTTCTGGGAGATAGTTTTTAATAAGTTTTACCCTTCTGAAGTTAAGATCGAACCAGTTGGTGGTAAGCCTAAGCTAAAAAATTATATCGAGCAGGTAATGCAAGATGAAGCTAATTTTTTTGTAGCGATGGACCTAGATTATGATGGTCTTTTTGAACATGAAATCGAGCATCAGGCAATTTTTACAACGGCCGGTTACTCAATCGAGAATTCTCTAGTTACAGCTGAGTCACTTAGTAAAATAATAAAAAACCTATGTCGACTATCTGCCGCCCAAGAACCAAAAATACTGACTGCGGAATGGATTGCTAATTCAAGTCAATCACTCAAACCACTTTTAGTTTTGGATATTATCAACCAGGCTCAGGAGCTAGGAAAGAAAGTTACACCCGATAACGCTGATCGCTTTTTTCAAACAACGACTTGTGCTTCATTATGTAGTGACAAAATTAAACAGCATTATGAGCAACTAAATTTGGATATACCTGAAGATACCATAGAGTACTGGGAGGCTAAGGTTGAAAACTCTGACTTATCAGTCTTTGACCTCACTCGCGGGCATTTTATATTCTCGGCAGCCATGCGTTACGTTAGGTTCTCATCAAAACAGTTTGGCAAGAGATTAACTATTTCTGGCGACGCCCTGTATTCAAATTTAATCCAAGCTTTTGAGCTAGTTTTTAATACCAACCACCCTCATTTTAAGGTTTATGAGGATAGTTTTAAGCTATTACCTGAAGTTCCTGAATAGAAAAATTTAATGCTCAATTTAATAAACTGGTAGAAGCAAAGTTATTACTAAATGCTTGACAACTCAGTGATAAATAAATCGTCAAAACGTTGTCAATAATTACGGTACGAAATATCACCACTGGAGTTGGCTGTGTTAGTTACCAGCATATGAGTAACTCTAATTTATGGCCCCTTACTCTCAAAGCCAGATTCGAAAACAAAATCCCCCCACCACTCCATCATCTCAACTCTTTCATCCCAATATTCCGCTTTATGCGAATACGCGCCCTTCACTTTATTCTGTTCAACGTGTGCTAATTGACGCTCAATAGCGTCAGAGCGAAACTTCTGGTCACTCTCATGCAGCGTTGACGATGCCATAGTTCTAAAGCCATGTGGTACAGCCTTTTCCTTTAAACGGCCATCGGGGTAATGAGCATTGTCCTGGTACTTAAGGTAGGTTTTGGCGACTCTGCCGTCTTTAGTGTCTTTCGCCTTAGGAAAGTAGCCCATTTTGAACATTGCCTGGCGCATTGTATTGTCTGACATCGGCTCATCGGGTTTGGTTTCAGACGGGAATAGCAACTCATAGTGGCCGGTAATGCGTTTAATACGTTTAATGACATCAAGGGCTTGGGCTGATAACGGCACGTCATGTGCTCGCTTCATCTTCATACGCTCTGCAGGAATCGACCAAACCTTGCTATCTAGGTCAAATTCCTCCCAACGAGCGCCTCTAAGCTCCCCAGAACGCACAAACGTCAGAATCAGTAATTCAATAGCCAGAGCCGTCAATTCCCTGCCCGTCTGCGTATAGTTAGCTAGATCCTGCATGAAAAATGGCAGGTTCTTGATATCCAGAGCTTCACGGTGGACAACCGGTTTGGAAATTACCTTGACGGGTCTAAGCAGACGAATGTCGACATCGTCTTCCAGTGAGTATTGATCGACAACGTATTCAAATAGGCGCTGTGTATCGTCCGCTATGCGTTTGGCGGTTTCATGGTGACCCTTCGCCTCAACATTCTCAATTAAACGTCTGATATCCTCTTTACGGACGTCAGTGATCAACTTATCACCTAACTTTTTAAGGATGCCATTTTCAAGACGCTTCCATACCCTCGCCTTATGATCTTCAGACCAAACTCGGGCCGTTGCTTGGGATTGATACTCAAGCCATTTAGCAGCATAAAATCGTAAACTATTATCATTCGTATTGGTTGACTTTGTATCACCAGGATCAACACCATCAGCCAACATGGCCTTGGCTTTGATAGTCGCATCTTTTGCTTGCTTGAGAGTTACATTGGGGAATACACCAAGCGCCAGCGTTTTCTGCTTCTTATTGAAGCGATATTTCAAACGCCAATATTTACCGCCCTGCTTCCTTACAAGAAGCCTTAAGCCCGTGCCACCGGCTACCCGATACCATTCATCACGTTCAGAGGGTTCAAGGTGTTCGACATGCTTATGCGTTGATATGACTAGCTTGTCATCAGACATGGTGCTACATCCGTATAACCGAATTGAGATAGCACCAAAAGTAGCACCACTTAGTATCGATTTGCAACGATTTAATGTAGAAAGAAGGAATCAGGATTTGCCTTGAAAGCCAGTAAAATCAATGGCTCGCGGCATGTAATAGACTTTTAAATAATCGGAATTGGTGCCCGGGGCCGGACTTGAACCGGCACGAAGTTACCTTCGAGGGATTTTAAATCCCTTGTGTCTACCAATTCCACCACCCGGGCACTACATAGAAGTGTTCTCGAATAATGGAGGCGGGTCCCGGAGTCGAACCGAGATCCACGGATTTGCAATCCGCTGCATAGCCATTCTGCCAACCCGCCAGAATTTGGAGCGGGAAACGAGATTCGAACTCGCGACCCCAACCTTGGCAAGGTTGTGCTCTACCAGCTGAGCTATTCCCGCACCGTCATCTGCCGTGGCATTCTACTGTTTAATCATTTTCAGTCAATGACTTTTTATCAATTTAGTGACTGTTTGCGCAAATTTGCGGCAAAGATGTTATTTTCTGGTCAATTCGCCCTTGGCTCCGCGTAAATATTCCCACATTGACCAAACCGTTAATACAAAGGATGCGTAGAATAAAAACATCGATAACCAATAAATATAAATATTAGCGTTCCAGAGCAATCCAATTAAGGCAATCATTTGTGCCACCGTCTTCCACTTTCCTAAATTGGAAACCGCGACTTTTGCTCTATTGCCACTTTGTGCCATCCACTCCCGCAGGGCGCTCACAATAAGCTCTCGGCAAATCATTGTTAAAGCAGGAATAGTAATAAAGGCGGAGTTGTAATCTTCGACAATCACCACCAGAGCAGCAACAACCATCGCTTTATCTGCTACCGGATCAAGAAACTCACCAAACTTAGTGAATTGATTAAAGCGCCGGGCGATATAGCCATCTAACGCATCGGTAATTGCAGCTAACCAAAAAATAAATGCAGCCCAAAAGCGCGCATCTTCCATTGGCAAATAGAAAACCACCAGAAACACCGGTATCAGTACTATCCGAAAGCTGGTCAAAATATTAGGGATATTCCACTTCATTATCCGCTCATTCCTTATTGTTTTTACTCATCACGAAATGAGTAATAAATTTTTTCCGCCAATGCTCGGCTAATACCAGGTACGCTGGCAAGTTTCTCAATACTAGCGTTTTTTACCTCTTGTAATCCACCTAGATTTTTCAAGATTGTTTGTCTGCGCTTTGCCCCTACCCCTTCAATTCGTTCTAAGGTTGAGGTTTTCTTAACTTTCGCTCTTTTCTGTCTGTGTCCCGTTATAGCAAAACGATGCGATTCATCACGTATGTGTTGAATCAAATGTAGCGCGCTGGCGTCTTTACTTAACGGAATAGTCTCGTGACTACCGGCCATAATTAAAGTTTCCAGTCCGGGTTTACGCGACTCTCCCTTCGCAACACCAATTAAAACCGGCGCCTCTTTGCCCCAGTCACTAAAGTAATTCTCTGCCTGGGCCAACTGTCCCTTACCGCCGTCAATAAACAATATATCGGGTATGTTGCCTTGTTCTTTGGCGTTATCATAACGCTTAGCCAGAGCTTTTGACATTGCTGCGTAATCATCTCCCGGAGTAATGCCGGTAATATTATAGCGACGGTAGTCAGACTTTTTAGGTCCGTTTTGATCAAACACCACGCAAGAGGCTACCGTTTGTTGCCCCATAGTATGGCTAATATCAAAACATTCCATGCGCTGTATGGGCACGCCGAAATCCAACACTTGTTGTAATGCCTGAGTGCGACGGTTCATTGTACTTTGTTGATTTAACCGGCTTTCCAGCGCATTAACGGCATTTTTCTGAGCCAGCGACTGATACTGACGTTTATCCCCTCTCACTTTGCTTTGCAGTTTGACGGGTTGTGACAACGCATCACTCATCACTTCGGCTAATACGTTGTCCGGCTGAATATCGACGGGAAGAACCACTTCCTTTGGAATTTTGCGTCCAGCCGTATCCGACAAATAAAACTGCAACAAAAAGGCTCTGAGCACTTCATCGTCAGGCGTATCGGTTGGCACCTTAGGGAAATAGCTACGACTGCCCTGTAAGTGGTTATCTCGGATAAAAAGCATCTGTACTGTGGTCATTCCATTACCACGCGCTAAACCAATAACGTCCAGTTCCTGCTGGCTACCGGTCACGGAGTTACGCTCCTGCGTTTTTCTTAATGCGGCAATCTGATCACGAAACCTTGCAGCCCTTTCAAAATCCAGGTTTTCACTCGCCTGCTCCATCTTGCTCATAAGCTCGTCAATAACCTGCTGGTTTTTCCCTTGCAGGAATTGCCGCGCCAGAGCCACTTGCTCACTGTATTCCTCATCAGTGCAGACATTAACGCAAGGCGCAAGGCAGCGTTTCAGCTGATGCTGCAGGCAAGGCCTGGTACGTGCCCGATAATAGGTATCGTCACATTGGCGAATCGGAAACAGCTTTTGTAGCAGGTTTAAGCTTTCACGCACTGCTGAGCCATTTGGAAAAGGCCCGAAGTATTCGCCCTTGGTGCGACGGGCTCCGCGGTGAAAGCCCAGCCTGGGATGTTGGTGCGCTGTCAGAATAATGTACGGGTAAGACTTATCGTCCCGCAGTAACACGTTGTAACGTGGGCGATACTTTTTAATAAAGGAGTTTTCGAGTATTAAAGCTTCAGCTTCGGTGTTGGTTACGGTGACATCCATAGAAGCAATTTGCTTAACCATGACCTGAGTCTTTACACGATCAACTTTATCGCGAAAATAGCTGGATACGCGTTTTTTTAAGTCTTTTGCTTTACCAACATAAATTACGTCACCCGACTCATCGTACATGCGGTATACACCGGGTTGATGAGTCAAGTGACGAAGAAAGCTGTCGCTGTCAAAATGTTTCTGTGTATTACCTTCCGTCATCTACCTTCAAACTGAATTAGGTCGACAAGACCGTGCTGAATTGCAAGATGGGACAATTGTACATCACCATCGATACCGAGTTTAGAGAAAATACGATAACGGAAAGTATTAATTGTTTTACTACTGATACACAGATGCCGGGCTATTTCTCTGACACGAATACCACGACTGAGCATTTGCGCAACTTGCAACTCGCGCTCACTGAGCATATCAACCATGCTTTTCTGTCTTTGAGAACGTGGGTTTTGCGCCAAGTATGCCGCTACCGGCGCCGCGACATAAACATTGCCCTGTTTTAATGACCGAATTGCCTGAACTAAATCGGAGCTGTCACATGAGTCAAGCAAGTAGCCATCGACAACACTGATACCACACTGAAAATCCAGTATATCCTGCTGGTTTCTTCCCCACACAATGAGCTTTAAGTCGCAATGACGCCTTTTTAGACGCCGCCAGTGCTCAACTGTAGCGGCCCCGCCCAGTTGGCTGCAAAGTACCACCACAGCATCTTCATATTCATAACACGTGCGACGCAAGTCAGCTATTCCCGTAACAGTCAGCACCTTGTCGCTAAAGTGCTGCTGTAAAACAGAGGCCATACCGGCACTTATAATTGGATTGGGGATTGCTAATATAATACGGTTCATAGGTTACATTCCTTATTTGTATACCTTGTTGGTCATCCTTATTAGTTTAAATCCGTACCGCCCTGCCCGAATTCGCGTCGCATATTCTGAGCTTTTAACGACGATAACAAGTTGCTTTTACAGAATTTTACAAAAGCTCGGGAAAAGCCAATTTTAAGGTGTCGCAATAGCTATTGAAGACAAGTCAAAGGTGGAATTTTTGAATAGAGATTACAAGCGGGCCTGATCCAGCATATCCCACAAATAGCAAGCCAGGTAGCTTCTGTAGGGTTGAGCCCTTTCCGGAATAATTAAAATATCCTGATCTTTTAAAAGACTCATAGCTTTACGAAGCGAGCTGTCCTGAATTGGGAAAAGATCCTGATGGGCAAAGTGAAACATCGCTAAAATAGAGGCAGTCCACGGACCAACCCCCTTAAGCCGGGTGACATCGGCAATTAACTCTTTCGACCCCATGCCAGACCACGACTCTACCCTATCCGGTTCTTTTTGCTGACATTGCGCAACACTACTAATAGCGGCAGCTTTGGTGCGACTAACGCCGCAACTCATAAGTTCTTCGACCGGAAGATAAGCGATACCTCCGGCACCAAGTGATTTAGCCTTTTGCTCAGCTCTTTCAATGATGGTCGCCGACGCTTTCAATGACAGCATTTGACGGATAATGATTCGGGGTAATGCCTCAATTACCGGCATATGTGAAGGAGCCAGCAACTCTCGTGACGGTAACTGTAACAACAGCAAATCGATACCCGGTTGAGTATCGATAAGGTGCTGTCGGATTATTTCAGGTGTAGTTTCCATAAACCTATTATGCGAACACAGTGAAGCTCTGTCGACTAATAGCTAACAATTTCCCTTCTTCACTCCATAAGCCTGCTCTGCTGTGGCCATAGCCATGTTCCGCATGCTCAATAAAAGCTTCGTACTGAAACCAGTCGTTGGTGTTAAATTCGTCCAGGGGGAGATCCGGAAATTCGATAGTCCAGGTAAGTGACGAAGCCGGTGCGGGGCTATTAAGGTGAGGGAGTACCGCAGGTGGCCAGGCATCAACTAACGCCAAAACTGCTGCAGTGGTCAGTTCTTGCTGCTCTTTACGAAAGCGTATCCAGCCACCAAAGGTTCGACCCGGCTGCCCACTAAATGGCATACCACCGGAAGTAATACGGTAATCAAAGTTTTTTGCAAATTCAGGAACAATATCGGCTTCAGGTAAGCCAGGACCGTCATTAATTGTTTTTAAGTCAGGCGGTGTTTCACCGCTAACCGATACAGAGGATGAGCGCCCTTTACCTAAGCTGGCTAATCCAGCTAACATGACTTCGTCATTTTGTGTTATTTCAACCGACACCTGCAACACAGAAGATCCCTGTCTTAATACCCGATAACTTAACGTTGCATCCCCTGGTGTCGCCGGCGCGACAAAAGAAATAGCTAAACTACGCAAATGGTAATCTCCCGGGAACTGTCGCAATAGAAACTGTGCAGCCAAAGCCGCACTAAAACCACCAAAAAATGCCCTACCCTGTGCCCAGCCTTCCGGTAGCTTAATGGTTTGATTGTTTTTATCGTTTTCTATTAACGCTAAAGTCTCGTGAAACAGCATGACGCTTCCCTGTTAAACAGTTGTTTGAATTAGCTATTAAGAATACCAATTATCACCATGATGACAAAGGATGTTATTAACAAAACCAAATAAACCGCGTTACTAGCATAAAGGTTTTATAAACATATCAGCGAAGGAGGAATTGCCGAATGGCTCTGGAGGTGCGTAAAAAGCAAAAAAGCCCAACTCAAGGAGCTGGGCTTTTTTGCTAAATTTGGCGGAGAGGGAGGGATTCGAACCCCCGGTGGGAATGAACCCACGCCTGATTTCAAGTCAGGTGCATTCAACCGAGCTCTGCCACCTCTCCGTATTGTTCGTTCTCTTCAACTGCGTCGTTGAGAACGAAGCGAATATTAAAGACCTAAATTACGCTTGTAAAGGAAAAATTTGAACAAAGTGTCCGTTTGGGCGTTTATTAGACAAACTGAACGTTTTTCGCTAGAAATTACCCTTTAATTTCCTACCCAAGGCCCCCATTAATGCTGTAGTATTTAGGAAACTTTTTAAATAAAAAACCGTCTTAACAGACAGTAAGTTCAACACGGAGAAATCTATGAACAATCGCAGTCAGACTTATGTCGGTCAGAACGAATCGACGCTGGCCGTTAATAAGGTATTACGTAACACCTACACGTTGTTGGCAATGACACTGGCTTTCAGTGCTGTTGTTGCAACTATCAGCACTATGATGAACTTACCTTATCCGGGCCTCATCATTACTTTAGTTGCCTACTTTGGTTTGCTTTTTGGTATTCACAAGACCAAAGATAGCGGCATGGGTATTGTATTAACCTTCGCTCTAACTGGCTTTTTAGGTTATACCCTCGGTCCTATCCTCAATATGGCACTATCAATGCCTGGAGGCGGCGAAATGGTTGCTACTGCCCTCGGCGGCACAGCCCTGACGTTCTTTGCAACTTCAGCCTACGTCTTAACCACTAAAAAGGACATGTCTAAATTAGGTGGCCTGGTTACTGCCGGTATTATCATGGTCTTCGTCGCAATGTTAGCGAACCTGTTCTTCCAGTTGCCAGCTCTGCAATTAGCTATTTCTGCGATAATGATTCCACTAATGGCAATGTTGATTATGTGGCAGACCAGCGACATCATTAACGGTGGCGAGCGTAACTACATCCTCGCAACAGTGACTTTGTATGTCTCAATTTATAACTTATTCCTTAGCATGCTACAGCTGCTAATGGCGTTTGGCGGCGATGAATAAAGCGACTGCCTACAGGGTTATAATAAACGCCCCGCCATGCGGGGCGTTTTTGTTTAAAGTGACTATTTATGGCCAAAATAACGCTCATAGTTCAAAACAGCCCTGAAGAGAGCCTCAAGTCTCAGGAAGCTTTATCCTTTGCTCTGGCTGCAATTAACAGCGGCCATGAGATTGCTTGTGTCTTTTTCTACCGAGAAGCTGTAAAACATGCCCTACTGCCAACACCAGATGAAAATAGGGCTTTAATAAATCAATGGGAAACAATAAGCCGTCATCATGATATCCCCTTAGTGGTGTGTCACACGGTAGCAGAGCGTAAAGGAATTGAAGAGTTCCACCCAAGCTTTCAAGCCTCAGGTTTGACCGCTCTGGCAACAGCTATCGCCAACAGTGACCGGACTTTACAATTTTAACCATTATGAAGAAAATCGCTATTTTACAATGCAGTTCAGACACTAACGCAGCAACCGAAGCATTAGATGTCGCTTTATCGCTGGCAAGCTTTGATCACCCTGTTCAACTTATACTGTCAGGCGAAGCAGTTAACTGCTTACTCAATAGCCCTTCAAAGCGTTACGGCATGCTGGAGCTACTCGATGCAGAACCTATCGCTATAAGCTCAGAGTCTACAATTAACATAGACGCTCTGCCGGATTCGTTAGACACAGTAATTATTTCTGCAAATGAACTAAAGCAGCACCTGGATCAATTTGACGAGGTTCTACAGTTCTCATGACATCTACCCTGCACTGGTTAAGAAATACGGCACTAACTCAATGGTTAGCACAGTACAGTCATTTACTCGGCAATAGGGACGCTCTGCTTATTTCCGGGGAACAACTGGGTCAGTTACCTGATAAACAGCCTGTAAAGCAGTCAATATATGCCAGAAAAAATGACGCTGAGTGTTTAGGAAATACCTTACCAACTTATGTCATGTTAAAATCTGACGAAGAATGGGTTGAACTGGTTCTCAGTTTTCAGCAGCAAATTACCTGGTAGTCCGCATGATTGAATTTAACGGTAAAACATACGAAACCGACAAGCACGAGTATTTAGCCAATATTGATGACTGGAATGAAAAGCTGGCCCTGCATATTGCGGAGCTTGAAAGCATTGATATGACACCGGCACACTGGGAAGTTGTCAATTTTGTACAAGACTTTTACCGAGAATTCGATACCAGTCCTGCTATGCGTGTTTTGGTTAAAGCCATGAAAAAGCAGTTGGGAGAAGATAAAGGCAACAGTCGTTACCTTTACAAATTGTTCCCGAAAGGCCCGGCTAAGCAGGCCACACGAATTGCGGGCCTGCCGAAACCAGCTAAATGCATTTAGGGTTAACCTTAGCCCTTAATAACTTCAAGGCCACCCATATAAGGCCGCAGGGCTTCAGGCACAACTATTGAGCCGTCTTCCTGTTGGTAGTTCTCCAGTACAGCGACTAACGCCCGGCCTACTGCCAGTCCAGAGCCATTTAGTGTGTGCATAAGCTCTGGTTTTTTCGCACCCTTGCGGCGAAAACGAGCCTGCATACGACGTGCCTGAAAGTCCTGCATATTTGAGCAAGAGCTGATTTCACGGTACGCCTGTTGCGCTGGTAACCATACTTCTAAATCGTAAGTTTTAGCGGCACCAAAGCCCATGTCACCTGTGCAAAGCATTACCTTACGGTAAGGCAGCTCAAGCTTTTGCAACACGGTTTCAGCGTGGCCAGTCAGTTGCTCTAAAGCGTCCATTGATTCTTCAGGTTTCACTAGCCAGACAAGCTCGACTTTATCAAACTGATGCTGACGAATAAGGCCTCGGGTGTCACGACCATGAGAACCAGCCTCGCTGCGGAAACACGGTGTATGCGCCGTAAATTTAAGCGGTAATTCTTCTTCATCGGCTATTTCGTCACGGTATAGGTTCGTTAACGGTACTTCGGCCGTTGGAATCAATGACATTGGTATTTGGTCTTGTGACTCGCCTTCAATGTGGAATAAGTCTTTACCAAATTTAGGCAACTGCCCTGTTCCCAGCAAAGAATCCTGATTCACCATATAAGGCACGTAGGTTTCCAGATAACCGTGCTCTTGTGTGTGTAAATCCAGCATGAACTGAGTCAGCGCACGATGCAGACGAGCAATACCACCACGCATAACAACGAAGCGCGCCCCGGTTAATTTCGCGGCGGCTTCAAAGTCCATACCTTTGGCTAACGCTTCGCCAAGATCAACGTGATCTTTTACTTCAAAGTCGAACGACTTAGGTTCACCCCAGGTTAATACTTCCTGGTTTTCACTCTCATCTTTACCTTGTGGTACTTCTTCTGCCGGTAAGTTCGGCACACCCATAATAATGTCGTTAAGCTCTTCCTGAATCGCTTTAAGTTCTTCTTTCGCGCTATCCAGCTGGTCACCTAAATCACTCACCGCATCGAGTAACGGCTGTATATCTTCACCCGCTGCTTTCGCTTTACCAATCGCTTTGGAGCGACTGTTACGTTCAGCCTGAAGTTGTTCAGTACGTACCTGTACCTCTTTACGTTGTTCTTCAAGCTTGCTGAGTTTAGCAACGTCTAAGTCGAAGCCTCTTTTAGCAAGTGCTTTTGCGGTATTGTCTAATTCCTCACGGAAGTATTTAGCGTCTAGCATGAGTGTCCTATTTAACCGTTGTTGAGTACAACATCATTGCTGCAACAACAGCAGCAATACAGATAATTACGTTTAAGCCGACGTGCAAGGCGGCTTTTAGCATTTCGCCCTGGCTGACAAGCGTTACAACCTCAACCGAGAACGTTGAGAAGGTTGTAAATGCGCCTAATACACCTACACCAAGGAATAAGCGGGTTGTCTCTGACACGGATTGTTGTTGCCCGTACGCCAGTAACAGCCCCAATAAAAAAGAGCCTAATATGTTAACGGTCAGCGTCGCAAAAGGGAATGCCCGCAGTCCAAATGATTGCATCCCAAGGCCAATAGCGTAACGTCCCGAGGCGCCAATGGCTCCGCCGGCAGCAACGCAGAAAAAATGCAGCAGTAGGTTATTCATCCGGCTCCCTTTTCCAGTCTGACTTAGCATCCATATCTTGTAGCCAGCGCAGCTTTTCCTGCAACTTAATTTCTAAGCCGCGCGGCTCGGGCTGATAAAATTGCGTTTCAGCCAGTTCTGACGGTAAATAACGTTCACCGGGCACATAAGCATTTGGGTAATTGTGCGCATATTGGTAATCAGCACCGTAGCCCTGCTCTTTATGCACTTTGGTGGGTGCATTGCGTAGGTGTTCCGGTACCGGCGCGTCGCTGTGCTCTTTTGCCGCCCTGAGTGCCCCTTTAAACGCATTGTACACCGAATTACTCTTAGCGGCACAAGCACAATAAATAACGGCCTGAGCTATGGCTCTTTCGCCCTCTGCCGGCCCTACTCTGTGATACGTATCCCAGGCGTTTAACGCTAACTGCAGGGCTCTTGGGTCAGCATTACCAATATCTTCAGAGGCAATAGCCAGTAACCTACGTGCTATGACCAGAGCGTCACCGCCGCCTGTTAATAAGCGCGCGTACCAATATAAGGCACCGTCTGGCGAAGAGCCTCGTACCGATTTATGAAATGCCGATAGAATATCGTAATAATGGTCACCCTGATGGTCGAATGCGGTTGCCTTTTCGCCAATAGCGGCGGTAATTAGCTCAGGTGTTATAGGCTGGCTGCTGCTTTCAACAAAGTCGGCCACTACTTCAAGGTAATTCAGCAACCGTCGAGCGTCGCCACCGGCTAAGTCCAGTAACTTTGCTCTGGCCTCTCCTTCAAGTTGAAGCTGTCTGTCCCCCAGCCCTCTTTCAGAATCTTTTAACGCGCGCTCCAAAGCAACTTCAAGATCGTTTTTTGACAGGGTTTGCAACCGATAAACCCGTGCACGTGATAACAACGCATTGTTTAATTCGAACCCTGGGTTCTCTGTCGTCGCGCCAACAAACACAATAGTACCGTCTTCAATATGCGGTAAAAATGCGTCCTGCTGGCTTTTATTAAAACGGTGCACCTCGTCGACAAACAAAATAGTTCGGCGTCCCTGCTGTTGGGCAACCTGCTTTGCTTCTTCAATGGCTTGTCTTATGTCTTTTACACCGGAGGTAACCGCACTGATACGACTGACAGTAGCATTGGCGGTAGTGGCGATGAGCTCAGCTAAGGTGGTTTTACCGGTACCCGGAGGCCCCCAGAGAATCATTGAATGCAAATGACCTTGTTCAACCGCCACTCGCAGCGGCTTTCCGGGGGCTAATAAATGCTGTTGCCCGACATACTCTTCAATAGTTTGCGGACGCATGCGCGCCGCAAGAGGTTTGAAATCAGGCTGAAAGTCTAAATCAAGGCTGGCCACAACAGTTAACTTTGGTCGTCAACATCAACGCCGTCAGGCACGTCAAAAACGAATTGCTCATCATCAATACTTTCGTTTAAAACAACGTCACTTAACATCAACTCGGTGCGTTCACCTTGTGCCTGAACCATCGTTATCTCTTTTAACTTTTCATCGGAGAAAAGAAGCTCAAGCTTCCGACCATTGGTTTCATGCTCAACGAAATAACGTCCTGCTTCTGAACTCACGCTATAGTTTTCCCATTGCTTGCCATTGCTGTCCAGCACCAACAATAACGGACTGTCATCCACCATGTCCTGCTGTGCATAGACAGTGACTTGCTCGACAAATGGGTTGTAGTACCAAACCTTAGTACCATTAGCGATCATTACACTCTCATCCGGCTCTTCAGTATGCCAGTAAAGGCTTGCCGGACGCTTTAGCTTTAATGTGCCACTAAGGTTTTGCAATACACTGCCCTGCTCGTCTCTCACCCTTTGCTGAAAGTCGGCAGATAGGCTTTGCGTTTGTTTCAGGAGTTTCTGTAACTCATGCTTATCTGACTCAGACTCTGAAGCAAATGCGCTAAAAGAAACGGCCATAATCATGGTAAATACAACTGCTTTCATGAATTTAATCCCTTGGAGCTCTTGGGGCCAACACTTCGCGCTGGCCATTGTTACCCGCACTGGTTACGACACCGGACATTTCCATTTGTTCGACAATGCGTGCAGCGCGATTATAACCAATACGGAATTTCCGCTGTACACTGGACACAGATACTCGTTGAGTTTCGGTCACGAAAGCAACAGCTTCGTCATAAAGCGGATCGGACTCTGCGTCATCCATTTCTTGTTGCTCACCCGGCAGTAAACCCTCTTCACCCTGGTCGCCGGACAGTATTTCTTCCAAATAATTTGGTCGACCGCGTTTCTTCCAGTCTTTAACCACGGCATGCACTTCGTGATCATCAACAAAGGCTCCGTGAACACGAACCGGAGAACCACTTCCCGGCGGTAAATAAAGCATGTCACCCTGACCTAAAAGCTGATCTGCCCCCGGTTGGTCGAGGATAGTACGAGAGTCCACTTTGGAGGACACCTGAAACGCAATACGGGTTGGGATGTTAGCTTTTATCAAACCAGTAATGACATCCACTGACGGGCGCTGTGTTGCCAAAATAAGATGGATACCAGCAGCTCGGGCCTTTTGAGCTATCCGAGCAATAAGCTCTTCTACTTTTTTGCCAACAATCATCATCATGTCGGCGAATTCATCAATGACAACAACTATGTTTGGCAACTTCTCTAACACCGGTGGCAACTCATCCATAGAGTCACCCGGTTTCCAGATAGGATCCCGCAGCGGTTCGCCGGCTTTTTCTGCCGCCTTAACTTTGGCGTTATAGCCTTTTAAGTTACGCACACCTAATGCTGACATTAACTTATAACGACGCTCCATTTCGCCGACACACCAGCGTAAAGAGTTTGCCGCATCTTTCATGTCAGTCACAACTTCTGTCAGCAAGTGTGGAATACCCTCGTAGACAGACAACTCGAGCATTTTCGGGTCAATCATAATGAGTCGGACATCTTCCGGTGTGCTCTTATAAAGCAAGCTCAGAATCATCACGTTGACACCAACGGACTTACCTGAACCTGTCGTACCTGCGACCAGAAGGTGCGGCATTTTAGCTAAGTCCACAACCACAGGCTTACCCGCAATGTCTTTACCTAAAATCATTGTCAGTGGCGAGTCGCTGTTCGTGAATTGGTCGCTGTTGATCACCTCGCTCAGCTGTACGATTTCGCGATGCTTATTCGGAAGCTCCAGCCCCACATAAGATTTACCGGGTATAACCTCAACTACCCGCACCGCAACAGCGGACAACGTACGAGCAATATCTTTTGCTAAATTCGATATTTTCGAAACCTTAACCCCCGGCGCTAGGTCCAGCTCAAACCGGGTTATAACAGGTCCCGGCTGAACGTGGGCTACACGAACATCAACGCCAAACTCTTTTAATACGGTTTCAACCGTACGTGAAACTTGATCAAGTTCTTCCTGGGTAATGGGGTTGTCTTTTTTGTTTGGGCGGTCCAGAAGCTCTATCGACGGTAAAGGAGGAAGTAATTCTCCTTCGTCTGCATCATCGCTTTCCGGCTCTTTTGTTTTTGGTGTTGCCGGTTCGCTACTGTTTGTTTTTTTCTTCGCTGCCTGTTTGCTGAACCGTGGTGCACCACTCTCATCATGCTCATCATCGACAGAGTTTATCGACGGCAGGCTCAATACCGGCTCTTGTTTATCCGCGCCAAATAAGTCGCTGGTTAAGCTCGAAGCGCTTTTTTCTTCCAGCGCTTGCTCTCGCTTTTCATTGTAGGTTTCGTCATTTTCACTATCTGATGCTTCTGTGCTACCTCGGCTATTCCATAGAACTTTTGCCTTTTCTATCAGCCATAAAACACCGTCAATAACCCACTCACCTAATTTGTCTGCAACCTGCAACCAGCTTATTCCGGTAACTAAGGTTACTCCGGTAAAAAAGAAAGTCAGTAGCAGTAAGGTGGTACCCACAAAATTCAAATACGGCAGTAATGAAGCGGCGATAACGTCGCCAATGACGCCACCGGCTGAAAAGTAATAAATATCATCGAAGTTAATGGAAGACAGCGCAGAAGCGCCAATCAGCGCGAGCATTGCGCCAATCATACGTAAACTGACTGCCAGGTAATCCATTTCCAGCAGTTGGTAGGTTTTTCGGAATAATAAGTAGCCTACACCGACAAAGCCAAAAGGAATAAGATAGGCCACAAAGCCAAAAGCAAATAGAAGGACATCGGCCACCCACGCGCCTACGGCTCCACCCGCATTATGTATGCTTCCTTCATAACCTGTTTGTGACCAACTGGGATCAGCCGGGTTAAAGCTCACCAATGACAAAAAAATGAAAATGGCTAGCGCACCACTTATTAGCAACCCTGCTTCTAAAACTCTTTGTACACCTGTCATTATCTTATTGCAGCGCCTTCGTTAATATTATTATTGGTATTCATTAGTATCCGCATGATTGTAGCGGATGTCAGCCCTAATGTTACCCCTTTACTAATACTTTATTTTCCTGTTTTACCTCTTCCATGACCACATAAGTTCGTGACTCATCAACCCCGGGCATCATTAACAAAGTTTCACCCAGTAATTTACGATATGCACGCATATCGGGAACTCGTGCCTTTATCAGAAAATCGAAATCACCCGCCACTAAATGGCACTCTAGAATTTCATCCGTTTTTCGTGCTGCCTCACTAAACTCCGCAAAAGCGTCTGCGGAAGTTCGCGTCAACGTTATTTCAACGAAAACCATCAGGTTAGCACCTAATTTAGCAGGATTAATTTTAGCATGGTAACTTTCTATAACCTGTTCGCGCTCCAGCTTGCGAACACGCTCCAGGCAGGCTGTCTGGCTAAGGCCTACACGCCTTGCCAGCTCCACGTTTGACATGCGTCCATCGTCTTGCAATAGACGAAGGATCTTCCTGTCAGTTTTATCAATAGTGACTTCTACGGGCTGCTCGGCATTAAACATCATAATTCTCTAAATAATTAACTTTAAATAGTGTATCACACCAAAAAACAACTTAAAAAAAGTAAGTAATACACTAGGGTTTACGTCTATAATTTGCGCCAAATAATTTCCCTTAAACACGAAAATTTTAAGAGGCAGACAATGCTAATTGGTGTACCAAAAGAAATTAAAAACCACGAATACCGCATCGGCTTAACACCTGCTGCTGTGCGCGAGTATGTGGAGAATGGCCACGACGTTATCGTTGAAAACAACGGTGGTGCTGCTATTGGCTTCACGAACGAACAATACATGGAAGCCGGCGCGACTATTATTGATACACCAGAAGAGATTTTCCAGCGTGCCGACATGATTGTAAAAGTAAAAGAACCTCAGCCAAACGAATGCAAAATGCTTCGTGAAGGCCAAATTCTTTATACTTTCCTGCATTTAGCCCCAGACCCAACTCAAACGGAGTTACTGGGTAAAGCAGGTTGTACTGCTATTGCTTACGAAACGGTCACAGATAACCGCAACGGTTTGCCTCTTTTAGCACCGATGAGTGAAGTTGCCGGTCGTATGTCAATTCAGGCAGGTGCACACTACTTAGAAAAAGCACACGGTGGCAGTGGTACCTTATTAGGTGGCGTTCCTGGCGTAGCGCCGGGCAAAGTACTGATCATCGGTGGTGGTGTTGTTGGAACTAACGCTGCAAAAATGGCTATTGGCCTGGGTGCTGAAGTCACTATTCTAGATCGCTCTCTGCCTCGCTTACGTGAACTGGATGATATTTTCGCTGGCCGTGTACAAACGGTTTACTCTACCGTTGATGCCATCGATAAATATTCTCAGGAAGCCGATTTAGTCGTTGGCGCGGTTCTTATTCCCGGCGCTGCAGCACCTAAACTGCTTACGCGTGAAAACATCAGTAAGATGAAACCCGGTTCAGTACTGGTTGACGTAGCTATTGACCAGGGCGGTTGTTTTGAAACATCAAAAGCGACAACGCACCAGGACCCTGTTTACATCATTGATGACGTTGTTCACTACTGCGTCGCTAATATGCCAGGTGGCGTTGCACGTACCTCTACTATCGCTCTTAACAATGCAACTTTGCCTTACGGCATTGCACTTGCGAACAAAGGCGTTAAAGCCATGTTGGAAAACGAGCACCTGTTACGCGGCCTGAATATGCACAAGGGTAAAATTACCTACAAAGCTATTCACGACGATCTGGGTCAGCAGCTAGGTCTGGACTACCAGGACCCACGCGAAGCTCTGCAGGGTTAATACTGACTCTAATAGAAACAAGCCCGTGAACAAAAGTTTGCGGGCTTTTTTGTTGCGGTTCTTGTCGGTCAAGCTTGTAAACCCTACAATCAATCCCCATAGCTAAATAATAAATAATCAAAAACGCATTAATGGAGTTTTTCTAATGGCTGAAGCCAAACACTGTAAGTTACTTATTCTGGGATCAGGACCTGCTGGCTATACAGCTGCAGTCTATGCTGCACGCGCTAATTTAAACCCTGTTATGGTGACAGGTATGCAACAAGGTGGGCAGTTAACCACCACTACCGATGTTGAGAACTGGCCCGGGGACGCAGAAGGTCTGACCGGTCCTGATCTTATGGTGCGTATGCAACAGCATGCGGAGCGGTTTGATACAGAAATTGTGTTTGATCATATCAGCAGCGTCGATTTTTCTAAGCGCCCTTTCCAGTTAAAAGGTGACGTTGGCGAGTATACCGCGGACTCAGTTATTATCAGCACAGGCGCTTCAGCTAAGTACTTAGGCTTAGACTCAGAAGAAGCCTTCATGGGTAAAGGCGTTTCAGCTTGCGCAACGTGTGACGGCTTTTTCTACAAAAAGCAAAAGGTCTGCGTTGTCGGCGGTGGTAATACAGCCGTTGAGGAAGCGCTATACCTGTCGAACATTGCCAGCGAAGTACACGTTATTCATCGCCGCGACACTTTCCGTGCGGAGAAAATCCTGGTTGATCGGCTGCATGAAAAAGAGCAAAACGGGAACGTTACCTTCCACCTCAACAAAACCTTAGATGAAGTTCTGGGTGATGATGCCGGCGTTACCGGTGTTCGTATTAAAGACACCAAAGACGGCAGTACAGAAGAGCTGGAAGTCGCTGGTTGCTTCATTGCTATTGGACACCAGCCAAATACCGGTATTTTTGACGGCGAACTGGAAATGCAGGACGGTTACATTCAGGTGCAGAGTGGTCTTCAGGGCAATGCAACGGCAACCAGTGTACCGGGTGTTTTCGCTGCAGGTGATGTCATGGATCATATCTACCGTCAGGCTATTACTTCTGCAGGCACAGGCTGTATGGCTGCATTGGATGCCGAGCGTTACCTTGACGCACTGACTAAGTCTTAGTCGTCTACAGTGATTGTCCAGCTCGATCCGGCATCGATCAGTTTCCCACCAACAGCGACAGCTTTGCACGAACCCAATGGGCTACTCGCTGTCGGTGGTGATTTATCGCCGGGTCGGCTAATACACGCTTATCAACAAGGTATATTTCCCTGGTTTTCTGATAACGACCCTATTCTTTGGTGGTCTCCCAACCCCAGAGCCGTCTTTTTTCCTGACAAAATTCACGTCAGCCGCTCTCTTGCCAAGGCAAACCGGAAACCAAACTGGCAAATCAGTATTAACCGTTGTTTCGTTGATGTTGTTCGTGCCTGTGCCGATCAGCGTTCAGAGAACGAAGGTACCTGGATAACCGAAGAAATGATTGAGGCTTATTGCAAACTTCATCAGTTAGGTCATGCACACTCGGTCGAGGTTTGGTTCGATAACGAACTCGCCGGCGGTTTATATGGTATTTCTGTTGGTCGTGCATTTTGTGGAGAAAGCATGTTTCATTATAAAAGTGATGCCTCTAAAATTGCATTAGTGCGCTTTGCCCAGCATTTTAATAACTGTGGCGGACAACTTATCGATTGCCAGGTCGGTAACCCTCATCTATTTTCATTGGGTGCGGTTAATCTGCATCGGGAACGCTTTTTAATGAAATTGAATATAGCTCAACAACAGTCCATGCCGGAAACTTTCTGGCAAACTCGCGAGCTTTCTAATTTCGGAGAGTTATAGTGCAGTTTGGAGTGACGAAAGAAAGTCAGTGTCACTACTTAACGGCAGAAGACGAACGTCTCGTTGTCGCCCTCCCCAATGAGCTTGAACCACTTAACGCCGATCTTTATCAGCAATTAATGCAACACGGCTTTCGAAGAAGTCACAACGACGTTTACCGCCCTCATTGTCGTTTATGCAGCGCCTGCCAGTCTCTCCGGGTAGTTGTGCCCGAGTTTCGCTTTAGTAAGAATCAAAAGCGACTGTTAAACAAAAACAGCGATTTAACTCTTAGCATTAAACAAGCACCGGAGGCTGACTATGATGAGCTATTCTCGCGCTTTATTAATGAACGTCACTCTGACGGCGAGATGTACCCGCCTGACCCTGATAAGTTTTGGAACTGGGTTTCCTGTGACTGGTTAACACCGGAATTATTAGAATGGCGTAATGACCAGGAAGAGCTCATTATTGTTTCGGTTGTCGACAGAACCGCGGACGCCATGTCAGCAGTTTATACCTTTTTTAATCCTGATCACGACAAACGCTCACCGGGAACATACGCCGTACTGGAAATGCTCCGCTTAGCGCAGCAAAGACAGGTATCGAGACTGTATCTTGGGTACCAAATTGATGACTGCAAGAAGATGAATTATAAGACTCGATTTGCGCCATATGAACGACTGGTTGGCAATCATTGGAAAAAAGAGCTAAAATCGCACACACTTTAGGCTTCAAACAAATATTAGAGGATTTTAATGGCGAAAGAAGACAGTATTGAGATGCAAGGAACGGTTCTTGAAACCCTTCCTAACACTATGTTCCGAGTAGAGTTGGAAAATGGTCATGTGGTTACTGCCCATATTTCAGGAAAAATGCGCAAGCACTATATCCGCATCCTGACAGGCGATACCGTGACTGTACAGTTAACTCCGTACGACCTGACTAAAGGCCGCATCGTCTTCCGCGCACGTTAATCCGCACTGAGGATTAAAAAAACCGGCCTGATTAACGGGCCGGTTTTTTCATTTCTGACTGACGTCTTTAATTAGCCTTCGACAGTTTCGTTCTTACTGTCGTAGTCAAAGGTTAATCCGTCTTTGTCGTTCGCGCTGACCTTCACGCTTCCGCCACGGGCAAGCTTACCGAACAGAATTTCATTGGCTAACGTCTTTTTAAGGTGTTCCTGGATAACCCGGCTCATTGGACGGGCACCCATTTCCTTGTCATAGCCCTTCTCTGCTATCCAGGCATGAGCTGAGGGATCAACCTCAAGCGAAACACCTTTCTTATCCAGCTGAGCCTGCAACTCGCAAATAAACTTATCAACGACTTGTTCAAGCACTTCCGGCGTCAGGTGGTTAAACCAAACAATACCGTCCAGGCGGTTACGAAATTCCGGCGTGAAAATATTGTTAATTTCAGCAAGCGCATCAAAACTGTGATCCTGCTGCTTAAAGCCAATGGATTTACGAACAGTTTCACGAACACCTGCGTTTGTTGTCATAACAATAATGACGTTGCGGAAATCAGCCTTACGGCCATTATTATCCGTTAAAGTACCGTTATCCATTACCTGCAGCAGTATGTTGAATACATCGCTGTGAGCCTTTTCAAGCTCATCCAGCAACAACACACAGTGTGGCTGCTTGATAACCGCATCGGTTAACAAACCACCCTGCTCATAGCCGACATAGCCCGGAGGTGCACCGATTAAGCGACTTACCGCATGGCGTTCCATGTATTCCGACATATCAAAGCGTACCAGCTCAATGCCCATAGCTTTAGCCAGTTGCTGAGTAACTTCCGTTTTACCAACACCCGTTGGCCCGGCAAAAATGAAAGAACCTATTGGCTGGTTTTCGTTAGCAAGGCCTGAGCGTGACAACCGAATAGCCGCTGTCAGCTTATCAATCGCTTCATCCTGACCAAAGACAACCATTTTCAGATTGCGATCAAGCTGTTTCAACAAGTCTTGATCGGACTGAGAGATCGACTGCTCTGGAATACGGGCTATTTTCGCAATAATGGTTTCAATATCCGATACACCGACCGTTTTACGACGTTTCGATGGCGGCAGTAAACGCTGTGAAGCACCGGCTTCATCCATGACATCGATGGCTTTATCCGGTAAATGCCGTTCATTAATGTATTTAGCAGAGAGTTCTGCCGCTGCTTTAATAGCTGGCTGCGTGTAGCGAATGCCATGATGGCTTTCGTATCTCTCTTTTAGACCCATTAATATTTTTGTGGTGTCTTCCACTGAAGGTTCAACCACATCTACTTTCTGGAAGCGGCGAACTAATGCTCTGTCTTTTTCAAAAACGTTCTTAAACTCATTATACGTCGTCGAGCCAATGCATTTTAACTGACCACTGGAAAGCAAAGGTTTTATCAGGTTAGACGCATCCAATACACCACCGCTGGCCGCACCGGCCCCAATAATGGTATGAATTTCATCGATAAATAAAATGGCATGCTCTTTTTCCTGAAGCTCTTTCAAAAGCATTTTAAAACGCTTCTCAAAGTCCCCCCGGTATTTTGTTCCCGCCAGCAGGTCACCCATATCCAGTGAATAGATGGTTGCATCGGAGAGAATTTCAGGCACTTCGCCCTTAATAATTCGGTAAGCCAGGCCTTCGGCTATGGCTGTTTTACCCACACCGGCTTCCCCCACTAAAAGCGGGTTGTTTTTGCGACGACGGCAGAGAATTTGAGCGCAACGCTCAAGCTCATAATCGCGGCCTATCAGCGGGTCTATTTTGCCTTCTTTAGCTTGCACATTAAGGTTCGAGCAGAAGCGCTGTAAATAACTCTGCTGCTCGTCATTACCTTTCATGGCCTCTTCTTCGACCATTTCTTCATCTACCGGCTCGTCATCAATACGAGATATTCCGTGCGAAATGAAGTTAACAATATCCAGCCGGGTAATGTCGTTCTTATTCAGTAAATAAACAGCCTGTGATTCCTGCTCACTAAAAATAGCGACAAGAACGTTCGCTCCGGTAACCTCAGCGTTGCCAGAAGACTGCACATGAAACACTGCACGTTGCAGCACTCGTTGGAAACCTAATGTTGGCTGCGTATCAGGACTTTCCTCATCAGGACCGAATAATGGTGTACTGCGGTCAATGTAGCTCAGTAGTTCTTCTTTCAATTGTTGAAAGTTTGCCCCACAGGCACGAAGCGCTTCAGATGCATCTGGGTTATCCAGCAATGCAACCAATAAGTGCTCAACTGTCATCAGTTCATGATTACGTTCGCGCGCTAGCCGAAACGCATCGTTTAGCGTTAATTCAAGGGCTTTATTCAACATAGACCACTCCTTCCCAGACAACTCGGCTCATTCTTGCTCCATAGTACACAATAACGGATGCTGATTTTCCCGAGCGTATTGGTTTACCTGTACGACTTTAGTTTCGGCGATTTCCGCAGAATATACACCGCAAACGGCCTTCCCTTTATAATGCACCTGTAACATGGTGTCCGTGGCGCGCTCCTGATCCATCTTAAAAAATCTCATCAACACTTCAATCACAAAATCCATGGGCGTGTAGTCATCGTTATTAATGATGACTTTGTACATGGATGGTGGCTTGAGCTCCTGCTTTTCCTCTGTATCGCTAAGGTGCTGGTGGTCAAACTGACTCATTTATTAACAACCTGCCATAATAATAGTTTTAAATTTACCCGAAATGATAAAAAAACAACCAAAATATTAACAACGTAGGTTATTTTTTAAACTTTAGGGCTTGACTAATCACTCACGTCACCTAGAGTTAAACATGGTGCTAAATCGGCGATTTTTCAAGCCACCGCACCTAATAATAATAAACTATCTGTTGCAGAAGAAGGATGTAGAAGTATGGCTACCGGAAAAGTCAAATGGTTCAATAATTCGAAAGGCTTCGGCTTTATCGAAAGCGAGGACCGCGAAGGTGATATTTTCGCTCACTATTCAACCATTGAGATGGAAGGCTATCGCACACTGAAAGCGGGACAACCCGTAGAGTTCGAACTCGAGGAAGGTCCCAAAGGTTTGCACGCCAACAACATTGTTCCCGGTCCTGCCGATAAATAATACCGGCTTAACCAAACAATTAAGTGCCTTTAAAACGCCGGCTTGTCCGGCGTTTTAATTCACTCAAAAACATCTTCTAACTATCTATACCAAAGTAACGCCGTAATTGATCACGTAAATTCGGTGGCGTCCCGTTTATTGTCAACGTATCAGTGGCTGCATCGTAATGCACTCTCTCACCTAAGGCTGTGTGATCAAAGCCGACACTAACACCGCCCCCCTGCCCCTGAAACTTCACCAGCTTACGCAATGTCGACTTATCCGCCGGAAAATCATCAACTAATTCACGTGAGTTCTGTTCTGCAAAATCTTTAGAGAAGCTTTCAAAGCTTTTTTCTGCAGGATAAGCTTCTGCAAACTGCTCCGAGAGATCTTTAATTTTTACCGTATCGCCTTGCTTCCATTGATCATCACAGTACTCATAAGCTGCTTTGTTTAACGCTTGCCGTTGCTCATTCTCCAGCTCAGACTGCTTGGCATACTCTTGTACAGAATCAACCAGTTGTTGTGTATGAGCTTTTGAATTTAAGCGCTCGGTACAGCCTAAAAAATCTAAAAAGAAATCGGAAACCTTACGCCCGGCACGACCTTTAATAAAAGAAATGTATCTTTCGCTTTCAGGAGCCGTTTTCCATTCGGTTAAATCAATTCTTGCCGCTAACTGTACTTTTGTAATATCAAGTTGGGACGAGCGGTCAACAGCTAAGTCAGGGCTAATTGTGACCCCTTCCTTTACTGGTAAGAAGCACACCAATAAATATTCAGTACTAATGTGCTGGTAACGAGTAACTAACAGGAAACCCGCTTCCAATAAATTATAGTTTTGCAGCTCTTCCAGAAGTAACTTGGCAGACTGTTGACTGAATTCAACAAAGTCCAGTTGTCCGTCATACCAGGAGGTTAGCTGCTCGGGGAAAGGCCCCGGCTCGCCCTCTTCGCCTTCTTTTATAAAGCTGGCATACCCTTTTGCGGGTTTGCTGGTATAGACATCCGTTAACTCAACTAATAAGTCATGTAACTGGTCATCTTCCGTTAACGCTGAGGGAGCCAGTCGCAAGCCGACCTGCCCGTCATTTTGGTAAAACTGGTGAATAATGCTTTCTTCTATCCGCAATTGCATAACGGGGACTATCCTTGCTGTTTTGCTGTGTTACTATACCGACATTGTAACACGGGACTGACGAACGATGGGAAAGTACCAACGTAGAGATAAAATTGCCCGATTAATAAGCTGGGGACATTGGTTTACCTTTGCCAATATCATTCTTTGCTTATTTATTGGCCTTTTATATATTGAGGCGGCTCCCAAGCCATCCAGTGCTATTGGCAACCTCTATATGCTGGTTAGCTGGATTGGCCACTTTGCATTTTTGCCCTTCGTTTTCTTTATCATTCTGATATTTCCATTCTGTCTGGTTGTCCCATACTCAAAGATACTTAGAGGTTTTGCCGCTTTAATCACCTCGTTCGGCCTGATAGCACTTATCGCCGATGCATTATTTTTCCGTCAATACGGTTATCATTTAAATACCTATTCTCTGGCGCAAATGACCCGGGACGCCGAGGCAGTGTTCACCGGAGCCAGTTTCGTTATCATTTCTGCCATTTTACTTGGCTTTCTGCTTATTGTCGGTATTCAGCTTCTGCTCGCTAATTTAGCCTGGAAGCGCCTCGATGATCTGCAAAATCGTAAAATTGGGGCCCCCGTAACAGCGGTTTTTGTTCTATGCTTTTTTGTTAGTCACAGCGTTCATGTGTGGGCTGATGCGGTGCTTTACGACCCCATTACGCAACAAGACGACATGTTCCCCTTGTCCTACCCGACAACGGCAAAAACCTTAATGGCGAAACATGGGGTAATAGACGTTGAAAGTTATCAGGCCAGACAGCAAATGCTCATGGCGACTGATCAGATCAAACTAAAATACCCTCAGCAGCCCCTGCTGTGTTCAAAAACCGACACACAGCAGTCAACTACTCTTGTACTCTTTGACCGGGCAAGTTCCGACATACAGCAGGTATTAGAGACTCTGGCAGCTAAACACCGGCTGGAGAAGCCCAAGCTGCAATTGCTGGCACACCCTAACCGCGAGGGTGGTCTGTTTCAGGTTCTGTATGGTCTGCCCGACTTTTATCAGGAATCTATTGAGCGTCAGCAACTCACTCCGGCGTATCTGAAGCCGCTGAATGACTTTAACTTTGATATTCGCTGGTATCATAGTCAGAACTGGGAAGATTCGCTTAGCCTGAGCCAGTTCAACAGTGATTGGCACAGCCAAAATCTCACAAAGTTTTTGGCCCGTAGTCAAAATCAACTGAATGTTGTTCTAATGACCGAAAGCGATATTTCAGCACTAGACAAGGTACTTCAGCAAACGGCAGGCCATCAGTTGCTGATAACATCCTTATCACCCGCACAAAGTGAAGAGTTGTTAGGGAATAAGCAGTTTGCACTTGAGAATATGCAAGTACCGCTTTGGCAGCGTGACTACCAACTGGCTGATCAACCGATTGCCGGGCTAATGGACATTGTACCAACCATGCTGGAAAACCGGATTTCCTGCGCGGGCTCTCATAAAAACTATACAAACGGCGAAAGCCTGCAAACACTTAAACGCCGCTGGCCTTTAGTTGAAACCTACAGCCCTTACATTGTTATCTACGATGAAAAAGAGATTACGATTCTGGATAACAGTGGTCAGTTTAGTGTATACAGCAGCGACAAATTTGAATTGAAGAAACAAGCCGAGCCACCAGTTCCTGTGCTGATTGACGCACTTAAAGACTTAAAGCGCTTTAGCAAAACGGAAGAAACCAATTAATTGATGAAAATAGCAGCAGTTGACTGCCCTAAACCGCGTTCGTGCTTGCTAATTCAGACCAATACAGTAACATAGCACTCCTCGGTCGGCGTGTAGCGCAGCCTGGTAGCGCACTGTCATGGGGTGTCAGGGGTCGGAGGTTCAAATCCTCTCACGCCGACCAATTCTTCCTAGTTTTATCAAACTCTTTTTAATTCCAGTCGGCAGGCAAGCTCAATTGCTCTTCTATTTCGGTTGTTACTCTCCAGTAACCTCCCCTAGCAGAACCTTTTCGAATCAACAGGCCTTGCTCTTTCAATTTTGAAATGTGTTTTTCTACCGCCCGCGAAGAAATATTCAACACCTCGGCCACTCTGGCCGCGCTCCAGTCAGGTTGTTCATTTAATAGTCGAAGAACCATATTTCTTGTATTTACACCGGAATAAGCCCGCTTCTCCGAACCGTTAACCGAACAAAACAACGAACTTTTAACCGAACCTTCGGCTTGCTGGACAGTTAAAGCATTAGCGGCATTACTCTCTTTTTTAGCAGTCGATTTAGCTATCTCGGATTTAACTGTGCGGGAAATTGTCTGATGCATACAGCTCAGAACGAATTCAACCATCGGCACCTTGTCATTCTCTGCAATTGATCGTCTTAAGCAGTCAAGGTACTCATCTTTACTGGCTTTAAATGTCTCTTCAAAACTCAGCCATGCAACGGCCGGATGCCAGTCCGCAAGAATGAGGCTAAACCAGAGCCTCCCGATACAACCATTTGCCACAGAAAAAGGCTGGATAAACTCAAATTGCTGCAAAAATATTGCCGCTTTAAGCAATGGATGTTCGTCGCTTTGCTGCAGCCAGTTAAGCAGATCTCTAACCGACTTTCGGGCTTGCCCGGCCGGCGCAGTCATATGTACAAGTTTATTATTCTGATAAACGCCCATTCCGGTAGCACGATAGCCACCAGCACTTGGAGTGACACCTGCACAAACTAACTGATGAACACTCTTTAAGTCAGCCTCAGAAGAAAAGCTCCACTGCGCCAACTGCGTATAAGCTTCATTTAAACGAATGTTCTGCAACAATTGTGACTGTTCTTCAATGCCGACCGAAGCAAATACTTTCAACGGCATTTGTTGAGACTTAAACTCTGCTAACTCGCTACCCTCTGACTCTAACAAAGCCAGCCATCGTCCAAATTCAGTACTAATTTGCGCCACGAGGTTAACGCATCGACTGGTAATCAAATAATCTGGTGTTGCCATTATTCTTTTAGTAACCCAAGAGGTTACTCTCCGTTATTTGTTCTAATATTTGTATTATTCTGGTCGATACAACATCTATCAGCTTAACGCATATAATTGCGGTCGGGTAACTATTTGAGGTTCTCATGAATTTACAGAATAAACTCACTCTCAGCATGGCAATTGCGTTAACCACGTTACTTGTCATCGCTCTGGGAATATCAACCTTCATGATGCGCTCTTTAATTGAAGAGCGCGTAACCAAACAAGAACTCCCGGCCACACTGGGTGAAATTAGAGGGGAAGTTGGCCAATTAATAGCGACTCCAATGTTAATTTCCCAGGAACTGGCTAATAACCAGTATTTAATTGACGCATTAAAGAATGGTGAGTCGCAAACCGATCAAAACGAAATTGTTAGCTACCTTAACCGTATTTATCAGCAGAGAAATGCCGTGGCAGCATTTACAGTCAGCGCCGAAAGTAACAACTATTACACCGCAGAAGGTCTATTTAAAACCGTTTCAGCTAACGAAGAAAGAGACCAGTGGTTTTTCGACTTTGTAGAAAGTAATACCGAGCAAGAACTTAATTTTGATGTTGATGAACAGTCTGGAATTCCCACTGTTTTTGTCAACGTTCGTATTCAGGATAACGGGCGCACCCTTGGAGTTGGCGGTATAGGACAAAGTCTGGAAGCATTACAAAATGCAATTGCCAACTTTAATGTAGGCGAGAACGGTATAGCTTACCTGGTAGACGCTGAGGGACGAATTCAAATTCACCCTCGTATTACTGATTTTCGGCAGTTGTCATCGGAAGTTGGCAATAAAGTAGCAAATAAATTAATGAGTAATAATGAAGTGGAAATTGACTACACCAGCCAAAGTGGCGAAGACCTCATTGTTGCCAGTACCAACCTTCCCAACAGTGACTGGCGAATCGTCATTGAGCTACCGGAAGATGAACTCTATTCGGGTCTGAACAATACCATTACTGCAATTGTTTTTATCAGTTTAGTCATTGGACTGGGCTTTGTTATTGCCAGTTGGTTTTATGCACGCCGTATTGTTCGTCCAATTAAATATGTCGCCAATAGCCTTAACAGAATGTCTAACGAAGGTGGCGACCTCACTCAGCGTCTAGATATAGAAAGTAATGACGAGGTCGGCGAACTGGCGAAAGGCTTTAATGCTTTTATAGCCAACTTAGGCAGTATTATTACCCACGTTCGAAATACAGCCTACGAAGTTAATGAAAAAGTACAAACTATTGATAAGTCCATGCTGCAAATTGATGGTTTGTCTTCTGAACAGGAAAACAAAACCGACCAAGTTGCGGTGGCTATGAACGAAATGGAAACCACTGTCAGGGAAATAGCCGAGAATGCCAACCAGACGGCCAATCATGCCAGTGAGTCGAGAACTACCACGTCGCAGAATCAGGAGCAGTTGCAGTTGGCCGTAGAAACTATGCAGGCGTTGTCGACTTCAATGCAAAGTGCCGCAAATTCTGTTGAGCAGCTAGCCGATGAAGTTGCCAGTATTGTTACGGTGATTGATACCATTCAGGGTATTTCCGAACAAACCAATTTACTGGCGTTAAATGCAGCTATCGAATCAGCTCGCGCCGGCGAGGCAGGACGAGGCTTTGCTGTTGTCGCGGACGAGGTTCGTACCCTGTCTCAACGCACCAGCCAGTCGACCGAAGAAATACGTGAAAAAATTTCGCGTCTGCAACATGGTTCTAAGTCTGCTGTTTCAGCTATGGAAACGAACCGGACCCAGGCAGATAGCACCAGCGAACGTATTCTGAATGCGAACCACAAACTTAATGAGTTAGTTGTGCTCATACAGGAAACAGCAGATATGAGCACTCAAATTGCTACAGCAACGGAAGAGCAAGCATCTGTCAGCCAGGACGTTGCTAAGAACATTCAGGCAATTGCAGACTTCTCCAGTCAGGTTTCAACGGCGGTTAAAAGCAGTCACAACGAGTGTGATCAAATGTCTGCACTCGCAGATAGCCTGCGCAACCAGCTAGAGCAATTTAAAACGTAATATCAGCAAACACCGATTGCAGTCGTGCAACCTCACCTTCATTTAGAGGTTGCATTGGCTGCTTCCCCCATACTGGAGCGGGCCAGGCAACGTCATTTTGAAAACGTGCAATGTGATGAATATGTAACTGTGGAACGACATTTCCTAACGCAGCAACATTAAGCTTATCGGGTTGATACTCCGCTTTTAACCAATGGCACAAAAAGCGACTTTCCCGTAACAGCTGCAGTTGGTCGTCTTCACTTAAATCAATTACTTCGCGCACATCGGCCACTTTCGGCACTAACAAAAACCAGGGAAACTGCCCGTCATCCATTACCCTGACCTCACATAACGGCCAATCCGCTAAATGGTAACTGTCTCTGGCTAACTCCGTAGCTACTGTGAATGACATAAAACCGCCCTTATTCTTTAAAGTGTTTGAAGAAAACGCTTAAACAGTGCGTTAGTCTGCTGCAGGCTGTCAACTAAACGATGGTCATCATTAACCACATGCAACTGCGAGTGAGTCCTTTTAGCGTAGCGCCAACTGTTTTCTACCGGGACAATATCATCGTTCCAGCCGTGAACAATTTCCGTTGCGCAAGTTGGCGTTATCTTGTCAAAGTCGGCTTCACCACCTAAATAAAAAGCCGGAGCCATTAAAAACAAGCCTCTGCAATCGGGTGCTTCTGCTGCAACAGTCGCGACATAGCCTCCCATACTCGAACCGACAAGCACAAAAGGCGTTGATAGAGAGTGAATAACTTGCTTCAGAGTGTCCACACGTTGGTCTGGATTATCAATGCCCTGATAATCAATACTGCTCACTTCCATTCCCAAAGCTTCAGCTGTTTTTGCTAATACCTTGATCTTAGCCCCCCAGGGACCGCTTTCTTTACCGTGATTAAAAATAACCTGCATTTAACAATTGCCTATTTTTCGATGCTTAGATAAATTGGAATGAACGTTAATCATTTGATAACAAAGTTACCCCATATCATGACAGTAAAATTAAACAGCGTGAAACTGTTAATTTGTTTCTTATTTTTGAGCGGCAGTGCAATTGCTCAAGAAGATGAGCTGTCCGCGCCCTTGATTTTTGGCGTCAATGAGTCTCCCCCCTTTCATATTACGCAGGGAGACCAGGTGAATAGCGGTTTTTGTGATGTTTTGGTTGAGACTATCAAGGCCGAACTGCCCGGTACTGATCAGGTTATTCGTAAAATGCCACATGGTCGAATCCGAACCATTATGAAACGCGAAGGCAGCATGTGCTTTCCCTGCATGATAAACCGTACCAGCTACAACCCTAATTACTACTTTAGCAAAACCACACATTTGTACGCTCCTCACGGCATTATTACCCGCGCTTCTCTGGCTAAAGACATTACAGAGAGATACGGAAACCCTGTGTCACTTGAAAAGCTACTAGCCGAGTCTGAATTGCGTTTCGCTCAACCAGTTGGCCGCCGCTACGGTGATATTCAACACCTTATTGATGAACATTTAGTGGGTACCAAACACCATAAGCAAGTATATGGGGAACTTGCGTTATACAATTTACTCGCCATGATCCTTATTAACAGAGTTGATTTTACCATCGACTACGAAATGATGATTCAGTCATACCAACGGAACGCAGGAGCTCAAAAAAGTAAGGAAGCTCTTAGCTTTATTCCAATAAAAGAGTATGAAGGCAAAGTAATTAGAGGAGCTGTCGGTTGCAGTAATAACGAATGGGGTAAGAACGCAACCCAATTGATTGATAAGGGCATTAATGACATCCGTCGTAATAAGGACTTTCAACAAAGCCTTGATTACTGGCTGGGCACGGACAGGCCTAAGTTAAACGAGCTAACAACCAAATGAGGGTAGACTTTATGAGTTTTCAAAAGCTAGTAACTGCTCTTTTTTTTACCCTGTTGTTTTTTCAAAGCAGTCAGGCTGCCGATGAAGAAGACATTATATGGGGAGTAAACTCATCGCCTCCTTTTCATGTTTTTTATGGTGAATATAAAAATCTGGGATTTTGTGACGCCCTGGTTACTGCTTTTCAACGGCAATTGCCTGAACTCTCTCATCGAATACGCAAGTTACCCTCCCGCAGAATTACTATGCTTATGAAGAAAAACAAGAACTTGTGTTTTCCCTGTTTAATTAATAAGGCGAGCTACAACGCTGAATTTAACTATACTGAAACAACTCATCTATACCAGCCCCATGGCATTATTACTCGCGCATCCACAGCCTCGGAAATCGTCAAAAAATACGGTCACCCCGTTGTGTTCTCAGAATTAGTACAAGACCCTGATCTGCGCTTCGCACAGCCGACAGAGAGGCGGTATGGACGTTTACAAGGGGTACTTGAAGAGTTTTTGATAGACTCAGATAACTTTAGTTTTATTAGTGGCGATAATGCAAATGTTAACCTATTAACGATGATCGCGAACGAACGTATCGACTACACCATCGATTACAGCAGTATTATGGCCTACTACAATGAAACGCAAGAAAAACCAAGTGGCTTGGTTTTTCTGCCAATTGAAGAATACAAAAATGAATTTATAGAAGGTGCAGTTGGTTGCAGCAATAATGAATGGGGTCGCAAGGCTGTCAACCAACTCAATCGAGTTATTCCTCAGATAAAAGCCGACCCGGACTTCCAACGCGCTCTGGATAAGTGGATGGGAAGTAACCGCCCCAGAACAGATTAAGCGAAACGTTGTTCCAAATACTGATTAATATCGTCAGATTCATACATCCACTGTACTTTGTCGCCTTCTTCAATTCGCAGACATGGCACTTTAACGCGTCCGCCACCATTCAATAACGCATCGCGATGCTCATCGTTATTCTTTGCGTCTCGTAACTCAATGTTCAAATTAAGACGGGCTATTTCTTTGCGAACTTTCACACAAAACGGACACGCAGCAAATTGATACAACGCAAGTGCCTTGCACGCTTCGTCAACTTTCTTTTGCTCTTGTTCTGAGCGTTCTTTTCCCTTTGGCGTTGTTAATTTTTCAACCAATAACACTATGGGTGTCAAAACAAGTCGCAAACCCCGGAAAAAGTAACGAATGATAATTCTCATAAATACAACCAAATAGCTTGTTTAAGATGGCTCTATTCTAACGCGTTTAAAGCATCAGCGGCAATTTCAAAGGAGCGTAACCGGGCGTCATGATCAAACACATGACTGGTAAGAATAATTTCATCTATTCCGGTATCGTCAATAAACTGTTGCAGATGTCGCTGAACCGTTTCCTTGGTACCTACTGCTGTATAAGTTAATGCATGGTTCGCGCCTGCCAGCTCATGCGGAGCCGCGACCGCTCTTATATCATCCACGGGGGCTTTTAGAGGACCCGGCATACCACGACGTAACGCAATAAACTGCTGTTGCATAGAACTCATCATTTTACGTGCTTCACTTTCATCATCTGCCGCAAAGACATTCATTGCCGCAGCCACGTAAGGTTTACTGAGGTAACGTGACGGTCGGAAATTATCACGGTAAGCTTTTAATGCATGTTGCAGATAATCTGGTGCAAAATGCGATGCAAAGGCGTATGGCAGACCTAAATGCGCCGCCAGCTGAGCACCAAATGTGCTTGAGCCTAACAACCATACCGGAATTTTCTGTTGAAACCCGGGAACCGCTTTAATCGCATCGCTTTCCTGGGCTTCTTCCAAATACCCCAATAGCTCCTGGACATCGTTCGGGAACTGCTCGGCATCGTCCGGCTTACGCCTTAGCGCTCGTAAAGTACGACCGTCTGTTCCAGGTGCTCTGCCCAGACCAATATCCACACGGCCAGGATACAACGCATCCAGCGTACCAAACTGTTCAGCCACCACAAAAGGTGCATGGTTAGGCAACATCACACCACCCGAGCCAATTCGAATTTTGTCGGTTTTACCAGCGACATAACCTAAAGCAACCGCGGTTGCGGCCGAAGCGATTCCGGTCATATTGTGATGCTCAGCCATCCAGAAGCGGTGGTATCCCCACCGCTCTGTATGCTGGGCTAAATCAGCAGAGTTTCGCAATGATTCAGCCACTGACCCACCTTCCGTGACAGGCGCTAAATCAAGAACTGAATATTTCATAACAAATTACAGCTCTTGCTTGGTTGGACGAATGATCATTTCATTCACATCAACTTGCTGAGGTTGTTCAATAGCAAAAGTAATCGCACGGGCTATAGCAGCTGAATCAATTGCATCTGAATATAAATCGTCTGCCATTGCTTTCGCGTCTTTGTCGCTAATATGGTCCGTCAACTCTGTTGCTACAGCGCCGGGAGAAATATTCGTTGCACGAATTTCACCATTAGACTCCTGACGAATGCCTTCAGAAATCGCTTTTACCGCAAACTTAGTTGCACAATATACCGTTCCGCCAGCAAAAACCTTCTGACCAGCAACCGATGATAAATTGATGATATGACCCACGTGCTGTTCGCGCATGACCGGTAATACAGCGGCAACACCGTACAGAACACCTTTGATATTCACGTCAATCATGGTGTCCCACTCATCCACTTTCAGTGCATCGAGCGGCGCCAGCGGCATTAGTCCAGCGTTATTAATCAATACATCAATGCGACCAAATTCAGCTTTAGTGTCATCTGCTAGTTTTTGAACTGCGGTTTTATCAGTCACATCAACTACTCGGTAAGCTGCCTGACCACCGTCCTTTTTAATTGACTCAGTCAATTCTTTTAAACGATCTTCACGGCGCGCCGCTAACATCAGTTTTGCGCCTTTTTTAGCAAGCATACGAGCTGTTTCTTCACCTAAACCACTGCTTGCCCCTGTAATAATCACAACTTTATCTTGTACTTCTGACATAGCTTTACCTCCGGTTGACACTATTGGTCCACTGCCCCTAACTGCTTTAAAATCATGTTTTCAAAGCGCAGCAGCGGCAGCATAGAACGTTGTACTTTGGCCCGCAGCAATGCCCCTTGCCAACCAGACAGGATAAAGGCGCCCATCTGTTCAGTGTCGACATCCTGCTTAATTTGCTGTGTTTCTTGTGCCGCTTTTAAACAATGCGCAATACGCAGCTCCCAGTCAGAAAAAATATCGTCTAACCGTTCACGGAAAAGCGGGCTCTGCGAAGCCAATTCCTGCCCCAGATTGCCTATCAGACAACCCTTGGAAAAATCACACGACTTCATATCTTCAACTGAACAACGCAAGTACGAACGTAACCGATCGACCGGCTGTAAGCTTTCGTTGCCCAGAGTTTCATCCATACGCGCTTCGTACTCTTCAGCGTATGTTTCAATGACCGCCAGACCAAAGTCGTTCTTACTTTTAAAGTAATGATAGAACGAGCCTTTTGGTACCTGCGCTTCACTCAAAATTTTGTTCAAACCGGTGCTGCCGAAACCATGAATGGAAATCAGGTCAGCACCTATGGTGATGATGTGTTGTCGTGTATCGTTCTTCTTCATGTCTTTAATATTAGACCAGTCGTCTAGAGCTTTCAAGGAAAGTCATAAATAAGGCCTCATAAAGCTTCAGCTATAGGCTCTGGCCATACCCCACACTGAACTTTGGCAATATGATCGCTTTGCAATACTTGCATCACCACGCGAGACTGACCTATTCCCCCACCAATAGTTAAAGGCAGCTCGCCAGCCAAAAGTGACTGGTGCCAGGCTAATTGAAGCTTTTCCTCCTGCCGTCTTAAACGTAATTGTCGCTTTAACGCCTGCTGATCAACACGTATTCCCATAGAGGACAACTCCAATGCGTCATTCAACCCCGGATGCCAGACAATAATATCGCCATTTAACCCCGTACTGCCCTGCTCATTAACAGAGCTCCAGTCATCGTAGTCTGGCGCGCGCGCATCATGAGCATGACCATGACTCAGTTCACCACCAATACCGACCAAAAACACAGCGCCATACTGTTTTACGATTTTGCGTTCTCTCTGTTTAGCCGTGAGCTCCGGATAGGCTTTCATTAACTCTTCCGTATGAACCACATGGATAGTTTCAGGCAGAACATTTTTAGCGTCATATTTCTCAGCGTACAGACGCTCCGTTTCACGCAAGGCCGAGTAAACTTTCTTGACTGTCTGGGTTAAAAAGTTCAGTGAACGCTGCTCCTCTGTAATGACTTTTTCCCAGTCCCATTGATCAACATACACCGAATGCACTGAGCTCAAAGCTTCCTCATCAGGCCGCAGTGCCTTCATCTGTGTAACGATTCCTTCGCCAGCACTAAAGCCATAGCGACCTAAAGTGTAACGTTTCCATTTTGCTAAGGAGTGAACCACTTCGTAGCTTTTATCCGGCACGGCTTTAACCTTGACCGAAACCGCTTGCTCCCAACCTGAGAGATCATCCTGAATACCACTACCATGCTCACTAAGTAATGGCGACTGCACCTCAATAAGCCCCAGCTGACTTTGTAGTTGCTGGGTAAAGCCGCTTTTTACAAATTGGATTTTCTCCTGCTGTAACCTGTACTTTGATTTCATAAACACTCCGAATCTTTAAATAAAAGAGCTAAAAACGATTCAATTAACACCTTTTTTATTTTTTTATTCAATATTGTTTAACAGAAATAGCTTTACTTAATAATTTCCGTTAATTTAAAGACACATTAATTATTGAAGCATTAATAAACGATGAAAAAATCAGCTGAAAATTATCAAATCGATGATCTGGACCGCTCAATACTTAACGCCTTAATGGAGGATGCGCGCACTCCATATGCTGAGCTGGCCAAACGTTACAACGTCAGTCCGGCCACTATCCATGTTCGCGTTGAAAAGATGAAACGAGCCAAGATTATTGAAGGCACGCGTTTACAGGTTAACGCCAAACGCTTAGGCTACGACGTCTGTTGTTTCATCGGTATAACCTTAAAAAGCGCAGGTGACTACCCGGCAGCAATAGAGAAACTGGAAAAGCTCGAAGAAGTTATTGAGGCTTACTACACCACCGGACAGTACAATGTTTTTATTAAGATCATGACACCGTCAATTAACCAGCTGCAGCACACGCTTATCAATCGAATTCAGGCTATTGATGAAATACAATCAACAGAAACGCTCATATCGTTACAGCAACCTATCAACAGAGACATACAGCCATGAGTCAGGACGTTAAATTAACTGAGTACAGTCACGGCGCCGGTTGTGGCTGCAAAATATCCCCACAAGTGCTATCGACCATATTACAAAGTAAGCTCGATATAGCACCCGACCCTAAACTGTTGGTGGGAAACAGCACCCGTGACGATGCCGCAGCTTATGACATGGGCAATGGCCAGGTTGTATTAAGTACCACCGACTTCTTTATGCCTATCTGTGATGATCCTTTCGACTTTGGCCGCATAGCTGCTACCAATGCCATTAGCGACATATATGCCATGGGCGGTCAGCCCTTGATGGCTATCGCTATTTTCGGCTGGCCAATCAACAAACTGTCAGCGGAAGTCGCCCAACAGGTTATTGATGGTGGGAGACAAGCCTGCGCTGACGCGGGTATTATGCTGGCCGGCGGTCACAGTATTGATGCGCCAGAGCCCATTTTTGGGTTAGCGGTAACGGGTCAGGTTGAGAAACAGAAACTCAAGCAAAACGATACGGCCCGCGAGGGTGATGTATTAATGCTGACTAAGCCTTTAGGGGTTGGCATTTTGACGACCGCGCAAAAACAGAAAAAACTGTTACCCGAACATAGCGGAATTGCGATTGAAACCATGTGCCAAATGAACAAAATTGGTCCTGTTTTGGCCGATATTAAGGGCGTGAACGCAATCACTGATGTTACCGGCTTTGGTTTGGCCGGACATTTAATCGAGATGTCCGAAGGTGCCGAACTCTATGCAAAAATTCAGTTCGACAAGATCCCAACATTGCCTCACGTAAAAGACTACCTGAGTCAGGGGTGTGTCCCCGGAGGCAGTTTGCGAAACTTTGATAGTTACGGTCAACATATAAGCCCGGTGCCGGAGCAGCAGCGTAACCTCTTATGTGACCCACAAACGTCTGGTGGCTTACTCATCAGCGTGGCAAAGGAAGACGTTGAAGTCGTTTATCAAACTTGTCGCGAGCATAATCAGCTAATACAGGTTATTGGTGAGCTTTATTCTGCGCAGCCACAAACATACCGGGTGGTCGTCGAATAAATGACCGGTAAATGGATAACTCACTCACAATTCGACGAGCTGTTTATTAACGACACTCCATTACTTGATTTAAGGGCACCTTCAGAATTTAAAAAAGGCGCTTTTAGCACAGCCGTTAATTACCCGCTGATGACGGATGACGAACGGGCGAAAGTTGGCACTTGTTATAAACAGCATGGGCAGAAAGCAGCAATTGAACTCGGCCATGCGCTGGTCAGCGGCGAGACTAAAAAACGTAGGGTGAATGTCTGGAAAGATTTTTTCAGTGCTGAACCAAAGGGTGTTATCTATTGCTTTCGCGGCGGTTTGCGCTCTGAAATAGTGCAGCAATGGCTAATTGATAAAAACATACAACGCCCTCGTGTAAAAGGTGGTTACAAAGCTTTAAGACAGCATTTAATGCAACGTACCGAGGAGCTTGTCTCGCAGTTTCACTGGATTGTGGTCAGTGGCCGCACCGGGTGCCAGAAAACCGAGTTTATTAAAGAACAAGCCCACTCCATTGATTTAGAAGGTTTAGCACATCACCGAGGTTCAGCGTTCGGCCGTTTCCCGGAACCTCAGCCGACCCAGATAGACTTTGAGAACCAGTTAGCTATTGAGCTTATTAAGTTAAAAGCACAAGGTGCAACGACCCTTTTCATTGAAGACGAAGGCAGCCATATAGGCTCGGTTTCTGTTCCCGAGTGCCTGCGTCTGGCAACTCAAAAAGCGGAGCGTTATCGTATTGAATCCACTGTTGAACAACGTGTGGAGGTTATTTACCAGGAATACGTTGTTGAGGCGGAAAAACGTTACTCAGCAAGAACGCAGTTTGAAAACTACCTGCTGGACAGTTTGGCCCGCACTCGAAAGCGATTGGGCGATCTCAGGTTTCGTCAACTTTGCGATACGTTGCAGCAGGCTCTGGGCAGCAACAGTAAAGAGCTGCACAAGCAATGGATAAAAGGCCTACTGGTCGACTATTACGATCCCATGTACGACTATCAAATGAAAAAGAGATAAGCATCGCTAAAAATCTGCGACCTACCGAAAACAGCAGTTAATCTCCAAAGCTTTTGTTATGGTGGAAAAATAATAACACCAAGGGGATCTATCTATGTTGAAGCGAATGTTAAGCCGTTTAACAGCGGCCGCATTGGTCATCGTTGCCCTGCCCTCTATGGCAGCAACAAAAGACCTTTCGTATTACCTACCACAGGATGTCAGTTACAACCCGGAAATTACTAAGCCAAAAGATGTTCTTGGCTATCAGGTTGGTGAGTGGCATGCACGTCCCGAACAAATCGTTAAGTATATGGAAGTTCTGGCCGAAGAGTCAGACCGTATTACACTGGAAGTTACCGGTCGTACGCATGAGCAACGTCCGTTATTGCTGCTTACGGTCACCTCAGAAGACAACCACGCCAATATTGACAATGTTCGTGAACGTCATTTAGCGGCAGCCGACCCTGACCGTGATGCTGATCCGGACAATACACCAGTAGTCATGTATATGGGTTACAGTATTCACGGCGATGAATCCAGTGGCAGTAACGCAGCGATATTATTCGCCTACTACCTTGCCGCTGCTGAAGGAGAAGCCGTTAACGCGCTTCTGAGTGATTCTGTGATCTTGCTTGACCCCGCATTCAATCCCGATGGATTGGCTCGTTTTGCACAGTGGGCAAACCAGCACCGTAGCCAAAACCTGGTTGCCGACCCACAGCACCGTGAACACGTACAGCCGTTCACTCGTGGCCGGGTTAACCACTATTGGTTTGATATGAACCGTGACTGGTTGTTATTACAACACCCGGAGTCACGTGCACGAGTGGCTAACTTTCAAAAGTGGAAACCGAACGTTCTGACCGATTACCACGAAATGGGCACCAACAGCACCTATTTCTTCCAGCCTGGTATTCCGTCGCGCAAAAACCCGCTAACGCCGGATGAAAACGTTCGTTTAACAGAGATTCTAGCCGCAGAACACGCTGACTCTTTAGACGATATTGGCAGCCTTTATTACACCGAAGAATCGTTCGACGACTTTTATTACGGCAAAGGTTCGACTTATCCGGACATCCAGGGGTCAGTCGGCATTTTATTTGAGCAGGCCTCCAGCCGCGGTCATTTGCAGGATTCCGTTAACGGTGAAGTCAGTTTCCCGTTTACTATCCGAAACCAGTTCGTAGCTTCGCTTAGTACCATTTATGGCACGCACAAGAACAAAAGTCGTTTTATTGAGTTTCAGGAGCGGGCTTACGATGAAGGCCTTGAAGCCGCTAAAAAAGCGAACTTTGATGGTTACTTAATTGGTGACTCAAGTGACCCTTCACGCGTTGAAGGCTTGCTGGAAATTTTTAAGCAACACGATATTAAAGCTTACCGTGTCGAAAAAGACATTGAAAAAAACGGTAAAGAGTTTAAAGCCGGCAGCAGTTACTACATACCACTGGCACAAGCGCAGTACGGTTTAATTCAGGGCATTTTCAGCACTCGTAAGAGCTTCCCTGACAATACCTTCTATGATGTATCTGGCTGGACGCTTCCGTTAGCCTTTAATGTCCCATTTGAGACACACCGGGGTCGCGTCCAAATTGCTGATGCAGCCTGGGATGCTCCTGAGCGTAAGTCTTCGGCACTTACCGACGCTTACGCCTACGCGTTTAACTGGGATGACTACCACGCTCCGGGCTTGCTCCAGGAGTTGTTAGAGCAGAATATTCACGTACGTCAAAGCACCAAGCCGTTTACTGTCGAGGCTCAACAAGGTCGTCAGGAGTTTTCTCCCGGCTCTGTCATTGTGCCTAAGGCTTACCAGGAGCGTGACTGGCGAGATGTTCAGCGTCGCCTGGCAACTGCAGCAAAAGAAAAAGGCGTTCACGTCACTTCTATAGAAACCGGGTTGACCCCAGAAGGTATTGATTTAGGTAGCCGCAATATTCAGCCAGTAGAAGAGCCCAGCGTCATGATGCTGACTGGTGCTGGTGTAAACCTCTACGAAGCTGGCGAAACCTGGTACTACCTGGACCGTCATGTGGGCATTCCGCTTTCTATGATCGATACAGAGCGACTTTCACGCGCCGACCTAACTCGCTATAGCCATATCATTATGGTTGATGGGCGCTACGGTAACCTCGACAAAGCGTTACGCAAAAAGCTCAAGCAATGGGTTAGTCAGGGCGGCACAATAATTGGTCAACGTGGTGGTGCTGAATGGCTGGCAGAAAATAATCTTCTGCATACACGCTTCATCGAAGACTCCGTCTTTCAGGATGCCTTCGCTAAAGATCGTATGAGTTATGACGATCGCGATAGCTTCTATTCGGAACAACGAATTGCCGGTGCGATATTCTCCATGGAAGTCGACACGTCTCACCCACTCTTCTTTGGCTTCCCACGTGAGCAAATGCCGGTATTTAAGAACTCGGTTGCTGCCATGGAAGAGCCTGAGTCTCCTTTTGTCTCAGTAGCTCGTTATTCAGAACAACCATTAATGAGTGGCTACACTGATGAACGGAACCGGGAAATTCTGAAAGGAAAAACCAACATTGCCGCTCATCGCTATGGTAGTGGACAGGTTATTGGTTTTGCCGACAACGTCAATTTCCGCGCCTACTTCTGGGGAACAGCGAAATTGCTGAGTAACGCTATTTACTTAGCGCCCCGCATTCAGGTTTACGCCGATAAGCTAGATGATAAAGCAGCAGCGGACGCAGCAGCAGAAGCTCACTAATCATCACTCCTGAAAAACTGAAAACTGCTAAGGTTTATACGCCTTAGCAGTTTTTTACATTTCTGAATACTAGTTATTCTCATAATCATGGTCTACCTTACTAATTGAAACTTCTCAAATAATTAGTGAGGTCACTATGTTACGTTGGGTTCTTATCTTTTTCGTCGTTGCAGTTATCGCAGCCATTTTAGGATTCGGTGGTATTGCTGGAGCAGCCGCTGAAATCGCTAAAATTATCTTCTTTATCTTCGTCGTTCTATTCGTAATTTCATTGGTTGTGCGCCTGCTTCAGGGAAACAAAAGGCTCTAAATGCTTTAAGCTTCTATAGATATTAGACATTGGTCGTATGCCATCGGTTATTGAATCTACGCTACAATAACCGATGGTACTTTACGTTATCTGTCTAACACCACAACAATGAGGCTTTGCCATGAACGCAATCGTAATGATGGTTCTGGGTTTAGGCGCTATGTTTCTCGGTTATGTTTTTTACTCAAAATTCATTGCTGAGAAAATCTTTAAGCTTGATCCAAACTTCAGAACACCAGCTCATGAATTAGAAGACGGCGTTGACTTCGTCCCTACCAATAAATATGTTCTTTGGGGTCACCACTTTACATCTGTAGCCGGCGCAGCGCCTATTATCGGCCCTGCTATCGCCGTTATTTGGGGCTGGGTTCCCGCCTTCCTATGGGTCATTTTCGGAACCATATTTTTTGCTGGCGTACATGATGCAGGTGCTATTTGGGCAAGCAACCGTAATAAAGCAAAGTCTATTGGTAATTTAACCGGCGACGTTGTCGGAAAACGCTCTCAAACCTTATTTATGATCGTGATATTCCTCGTGTTGCTGATGGTTAATGCCGTTTTCGCCACAGCAATATCAGGTCTGCTCATCAAGTTCTCGAGTTCTGTGGTTCCTGTTTGGGGAGCGATTTTCGTTGCACTTATTATCGGTCAGATAATCTTCCGTAAATGGATGGGTCTTGGTGCCATATCGATCATTGGTGTTTTAGCACTATATGCACTTATTTGGGCCGGTCCATCTTTCCCACTTCAGTTACCTGAAACCGTTATGGGAATCAGTGATAACGCCCAATGGGTACTTATCCTGTTTGGTTACGCTGCTATCGCCTCATTGTTACCTGTTTGGGTATTATTGCAGCCTCGTGATTATATTAATGGCCTGCAGTTATTTATTGGTCTTATTCTGCTTTACGGTGCAACTTTACTGCTCGCCCCGGAAATATCAGCTCCGGCCTTTAACAGCAACACCCCGGAAGGCACTCCTTCCATGGTGCCATTGTTGTTCGTCACCATAGCCTGTGGTGCTATTTCTGGTTTCCACGGGCTGGTAGCCTCAGGAACAACGTCCAAACAGCTGGATAAAGAAACCGATGCCCGCTTTGTTGGTTACTTTGGTGCTATTGGTGAGGGTTCTCTTTCGTTGGCAACCATTATTGCTGCGACAGCAGGTTTTGCTACGTTAGCCGACTGGGAAGCCGTCTATTCTTCCTTCGGTCAGGGCGGTGTAGCAGCTTTCGTTGAAGGCGGTGCCAATATCATTAGTCAGGGTCTGGGTCTGGACGTAGGTATTTCCGAGACTTTACTGACTGTCATGGCGGTGCTGTTCGCCGGTACGACCATGGATACCGGTCTGCGCTTACAACGTTATATTTTTCAGGAATGGGGCAACCTGTATAACATCAACTGGATGCAGAAAGCCCTTCCGGCAACTCTGTTAGCTGTAGGTAGCTGCTTATTACTGGCATTTGGTGCCGGTGGAGCGGACGGTACCGGAGGTTTAGTCATCTGGCCTCTGTTCGGTACCACAAACCAGTTACTGGCCGGTTTAACTTTATTGGTCATTACTGTCATGCTGGTACGCTTGGGTCGTCCTATGTACTACACCCTGTTACCCTTAATTTTCTTACTGATAATGACCGTATTCGCGCTTATCGTTCAGCTTAAAGGCTTCTATGATAGTGGCGACTGGTTCTTAATGGGTCTGGATTTAGTGGTTCTGGTTGCGGCTATCTGGATTGCCCTTGAGGCCAGTGCCGGATTATCTAAAATCCGTAAAGAACAAAAGGCTCAGAAACAAGAATAAACAGGAGTAAGTAGCATGAACATTCAGTCCGTGCGCCGTTGGTTTAGTCGGGCAAGCGACTTAGCAAACGAGTTTTATAATGCGCCCTATCGCTCTGCTATTGCCCGTGCAAAGCGTGATGAAGACGACTTGTTCATGCTACTGGTTTTTTCTGAAATGATGGGCGTGCCGAATCCGGCCGCCTATTATACGCTGGAGCTACAACCGCTAATGTTGGAACGCTTCCACGAGTGGCATCAACGCATGGGGATGGAACACTCACCTCTTGATCACTTCCGTTGCTGCTAATTTTATAACCCGACCAGATACAGGGTTCATTTCTCATGTTGTTAAGCGATAAAAAAGTTTTGTTGATTGGCGGTAAAGGTGGCGTTGGTAAAACAACGGTTTCTTCGGCACTGGCGGTGCTGGCGGCTCGTCATGGCAAAAAGGTTTTACTGGTCTCAACTGACCCCGCCCACAGTCTGGCTGATGTTTTCGATCAGCAAATCGGTGATCACAAAACGGTTGTACGCGAAAATTTAACCGCATTAGAAATCGATCCTGACCACGAAGTAAAGGCACATATCGATCGTGTCAGTTCACAGATGAAGCGCTTTACTAACCCTGATCTTTTTCCTGAAATTGAACGGCAGATGCGCTTAACACAGCAGTCGCCCGGAGCACAGGAGGCTGCTTTGCTGGAGAGAATTTGTGCCGTTATTGATGAGGCAGAAAAAGATTACGACTTACTCATTTTCGACACCGCCCCTACTGGCCATACATTACGCTTGCTTACTTTGCCCGAAGCCATGGCAGCCTGGACTCAGGGAATGCTGCGTTCACAAAAGCGCTCTGAAAACTTAGATTCGGTATTGGATCATTTGTCCCCTAAAGCGGGTAAAGACATTAATAACCCCATGTCCGATCCTAAAGACAACGCCAGCGATGGTATGACCGACCGCACTCGCGCAATTACCGAACAGTTGTTAAATCGGCAACGCTTGTTCCAGCGAACCCGCCGATTATTACAAGATGAAAATTACACCTCTATTTTCTTTGTTTTAACTCCCGAGCGGCTTCCTATTCAGGAAACGGACCGGGCACTGCAGTCTCTAACCACTGAGAAGTTGCCTGTTGGCGGCGTTATCATTAACCGCATTTTGCCTGAACAAGCTGATGGAAGCTTTCTTGCAAAACGACGCACACAAGAAAAGTCTTATTTAGAAGACATAGCAAAGCGTTTTAACGCCTGGCCAAGTTACTCTCTTTATTTATTAGAGGAAGACATTCAGGGAGTAGCAGCTCTGGAAGCATTTGCAGATAACCTGGAACAAGCCGGCTTTTCTTCTTAACTGCCACTTTTTTGTCATCGGTTTCTCTTATAATACGTATACAGTGTCATCATTGTTACTAAGGAGAGCACTATGCGCGCTGTAGGATATAAAAAATCACTTCCTGTAGAAGACTCAAACTCATTACTGGACATTACGGTTGATGACCCAAAGCCAGAGGAAAACGACTTACTCGTTAAAGTAAAAGCTATTGCAGTTAACCCCGTCGATACAAAAATTCGAATGCGAATGGCACCTGAATCCGGCCATAAAATTATAGGCTGGGACGCTGTTGGTGAAGTTATATCAATGGGTAATAAAGTGACAGGTTTTGAACCAGGAGACAGAGTCTGGTACGCAGGTGATTTAACCCGTCCAGGTTGCAATGCTCAAATGCAGGTTGTTGATCACAGAATTGTCGGAAAGGCACCTGAAAACCTCGACAACTGTCAGGCAGCAGCCCTGCCTTTAACCAGCATTACCGCCTGGGAAGTACTTTTCGACCGGTTGCAAATTGATAAACCCTCTACTCACGCAAAGAGGACTTTATTGGTCATTGGCGGTGCCGGTGGTGTTGGCTCCATCTTAATTCAACTCGCCGCTCAATTGACCGATGCTACGATTATTGCCACAGCCTCACGCGCCGAGTCTCAGCAATGGGTGAAAGCCTTAGGCGCAGACCATGTTATTAATCATTACGACGATTTAGCCGAACAAATTGAAAGCACGGGTTCAGATCCGGTAACGGATGTTGCCTGCCTGACGCATAGCGAGCAATACTTTACTCAGTGCATGAAGTTTATGGCGCCTCAAGGACGCTTTTGCTTAATAGATGATCCTGCTGAAAATATTGATATTACATTAATGAAGCAAAAGAGCATCAGTCTTCACTGGGAGTTTATGTTTACCCGGTCTATGTTCAATACTGACGACATGATAAAGCAACAGGAGTTACTTAATCATATTTCTGAAATGGTCGAAAAAGGTCAAATACGCTCAACACTTGGTAAAACCTTTGGCGAAATGAATGCAGAGAACCTTCGCAAAGCACATGAAGCAATTGAAAGTCAGAGAACCATAGGAAAAATTGCATTAACTGTTGCCGAATAGTTTTACAAACATACATGAATGTATGTATAATTCCGGAATGCTAATAAATTTATAGGCCAGAGGTAGGTTTAATGAACACGCGTTTTAGGTTTGTCCCAATTTTAGCAACGGGTATCCTGTTAACAGGAGTACTAGCCGCTTGCAGTGACCAACAGCAGCAACAACAAGGCCAACAGCAAGCGGCCCAAGTAGAAGTGGTTACAATAACCCCTGAATCATTGAATCTAAGCGTTGATTTACCGGGGCGGACTGCCGCCTACCGCGTAGCACAGGTTCGGCCTCAGGTCAGTGGTGTCTTGCTTGATCGAACCTTTGAGGAAGGTACTTTTGTCGAAAAAGGACAACAGCTCTATCAAATTGATCCCGCCGTGTACGAAGCAGAATTAGCCAGTGCTGAAGCCGAGGTTGAGAGTGCTAAAGCCGTATTACGCAGCTCTGAGCTACGTTATAAACGTTTTCAGGAACTCCTCAATGAAAACGCCGTTAGCAGAGATGAATTTGATAGCGCAGAAGCCACTTTCTATCAAAATAAAGCGGCGGTTTCTTTAGCTGAAGCTCATTTGAAGAATGCCCGTATTAATCTTGAATACACGAAAGTAAACGCCCCTATTAGTGGCATTATCGGTCGTTCAAACTTTACTGAAGGGGCATTGTTAACCGCCTCACAAGCCGACCCTCTGGTTACTATTAACCAACTAGACCCAATCTACGTCGATATTAATCAGTCCAGTAAACAGTTTATGAAATTACAGGCTGACATTAAGTCGGGTCGTATTCAGGCCAACGACAAGGGAAACGCTCCAGTTCGGTTAAAACTGAATGGTCTCGATTACGACCAGAAAGGCGAATTACTCTTCTCAGAGGTTAGCGTTGACGAAGACACCGGTGCCATTTTACTTCGTGCGGTATTCCCTAATCCGGATAAGACGCTTTACCCAGGCATGTTCGTACGTGCAGAAGTCAGCGAAGGCAGCATAAGTGACGCCATTCAGGTACCACAAAAAGCCGTTACCCGAGACCCACGTGGACGCCCTTATGTCATGCTGGTTAATGACGACAATACTGTCGAACAGCGAATGATTACAACTGAACGTGCCATCGACAACAAATGGCTGATCTCTGATGGCCTGAAAGAAGGAGACACTGTGGTCACCTCAGGCTTACAAAAGATTCGCCCCGGCGATGAAGTCACTATCGATTCGTCCAACTCTGAACAGCAGCAGTAAGGGAAGTCAGTAATGGCCAAGTTTTTTATTAACCGCCCGATATTTGCATGGGTTATCGCACTGCTGACAATGATGGCCGGTGCCATCGCTATGATACAGCTGCCTATAGCTCAGTATCCAACCATTGCTCCGCCTGCTGTCGAGATTCAGGTGAGCTACCCTGGTGCTAACGCTGAAACGGTGTCTAACACAGTTACCAAAGTGATCGAACAGAACATGACAGGTATCGATAACCTGCTTTACTTCTCTTCACAAAGCAACTTTGGTAATGCAAGTATCAGCCTGACTTTCGCGTCAGGAACAGATCCGGATATTGCTCAGGTTCAGGTTCAGAATAAGCTGTCACAGGCAACTCCACAGCTACCTCAGGAAGTACAAGCTCAGGGCATTACTGTCAGTAAATCCAGCAGTTCGTTCCTAATGGTTGCGGCGCTTGTTGCGACCGACGACCGCTACACACAAACCGACTTAAGTGACTATATTGCCTCGAATATTCAGGATCCTATAGCCCGTACAACCGGCGTTGGTAATGTTCAGTTATTTGGTGCGCCTTATGCTATGCGTATTTGGGTCGATCCTTCTGCGTTAGTTAATTACGGCATGACCATGGCCGATATAAAAGACGCTATCCGAGCACAAAATGCTCAGGTTGCGGCAGGTGAATTAGGCGGAACCCCGGCTGTTGACGGCCAACGTCTTAATTCGACAATTATTGCCCAAACCAGAATGTCTGACGCAGATCAATTTGAAAACATCACCTTAAAGGTTTTACCTGACGGTTCTCAGGTGCGTCTAAAAGATGTTGCAGAGGTCGAAAAAGGTGCTGAAAACTACTCCATTAAGGCAAATTACAACGGAAAGCCTGCCACGGGTCTCGCTATAAACTTGCAGACTGGTGCTAACGCGTTAGAAACTGCCGATGCTGTTAAAGCCCGCATGGACGAACTTGAACAGTTTTTCCCGGATGGAATGGAATTAGTCACGGCTTATGACACTACACCCTTTATTAAGATTTCAATTTCAGAAGTTGCGCAGGTACTAATAGAAGCGATCATTCTGGTCTTCCTGTTAATGTTCGTTTTCCTGCAGAATTTACGGGCAACCCTAATTCCGACGCTGGCAATTCCAGTTGTTATTCTGGGCACTATGGGTGTCATGTCTTTGGCTGGCTTCTCAATTAACACCCTGACCATGTTCGGTATGGTACTTTCCATCGGTTTATTGGTTGATGATGCCATCGTTGTTGTTGAAAACGTTGAACGCCTAATGTCTGAAGAAGGTTTATCACCCAAACAGGCAACAATAAAATCGATGGGGCAAATTACCGGCGCACTGGTTGCCATCGGTGTGGTAATGGCAGCGGTATTCGCACCCATGGCCTTCTTCCCGGGATCCACTGGTGCTGTTTACCGACAGTTCTCATTGACCATTATTACCTCTATGGGTCTATCGGTTCTTGTGGCGATAATTTTCTCACCGGCACTGTGCGCTACTCTGCTTAAACCGGTTAAGCATGACAAAAACAGTGGCTGGGGACCGCTTGGATGGTTCAACCGTACCCTTGAGAAGTGGACCGTCAAGTATACAAACTCCATTCATTCAATTTTACGCCGCACCATTCGCTTTGGCTTGCTGTATTTGGGTATTATTGGCGTTCTTGCCTACCTCTTTACTCAACTGCCATCATCTTTCTTACCTGACGAAGACCGTGGAGTATTTCTGACCCAAATGCAGTTACCGGTTGGTTCTACCATAGAACAATCGGTCAACACTATGGACAAAATTGAAGACTACTACCTGAACCAGGAAGATGCAGTGCAGTCCGTCTTCTCCGTTGTTGGGTTTAGTTTCTCAGGGCGCAGTCAGGCTAACGGTATCGCTTTTGTTCGTTTAAAAGACTGGGATGAGCGTGACGAAAGCCAGAGCGTTGAAGCTGTTATTGGACGAGCTTTTGGTTTCTTTGCGACAATTAAAGAAGCCATGGTCTTTGCCTTTAACCTGCCACCAATTCCGGAACTCGGCGTTTCCAGCGGTTTTAATCTGTTTTTACAAGACCGGGGGAACCTGGGTCATGCCGGTTTGCTCGAAGCCCGTAACCAATTACTGGGTATGGCCGGACAAAACGATAAACTGGTTCAGGTACGCCCGAACGGACTTGAAGACGCTCCACAGCTGCGAATTGATATCGATTTTGAAAAAGCTCAGGCACAGGGGCTAACTATCGCAAGTATCAACGACACCTTGAGCACTGCCTGGGGCTCATCCTATGTGAATGACTTTATTGACCGGGGAAGGGTCAAAAAAGTGTACCTTCAGGGCGAAGCTGAATCTCGTATGCTGCCGCAGGATATTAACGACTGGTACGTACGAAATAACCAGGGCGACATGGTGCCATTCAGCTCCTTCTCCAGTTGGGAATGGACTTATGGTCCACAGCGAGTGGAGAGCTATAACGGCGTTTCTGCAATGGAGATCCAGGGGCAAGCGGCTCCGGGCGTTAGCACCGGTGAAGCGATGCTTGAAATGGAGCGAATGATCGAGCAACTGCCGCCGGGAATAGGCTTTGAGTGGACAGGTATTTCACTGCAAGAACGTCAATCCGGTGATTTCGCCCCAATTCTTTATAGCGTATCCCTGATTGTCGTATTCCTTTTCCTTGCAGCGCTTTACGAGAGTTGGTCGATACCTTTCTCTGTCATGCTCGTTGTACCTTTGGGAATTTTAGGTGCTGTTATCGCCGTCATGCTGCGGGGTATTTCTAACGATGTCTATTTCCAGGTTGGTCTGCTAACCACTGTTGGTGTATCGGCACGGAACGCGATACTCATCGTGGAGTTTGCCAAAGACTTACAGGAACAGGGCAAGGAGCTGTTAGAAGCTACTCTCGAAGCCGTACGTTTACGTTTGCGCCCTATTCTTATGACATCTCTGGCCTTCGTATTCGGTGTTATGCCTCTGGCACTAAGTGATGGTGCCGGTGCTGCAAGCCGTAATGCCATCGGAACCAGTGTTATCGGCGGTATGATAGGCGGTACTGTGCTGGCAATCTTCTTTGTTCCACTGTTCTTTTATGTGATACGACGAATTTTCCCGCCCAAACAACCTGAAGAGTAACAGAAACAAAAAAAACCGGAGTTTGAACTCCGGTTTTTTTTGGAAGCTGGAAGCTATTTTTAAACCGCCTTTTTAAAGACCAACAACTTTTGACCTCTGTAACTCAATAAAAAGACCAACCCTTCCGCTAGCGGTTTGCCAATAAATGGTGTCAGCCCTATGTATCTAAACACCTCTGTTAGCCCATAGTTAGCAGCGATCAGAACTACCGCTAAAAATCCGTATTTTGTCGCATCCCACGCAATATGAGAACCTTGCTTGAATACCCACTGACGGTTTAAAGAAAAATTAAATACTCCGGAAATCACTCTGGCTAAAATAATCGACTCAAGCACTTGTCCTGAAAAAAAGTAAGCCGTAGCAAAAACCGAGTAATCAAGTCCGGCAGACAAAATACCAATACTGGCAAATTTTAAAAACTTTCGATAAATTTTTATGGAGTCGACAATGGGCCGATAATGACTGGTTTCATTGCCTTCCTCATAGACCGTGGTAATTTCCTGAGACTTTATCCGGTAACCATAACGTTTAGCGGACAAAAGCATCTCTAATTCAAACTCATAACCACAGCTGTTGAAGTCAACAAGCTCTTCCAAAAAGCCGACAGGAACTCCCCGCAGTCCAGTTTGTGTGTCTTTAATATCCTGCCCTGTTACAAGCCTGAAAATAACGCGAGTTAACTTATTGCCCACTTTAGAACGCAAAGGAATGTCATTTTCATCAAAAGTTCGGCTACCCAGCCATAACTTATCCGGATACCCCTTTAGGCGTGTGCAAACAGCAAGTATGTCTTCAGCAAGATGTTGTCCGTCAGCGTCAGCAGTAACCGCTCCTGAACAACGTTCCTCTTTCTGCGACAGAATCCATCGAAAAGCGGTACGTAATGCAGCACCTTTTCCCTGGTTTTTCTCATGTTCTAAAATGTGAATGCGGTGTCGGTTGGCAAGTTCCTGAAAAACGGATTTGGGCTGACTGCCATCATCAACAATGATAATTCCCAGAAAGTGGCTCCAGTCCGGGTCTTTCGCTGAGACCTCATCAACAAGCGCCAGCAAGTGATGATCAGGGTCCAGCGCAGGAATAACTATATAAGGTTTTTTCATTCGAGCACTGAACCCTGTTTTTTAAGATTTTTTGTCCTGATCGTCTTTAACTTCGTATTCCCCGTCGATAACCGATCCGCCATCCTCTCGCCTATTCTCATAATGTTCTTGTTGTTTTTGATGTTGGCGTTGTTGTTCCTGATAGTGCTCTTTGGCTTGTTTACGCATTCGCCAAACCTGTTTAATTGTGTGGCGCTGACGCCACATTACAGGAATCGCCAGCAGCAATAAAACTACCGCAATGACCATACCAAACGCCAGTCCAAGACCCACTAAAACCAGCAATAAAAAAAGGCCCAGCAAACGACTGAGCCAGTTACCGGAGGAACTTCCTCCGGTACGTGAACCTTGATTGAAACGGACATAAACTTTATCTCGTTTATGAGTCATAACTGCTCCTAAAAAATGACTGCAAAGTTAAGACAACTTACGGCTGCGACCGTTCCTACAAGGTTATCTTAACACTTATTTTCGCATATCTTCTGTTGCTTTACGCGCTGCCTCAAATTCATTTCCGGGTGCCCACTGAGGCCACTCGCGTGAATTTGCCAACTCGTTACCTATTGAGTAGAAGATAGACATATCCTGTTGAACACCGCGCAGGTCCCAATCTTCATTATACTCATCTGCTGGTTTGTGATAAGCATCGCGATTAAAGATAGCACGTTGCTCTTCGGTCCATTCACGGCCGTTCTCGACGTGATCGTTTCCGCCTTTCGCATACAGCATAGGCACACCTCGTTTAGCCAAATTGAAATGATCTGAACGATAGAAAGAGCCAACTTCCGGAGTTGGTTCAGGTGCTACATAACGATCTTGGGCCTTTACGTAGCGTTTCAAGTAGTCTTCCATAGAAGAATTACCATAACCCACCACAACCATGTCTTTCATCGGGCCATAGACGTTCATAACGTCCATGTTAATACCACCAACCGCTTTGCCCAGCGGCAGCATGGGGTGAGTCGCGTACCAGTCAGAGCCCAATAAACCACTTTCTTCTGCACCTACAGCAGCAAAAACAATTGAGCGTTCAGGCTGAGGTCCTTTTGCAAACTGCTCTGCCATGGCCATTAGCGCGGCAGTACCTGAAGCATTATCCTGCGCTCCGTTATAGATAGGATCATCTTCACGGACAGGATCCGTTCCCAGGTGATCGTGGTGAGCCATATAAATAACGTGCTCTTCAGGATATTCAGAGCCCTCAATATAACCAATCACATTGTTGGTATCTAAATACTCAAATTTATTATTAATTGTTAATGACGCTTCAATATTCAGTGGCTCTGGCTTAAACTCACCACTCAGCGCCAGCTCCCGCATTTGTTCCAGATCTTTACCGACGCTGGAAAAAAGTGCATTTGCGCTTTCCTCAGTTACCCAGCCTTCAATCGCCGAACGATCCATATTTTTGTTTTCACGTTTTAAGTCAAAACGCACTGGTGAGCCACCAGCCACAACGCCCCAACCGTAACCGGCAGGTCCTGTTTCGTGTATTACAAAGGCGGCTTCAGCCCCCTGCCGAGCAGCTTCCTCAAACTTATAAGTCCAACGGCCATAGTAGGTCATTGCGTTACCATTAAATAGCTCTGGGTCACCGGTTGCGTAGCCCGGGTCATTAACCAACATGACAACGGTCTTACCTTCAACGTCCAGTCCCTCATAGTCGTTCCAGTCATATTCAGGAGCAACAATACCGTATCCGACAAAAACAACATCGCTGTCTTCAACTTTCACTTCATCCACCACACGCGGCGTCCAGGCCATCATCTCGGTGCGGTATTCCATAGACTCAGGAGCTGACTCACCACTGAAGTTTAAAGAAGTGACTTTGTACGGCATAAGCTTTACGAGTGGAACCGGCTGACGGTAGCTATCATTTTCTTCGTCATAAGGTTTCAGTCCCCATTCACGAAAGTGGTTCTCAATAAAGCTCACCGTTTTTTCGCCGCCAGCAGATGCAGGTGCACGCCCTTCGAACTCATCAGAAGATAAGGTTTTCAAATAATCTCTGTAGTTAGGGTTAAAGGCTGAGTCCTGAATATCTGCAACAGCTTTATCGGTGTCATTATCTGACTGAGTGGCCGGTCCACAGGCTGCTAATACAGTCAAACTCAGCGCCCCCATTATGACGTACTTCATGGTCTCTCCTATTATTTACTTTTCGTTATTGTTATTTTCTTTTGCCGACTCGCAATTACCGTCCGGGCTTTTATTTAATTGATCACCCGTACGTATATCGTGCTCAGCAAAAAATCCCGCATTCACTTCAAGCACACTCCAGTAACGTTTACCCGGAGAATAGCTTCGACAGTTATTCGGGTCGTTACTGCCACAAGGTCGCATCGTAAAAGTTTTTACAATACGCCGATTTTTATCAAGGTATGCGATATCCAGTGGAATCAAAGTCTGGTACATCCAGAAACCGCTATAACCAGGCCTCTCCTGCCCATAACGAAACCACATGCCATTATATTTGCTCAGCGACTCCCGTTGCATCAATCCACGAGCATGCTGTTCCTGAGTATCGGCAAGCTCTACCGTTAAAGGTTGAGACAAGTCACCCAGGCAAACTTTAGTCGTATCAAATTCCTGAGGCTCAGGAACTTGCCACTGCTGCGCCTGAACGCAAAATGGCAGCATAAAAATTAAAGCGAAAAACACTCGGTAATTCATTCCATTACCCCTGTCATTATTCATTCCTTCGATTCTGTCCTATCCAACGGGAGATCGCAATTCAAACCTCAGCTGGAACACGACAATTGAGATACCTGTTCATTGGGCTTCGGGGGCTTGGCCCAGACACTGTCACTTAAAGCATCGTCAAACGGATTCATTAACGCCTGCGTATACTCTTCCAATAATGAATTATCACCAGCCTCTGACGCCTCTATTACACGCTGAGCATGATGCGTTCTGACAATAACCCAAGGGTTTACCTGCTTCATGACATCAATGTCAGTATAACCATTAATTGCTGATTGATACTCCTGCCACCAGCTTTCTCCACTTTGCTTAAGCAGCCCTTTCGGTTCGCCCGCTTCAACCGAATCAATTAAATCTCTGAACGAGAGCTGGTAATCCGCGTTATTGACTTCAAGCAAACCCAACCACCCCCCTATTAACGCCATTTTCTGTTCATCCGGAACAGCGGATAAGCCCAGCCGCTTGGTCATAAGATTAAGATACGCCTGGCGCAACTGAGTTTCATAATTATCAAGTGCGCTCTGCAATCCGTCAGACTCTACAATGGGACTCAATGCCTGAGCCAGCCGCTTTAAATTCCATAATCCAATGCCCGGTTGCTGAAAGAATCCGTAGCGCCCGCCAGCATCGGTATGATTGAAAATCTTTTCAGGTTCATAATTATCTAAGAATGCATAAGGCCCAAAGTCAAAGGTTTCCCCGGCTATACTCATATTGTCGGTGTTCATTACGCCATGAATAAACCCATAGGCCTGCCATCCGGCTATCATCTCCGCTGTGCTTTTGACCACCTGAGCAAAGCCTTCAGCAACGCTGGCATCGGCTAACTGTGGCCAGACCGTTTCAATAGTGTCCTGCCACAGGCGTTTCATAGTATCTTCAAGGTTACGATGAAAACAGTGCTCAAAATGCCCGAAACGCACGTGAGTTGCCGCAGTGCGGGCCAAAATCGCGCCTGGCTCCAGACGTTCCCGCTGTATCTTTCCTTCAGTTGATACTAACGCCAGTGCCCGAGTTGTCGGCACGCCCAGTGCGTAAAAGGCCTCACTTGCCAATAACTCACGCACAGACGAGCGTAAAACAGCTCTGCCGTCCGCCCCTCTGCTGTATGGCGTTGGCCCTGCTCCTTTTACATGAATGTCCTGTAGCTTCTCACCAACAACAACCTGACCCAACAGTAGCCCTCGCCCGTCTCCTAAATAAGGATTAAAATGGCCAAACTGATGCCCGGCATACTTCTGAGCCACAGGCTCTGCGCCCGGCCATGGCTCAAGGCCGCCCAGCCACTCGGCAAGTTTAGCCGGCGGCTTATCCCCTGCTGATAGTTCAGCCCATAACGGTTCGTTCAGCCACAATAAGTTAGCCTTACCATCCGGCTTAATCGGTTGACTTGTTGTTATTTCAGGGAACTTCCGAGCATAACGGTTATCAAAAACTATTGGCATACATCCTCCTGCTCATTAGATTGTTACACAGTCAGCGAGGCTTGCATAATTCATAATAAATCAGCTAAGGTCGCAGCGTTCGACCAAAGGCAGCAAAGGAAGCCGGATGCAATTGCACTCATTACGACGTATTACAGCAATAGGTGGTGGTCATGGACTCGGTCGAGTTTTATCGACTCTGTCCTTTATGAAACATAAACTCGTAGGTATTGTCGCGACTACAGACAACGGCGGCGCTACTGGTTTATTGCGTGAATCGCAGCATTGCATTGCCTGGGGTGATATTCGCAACTGCTTATCACAGCTTGTGGAGCAACCCCTTGCGGCTGAAGTACTCAATTACCGTTTTGACTGTACCTCCTCTCTTCATGGTCATAATTTCGGCAATTTGCTGCTTTATACACTGGACCAACTCAGTGCCCGCCCGTTAGACGGTATTCAGCTTTTAAGTCGTCTTTTGAATATCGACAACCGAATTTTACCTATGTCGGAATGCCCGACAGATCTTATAGCAACAACGGCGGACGGCATTCAGTGCCATGGCGAAATTCGTATTGATAAGCTTCCTGCCATGCCTCGGAAGCTGTCTCTATCAGGCACAGTTAAAGCCACTCCTGAAGCCATTCGCCATATACAGAATAGCCAGTTAATATTGCTGGGACCGGGTAGCTTTATGACGTCGGTTATGCCTCCGCTATTGGTTTCTGGTATACGCGACGCGCTGCTGACAACAAATGCGAAAGTCGTCTTTATTGATAACCTGGCTGATGAGAGTGGGCCGGCTGGCGCAATGAGTCTGGCCGATAAAATCTCATTTATTGAAAAACAGCTCGGTCAGCAAATTATCGATTTAGCGCTAAGCAATAAAGAAGAGAAAGACCTGAAGTTACCGGTTATTGGCGGCTTGGAAAGTGATAAAGATGTCCATTACCGCCATAACACCAGTAATTTATTGGCTAAACTGCAAGAGGCCAGCAAGCAGCTTTTAACAGAAAGTGCTTAACCGCCGTCAGCTGAAATCCGCGAAGCCACCGCTCCATGCTGATCTTTATATTTAGCATCGTCTCGTTTGTTATAAGGTCTTGCGCAGGGACTGCTCAACTTCTCAAAGCTGATGGCACCAATTTTCATACCGGCTCTCAGAGCCAGAGGTAACTTTCCACTATTGTAAAATTCCAGCACTATTTGCCCTGACCAACCCGGGTCAATACGATGCGCCGTTACGTGAACCATTAAACCTAAGCGTGCTAACGACGAACGTCCGTCCAGCCAGCCAACCATATCTGCGGGTAATGTAATTGATTCATGCGTTACGGCTAGTGCAAACTCGCCCGGGTGAATGAAGAAAGCCTGATCATCTTTTAGCACAATTTCATCACTCATGACTTCACGAATCGCCGCTTCAATGGCTTCACGTGAGCCACTGATATCGATAAAAGGTGCGGCATGATCCTGCAATACACGAAAATCGTTGCCTAAATGAATATCCAGTGTCACGCCTGAAATATTACTGGCTTGGGGTGCAGGTTCGACACCTATAATTCCGTCTTTCAAATGTTGTTCTATTTCAGTGTCGTTTAGGCGCATGGTTGATCTATCTCCGTGTTGTCGTTTAAGACCTTAAGGCCAGTACTATAACGAATTTTCCTGTTGATAATAGAGGTTTGCCGCAACTTGTTGTGCAGAATTAAAAATTAACTGACTTAACGGGTGTTGTGGCTGTGCTATTAACAGCGGGGTATCACCATCAAGACTTTCTCTTAGCTCACTATTTAAAGGCCACTGCCCGAGTAGCGGCAAGTGATGCTCTGTTGCCATGTCCGCTCCTCCATTTTTGCCAAAAACCGGATCTTCATGCCCGCAGGCCGGACATTGGTAATAGCTCATGTTTTCCAATATACCCACTAATGGAATATTCAGTTTTTTAAACATGCCCACACCTTTTTCTGCGTCTTTCAACGCTACCGTTTGCGGTGTTGTCACCACAACCGCCCCGGTAACCGGCAGCTTCTGAGCCATGGTCAGCTGAATATCGCCAGTGCCGGGTGGCATATCGACAATAAGATAGTCCAATGCCGGCCAGGCAGTATCTTTGTAGAGTTGCTGCAACGCACCACTGGCCATTGGCCCACGCCAAATTGTCGCGTCTTTATCATCGACTAAGTAACCCAGCGAATGCACATGGAGGCCGTGTCGTTGCAGTGGCTGCATTTTATTGTTTTTTGTCAGCTCCATATCGCCGTGCCTTCCACCTAACATGGTAGGAATCGACGGGCCATAAATGTCGGCATCAAGCAGGCCAACACTAGCACCAAGCTCAGATAAGGCCAAAGCCAGGTTAACACTTACCGATGACTTACCAACGCCGCCCTTACCGGAAGAGACGACAATGACATTTCCAGTCGTTAGCGGTAACTCTGGTTGAGAATTTTTCAGCTTTTTGATGTGACAGTTAAGTTGCCATTCAAACTCCCCCAACTCGGCGTCATTCTGAATAGCCTGAAGTAAACTTTCGCCGGCAACAAAAGGTAAGTTCAGGACCCGCTCTTTACCAGAGCCGGTCACCCAGTTCTCAGGAATACCATTCGGCAATAAGGGGTGAGTAAAATCTGTCATCATCAACCTCAAGGATCTGTGTATCAGGCAAGAGCTATGCTAACATGAGCGGCATAAAACTTTGGGTTTAGATTCGATTAATCAACGAAACGGAAGCAGATTTTCGCATGAGCCAATCCGCACGTAAAATACTGGTTACTAACGCACTACCATACGCTAACGGACCTATCCATATTGGTCACATGTTAGGTTATATTCAGGCCGATATCTGGGTACGCTTTCAAAAGCTACGCGGTAACGAGTGCCACTTTGTTTGTGCAGACGATGCACACGGCACCCCAATAATGCTGAAAGCTCAGCAGCTTGGAATAACGCCGGAGCAAATGATTGGCGACATGCAACGCTCGCATGAATCAGACTTTAGCGATTTTTTGGTCGGCTTCGATCACTATTACAGCACACACAGTGATGAGAACCGTGAGCTGGCTGAAACCATTTACACGCGTCTTGATAAAGCCGGTCATATTAAAACAGAAGTCATTGAACAGCTTTATGACCCGCAAAAAGAAATGTTTCTTCCCGATCGTTTCGTTAAAGGCGAATGTCCCGACTGTGGTGCCGAGGACCAATACGGAGACAACTGTGATGTCTGTGGAGCAACTTATGCGCCGACCGACCTGAAGAATCCAAAATCAGTCGTCTCTGGTGCTGAGCCGCAACTGCGTGAATCAGAACACTACTTTTTTGATCTGCCGGCATTTGGTGACATGTTAAAAAGCTGGACCCGTTCGGGTTCACTGCAAAATGAAATGGCGAACAAGCTGAACGAGTGGTTCGAGCAAGGTTTACAGCGCTGGGATATTTCCCGCGATGCCCCCTACTTCGGTTTCAAAATTCCGGGCACAGAAAACAAATACTTCTACGTCTGGCTAGACGCTCCAATAGGTTACATGAGCAGCTTTAAAAACTACTGCACAACCACAGGCAAAGCCGACTGGGATACCTATTGGCAAGCTGACAGTGAAGCAGAGCTTTATCATTTTATTGGTAAGGATATTATCTACTTCCACAGCTTATTCTGGCCTGCCATGCTTAAAGGCGCAAACTTCCGCCAGCCAACCAATGTGTGGGCGCATGGTTTTATCACAGTTAACGGCACTAAGATGTCAAAGTCTAAGGGCACTTTTATTAAGGCTCGTACTTACCTCGAACATCTTGATCCGGAATATCTGCGTTATTACTTCGCAGCAAAATTAACCAGTCGTATTGATGATTTGGATTTAAACCTGACGGATTTCACTCAACGAGTGAACTCTGATCTCGTCGGTAAAGTCATTAATATCGCCAGCCGCTGCGCCGGTTTCATTCAGAAAAAATTTGACGGGAAGTTGTCTGCCAATATAGCTGACTCAACACTGCTAAAAGATTTCCAGATCGCCGGTGATGATATTGCTGTCCTTTACGAAAAACGCGAATTTTCCCGTGCTATGCGCGACATTATGGCATTAGCGGATCGTGCCAATCAGTATATTGCTGATAAAGAACCCTGGCAGTTAATTAAACAGGAAGGCAGCGAGCAGGAAGTTCATGAAATCTGCTCTTTAGGGATCAACTTGTTCCGCGTGTTAATGGTTTACCTTGCGCCGGTAGTTCCTAAGTTGACTGAAGAAGTACAACACTTTTTAAACGATACTTTTACCTGGGAAAGTCACAAAACAGCTTTGACCGACCATCCTATTAATAAATTTAAAGCGCTCATGCAGCGTGTTGAAATGGACGACGTAAACGCCATGATTGAAGCATCAAAAGAAGAGCAAGCCTCGCAAGCGCCTGTGACTGAAGTTAATGATGAGCTCAAAAAAGAGCCAATTGCCGATGAAATTAACTTTGATGATTTTGCTAAAGTTGACTTAAGGGTTGCTCTTATTGCCAATGCTGAGCACGTTGAGGGTGCTGATAAACTATTGAAACTGACGCTGGATCTGGGTGGTGAAACTCGACAGGTTTTCGCCGGTATTAAATCAGCTTACGAGCCAGAAGCTCTGAAAGGCCAACTGACTGTTATGGTCGCCAATCTGGCTCCCCGTAAAATGCGCTTTGGTCTATCCGAAGGCATGGTGCTTGCAGCTGGTCCGGGTAAAGATGAAATCTATATTCTGAACCCGCATGATGGCGCAAAACCAGGAATGAGAGTTATGTAATAACCAGACTGTCAATCCATTGAAATAATACGACAGCCTACAAGAGAGTCTCCGCTGTTGTCGTCCAGTCGCTGGCTGCGAACGACTTCAGCGTTGATTTTTAAAGGCGCAACTGGGCCCGAAGACGAAATTTCAACAAAGACTTTATCGCCAACCTCGAGATTAGCCGACAGCTGAAGTGACAACCCCTCTGCACTCAAATCAAGACAAACGCCTTCGAGTACTTTTTTACTCTCACCCTCTGCCAAAGTAACTTTCGCATCCGCATTGACAGCCATCCGCATAAAATTCCGGTTTTCCTGCGATTCCAGCATGTTGCCCTCAACTTTGTTTAAAAAGTGTAAATCTTACTTCAGTTTTAGCACGGTCTGGCCGATAAAAAAAATAGTATCGGATAACAAGGAACCGTCATCATGGTAGAAGCAAAGTTTTCAATTGGTCAACTCATTACCCACAGCCTTTATGGTTACCGCGGTGTTATCATTGATGCTGACCCCTGCTTCACATTATCTGACAGTTGGTATGACAAAATGGCGACCTCTAAACCGGCAAAAAATCAGCCTTGGTACCATATTCTAGTGAACAACTCATCAATCCAAACCTATGTCAGCGAAAGCAGTCTGGAGGCTGACTTTTCAGAACAAGAAATTCAGCACCCTATGGTGGACCTTTTATTTTCCGGGAAATCTGCCAGCCAATATAAGCTGTCTGAAAATCTTAACTAAATTTGCCGATGCCCACTGCTATAGTTACCATAGACTAAAATAGCGTAATAAGGGCAAGGTAATGGCAGAAGAGACAATTTTTACGAAAATTATTAACCGTGAAATTCCTGCGGATATTATCTACGAAGACGATCAGGCGCTTGCGTTTAAAGACATCAACCCGCAAGCACCTTTCCACTGTTTAGTAATTCCTAAAACCCCTATTGCTACAGCTAACGACATTAATGAAGACAACGCCGCATTGGTGGGACACCTTTATGTTGTAGCCGCTAAGTTGGCTGCTAAGCATGGTTTTGCAGAAGATGGGTATCGACTTGTAATGAACTGTAACGAATACGGCGGCCAAACCGTATACCACATTCACCTGCACGTTTTAGCTGGAAAGCAAATGGGCTGGCCACCTTATACCGATAAAAAGAAGCAAGGCTAAGCCGTTATGGGCGGTATCTGGCGTCGAGGATTTTATCGACAACCCAGCTGCCGTCCTGTTGAATCAGAACCACATCGCGACTGTCTTTAATGTTATCGCCTTCGTAAGTTCCTTCAAAAATAACCGTTGCTCGTAGCTCATTTGAATCGTTCAAATAATCGGTAAGCGAATCACTGACAACTTCAATTTCAACGGTATCGAAATAACGCCCAAGCACATAACGCTGAACCTGACTGACAGCTCCGTAATGCGTAATTAGGTCAGCCAGTCGTTTCGACGAAAGCTTTTTCGCCTGTTCCAAGTCTTCCTGTTCGTACACCGCCTTATAAAATCCGCTGATCACTTCAGCAGGTTTCGCAGATGTATAGTCGTCGGACTGTTCGTCACCGCTACAAGCGGAAATAACAGTTACGACCAGGGCTAAAAAAACTACTCGTAATAGTGCCATGATACTCTATTCTCCTTTTGCCACGCCTTCACGACGCGGATCAGCGCCACCCACCAAAGTGCCGTCTGCATTAATACTAATTCCGTGTAAGCCGCTGTTTAAGTCGATGACTCTGACATCATGCTTTCGCTTCTCTAAAGCCGCTTTGAATTCGCTGATATCCCGTCCTTTCTCCAGAGAGGTGTAATCATTACGGTTGGTTACATGACCAAGGTTAATCGCTTCCTGCACGTTAAGGTTCCAGTCCAGCATACCAACTAACGTTTGAGTAACGTAGTTAATAATTCTGCTTCCGCCGGGCGAGCCAATAGCATGTATAAGCTGCTGCCCTTCTTTATCAAGAACCACAGTCGGCGCCATTGAGCTACGAGGCCGTTTGCCAGGCTCTACACGGTTAGCAAACTTCTCCTTACCGTCACCCGGCGCCAGAGAAAAGTCAGTTAATTGATTATTGAGCAGAAAGCCACCGGCCATAACAGTGGAACCGAATCCCATTTCAATGCTGGTGGTCATGGAAACCACGTTACCTTCGGCATCGACAATAGAAATGTGACTGGTGTTAGGCAGCTCGTAGGCAATATCTTGCTCGTACGCGGGCTGCAGTTGAACACCCGGCTTGGCTTTCCCCATATCGTCTTTTTTAATGGTTTCTGCCCGGCTCGATAAATAAGCTTTATCCAACATAGCCTCGACCGGAATCTCAACAAAATCAGGATCAGCTATCCACTGGTTTCTGTCGGCATAAGCTAAACGCGATGCCTGAGTGAACCAATGCACAAATTCTTCAGAATTTGGTTTCAGTTTACCTAGCTCAAAATTCTCCAGTACGCCCAATGTCTGCAGCGTTGTTATTCCTCCCGAGCTAGGCGGTCCCATACCGCAAACCTGATATTCACGGTAATCATTACATACCGGTTCGCGCAGTTTTGCGCTGTATTGACTCAGGTCTTCAAGGCTCAACACACCGGGTTCAATAGCACTGTTCTGCACGGCCTTAACAATTTTCTCGGCTAATTTTCCCTCATAGAAGGCATCAGCCCCCTGCTCAGCAATCAAACTAAGGCTCTTTGCATACTCAGGGTTTTTCAGTGTGTCTCCAGCTTTTAAGGCGGTACCATTAGGGAAGAAATAGCTGCTGGCCACCGGCATTTTCTTAACACCGGGGTTAATCTCCATTTCCACTAACTTAGCGAGCCTTGGCGACACTTCAAACCCCGCTTCTGCCAACTCAACGGTTTCACTAAAGAGTGAAGACCAGTCTGACTTACCCCAGCGTTCATGAGCCAGCTCCAGTCCGCGAAGAACGCCGGGAGTCCCTACTGAGCGGCCGCCAACGACAGCCTCAATCCATTTGGGGGGATTACCCTTGTCGTCCAGAAAGAGTTCCTCTGTAGCAGCCTGAGGTGCAGTCTCACGCGCATCAATGGTATAAAGTTTGTTTTCGTTGTTATCCCAATAGAGAATAAAAGCGCCGCCACCAATACCTGAAGACTGAGGCTCAACTAATCCCAGCATAGACTGAACTGCTACAGCCGCATCCACGGCGGAGCCGCCTTTTTCTAATACATGATACCCGGCTTCAACTGCATGTTTATTTGCGGCAGCAACCATGTACTTATTGGCGGTCGAAGCGGTTTTCTCGGAAAAACCAGTAGCCGCTTCCGGTTCACGGACTTCTTGTTCAGTACCAGGGCTACAGGCAGATAAAACGCCTGCAGCTATTAAACCAGGGAGCCAGAACTTCATAAGGCCTCATTCATATTAGGAACAATTTGCCCTATCATACGAACCAGAAACCAATGACGCAACGAAAAGGAAAGTAAATGGAGAGGTTTAACCAATATTGGGCAGGGCTCATTCTGGTTCTGCTACTATCGGTTTTTCTGCAATTGATGCCTCACTGGCATGCGACACTGAGCTTTAACTCAAGTACTGTCATGTCCGAGGGTTGGCCACTCATTACGACCCATTTTATTCATCTTGACTGGTGGCATGCCTTATTCAATTTTATTGGCTTAACACTTATTGTTCTAATTTGGCGGGAATACTGGACCACCCGCTGGTTAATTAATGCGTTATTGCTCAGTGGCACTGCAACTGCTGTATTGCTCTGGCTGGCTCCATTGAACCTTAGCTTTGTTGGTTTATCAGGAGTACTCCATGGCTTACTGGCTTACTGTTTAATTAAGGACATTCGTTCGGGTAAGAAATGGATGTGGTTAATATTGATAGCACTGGTTGCCAAAGTCATTGCTGAACTCCTGGGCTGGCGACCTACCCACTTTGTCGGAGAGCACGTTAGCTATATTCACGTAGCGGGTTTAGTGAGTTCTTTATTGCTGTACAAACTAGAACGGCGTCGCATTAGCGACGCCGTTAGTCGGGATGAGTAAAACCAACAAGTTTACTTTAAGTTTTCCTCAAACAATTTAAATATCCGACGGTATTCGTTCAGCCAGCTTTCTGGCTGGCGGAAACCGTGCGGCTCCACCGGGTAAATTGCCGTTTCCCAGTCTTCTTTCTTCAGCTCAATAAGGCGCTGAACAAGGCGAACACTGTCCTGGAAGAAAACGTTGTCATCAATCATGGGTGAATTGATTAACAAAGCATCTTCTAAGCCTTCGGCAAAATAGATAGGTGAACTGCGACGGTACGCAATAGCGTCATCCTGCGGCAGGTTCAAGATATTAGACGTATAGCCTGTGTTGTAATGAGCCCAGTCTGTAACCGGACGCAGCGCCGAGCCCGCTTCAAATAATCCGGGTTCATTAAACAAAGCCATAAAGGTCAGGAAGCCACCGTAAGAACCGCCATAAGTTCCTAATTTGTCACCATCAACGTTCAGGTCACTTTCTAAGTAACTTGCAACATCGACCAGATCTTCAACTTCCGGCGTTCCCATTTGACGATAAATAGCGGTGCGCCAGTCGCGTCCATAACCTTTTGAGCCACGGTAATCGAGGTCAGCAACCACGTAACCGTGCTTATTCAACAGACTATGGAACATGAACTCACGGAAATACCCTGACCAACCCATGTGCGCATTTTGCAAATAGCCAGCACCGTGTATGAAGACAACCGCGGGATATTCCTCAGCTCGGTTTTCATCAAAGCCTTCTGGTTTATAGATGCGGGTATAAATAGGCTCGTCAACATGAGAGGAATCCACCCCCACCAACTCAGGAGCCGTCCAGTCAATACTTAAAAACTTCTCCGAAACCGTATGAGTCAAACGCTCTGCTGTTCCAGAAGCATTGACAGACTTATGGTATAGCTCTGGTGGCATTAACGGCGTTGAATGCGTCAGCAATAACTCATCATCTTCAGGGCTGAGCTCAAAGGCTGTCATACCATCAAGGTCCGTCAGCGCTTCCGGGTCACCACTACTATCAGTCTTCACCCGGTACACTTCATAGATACCCGGGTGCTCGATGTTTGCCTGAAAGTATAAGTAATCGCCATTACTGCTTAAGTCTGCATCTTCAACGACATAACTTCCGTCAGTCAATTGACGCGTGCTGCCGTCAAGCGGTTTAACATACAAGTGCGAATAACCATCGGCCTCTGACATGAACCACAGCTCATCGCTGTCTAACCAGCCGAATTCGTTATGAGTGTAGTTGATCCAGGCGTCATCGTGTAAACGGTCTTGAGAAACCAGTTTTTTACCGGCGGTGTCTACCGTTGTAAGCCAGCGATCTTTGTTGTCCCAGGCTTCCAGCATAACCGCAACTTCAGTGCCCTCTTCATTCCACTGAATAGCGCCGTTTTCCCAGCCCCAGTCAGCCATTAGCGTAATTGGGCGAGGTTTCTCTTCCGACTTATAGGTTTCACCACGAGCTTCATGGTTTTCACGTTTAACTTCTGCCAGAACATCTTCATTCCAGCCCGGTAAGGTGTTGTAGGTTAGCGTCGACTGGCTGCCGTCGCTTAAATTAAGTAAAACCAACTGGTGTTCAACCGGCTTTGCATCGGCCACACGACGACGCACATTTTCGCTTTTTACACGGCCATCTTCGCTAATGTAATTCGGCATAATATCGCCTTCGTCACGCCAGCTTTGCGGCTCAGTAATGGCTATCAGCATAAAGTCGCCTTTTGGCGATAAGCTTGCAGAAACCAGTTCTTTATCCTTTGGCAAATAGAACGGCTCCGGCGCCAATGTCGAATTTCGGTTTTGTAATTCAGAACGCTGAGCAAAACGCTCTTCAGATGCTTTTCGTTCTTTCTGCACGTACTGAATTAACTGTTGTTCTTCCCGGGCCAGGTAATCCTTCGGCTCTTCATTCGCTTTCGGCTTTTCCTGAAAGGCCAAAGCAGCGACCTGACGGCTTAAACCTGAGTTCACATCAATAATGAAGAAGTTATTACCCTGCTGGTAACTCAGTTGTCCATTCGTCATAGGCTGCAGGTTGTGCTGCCTGGCGTCGTCACGTGTCAACTGGCGAACCGTACCGTCATTAAAGCGAACAAAAACATTGCCTTCAAAGGTATAGGCTAAAAAGCTACCATCCGCTGCATGAACCTTTTCATCTGCCACGTACTGATGCAGGTTTTCTACAGCAACTTTCTGCGGTTCCCCAGCCCCACTTTCCAGCATCATTAGGTCACGAATATCACTACCTTCGCGCTTCTGGTAAAACAGAATTTCTTCACCGTCCATGCTCCAGAAAGCCTGTTCAGGGAATCTCCCCATCCAGTCTGGATCAGCCATAATTTGTTCCATAGTCAGTTCAGCCGTTCCTTGCGCACTGGCAAGTGAGTTGGCTTGTATGGTCGGTGTGCTTCTCTGCGTATCAGCAGTGGTCGTGCCTTGTGGGGAGGTTGATGCGCAAGAGGCGACAAACAATGTCGCCCCAATGGCCATCACCAGACGTGATTTCACCATATTATTTTTCCTTTTTAGGATCCGCTGGATTATTGTGCATCCGCTTGATTTTCAGGCCGAGCCTGTTGCACCGCGTCAAGCGCTTGCAAACGTTCATGCACCGCCATTAAGGTTGGATAAGAAGACAAATCCAAATTAAAGCGTTGTGCATTGTATACCTGAGGTATCAAACAGATATCAGCCAATGTTACCGAATTACCATAGCAATAATCACCTGCATACTCGGTCAGCCGCTGTTCAAATGCGGTAAAACTTTTTTCTACCCAGTTTGCTATCCATTCTGAGCGTTGTTTATCGCTGCAATTCAACTCACCGGTTAAATACTGTAACACCCGTAAATTGGTAACAGGTTGCAACTCGCAGGCTAAATCATAAGCCAGGGCTCTGACTCTGGCTTTATCAGCGGGAGCCGACGGTAATAATGGGTTTTGTGGGTAACACTCTTCCAGATACTCAATAATGGCTAAGGACTGGTTTAACTTAACATCGCCATCGATAAAGGTAGGAACCAACCGCGCTGGATTAAGCTTTCGATAAGCCTCACTGTGCTGTTGCCCGCCATCTTTTACTAAATGTACCGGTTCATACTCGTAGGATAAGCCCTTCAGGTTTAAAGCAGTACGAACCCGGTAACTGGCGCTTGAGCGCCAGTAGCCGTAGAGTTTCATCACTTTTGAGGACCTTCGTATTGAACAACTTTCTGATTAATGGTGCCGAATATTGACTGATCACCATCATCTTTCATTTCAATTTTAATGGTGTCGCCAAATTGCATAAACTGAGTTGCCGGCTTGCCATCACGAATGGTTTCAATCATGCGCACTTCGGCAATGCAGCTATAACCTACGCCACCTTCATCGATGGACGTACCGTGATCAGTCCCTTGTTTATTTGAGACGGTTCCTGAACCAATGATAGCTCCGGCACCTAAGTGACGTGTCTTCGCAGCATGAGCAACTAACTGACCGAAATCAAAAGTCATATCTTCGCCAGCGTTAGGCTTACCAAAGGCCTTACCGTTGTACTCTGACAATAACGGTAAGTGGACTTTATTCGCTTTCCAGGCATCACCCAGTTCATCGGGTGTTACCGCTACCGGTGAGAAAGCTGACGATGGTTTACTCTGGAAAAAGCCAAAACCTTTACCCAGTTCGCCTGGAATAAGACCGCGCAATGATACATCGTTAACCAGCATCAACAGCTTAATGTGCTGCCCTGCGGTTTTAGCATCAACGCCCATAGGGACATCATCAGTAATAATGGCAACTTCGCCTTCAAAGTCGATACCCCAGTCGGTGCTGCCCATTTCAATGTCGTCGTACGGCGCTAAAAAGTCATCAGAGCCGCCCTGGTACATCAAAGGGTCTTCCCAGAAGCTTGGTGGCATTTCAGCGCCACGTGCACGGCGAACCAATTCAACATGGTTCACATAGGCACTACCGTCGGCCCACTGATACGCACGAGGTAAAGGCGATTCACATAAAGCTTCATCGAACTGGACGCTGCCATCAACATCACTGTCATTCAATTGCTGATAAATTTTCTCAAGCTTGGGTGCAATACCGTCCCAGTCGTCCAGCAGCTCTTGCATGCAAGATGCAATGGCCGGAACCGCTACTGCTGAATTTAAATTTTTGCTGACCACCATTAACTGGCCGTCACGTGTACCATTTCTATATGTGGCGAGTTTCATAAGTTGTTATTTCTCCTGCCAACTGTAAACGTAGTCTGGGTTCTCAACCGCCATAGCCTCGTTACTTGCTTGCAAGGCATCGCGGGTGTCGAGCATGACCGCAACTTCGTCAGTGAATTTCTTTTTATGCTCACGCCCGGCTTTAAACGCTTTCGGGTGTGGGCCATGAGTAAAGCCTGCCGGATGAAAGGTTACCATACCGCGATCGATATTATCACGGCTGAAAAAGTCACCTTCATGATAAAAAAGCACTTCATCGTAATCGTCATTGTTGTGGTAGAAAGGCACCTTCAATGCGCCCGGGTCTGACTCAATAGGACGCGGAACAAAGGTACAAACCACAAAACGATCAGCAACAAAAGTCGTGTGTGCCGACGGCGGCAAATGATAACGATGGCTCATTAACGGCCGGATATCACGCCAATTCAAACGAACCGGAGCTAACTCACCGTGCCAGCCTATCGCATCCAGCGGGTTATAAGGGTACGTAATAACCGATACCTGCTGATGGCGTTTTACATACACCTGCCACTGCTCTTCGCTGTATTGCGCCTGAAACGCCTCATCAATATCCGGCGTATCCAGAACCGCAGGGTCAAAAATGGCATGATTACCGACCAGACCTTTTTCCGGCAAGCTATAAGAGCCATTGGTTGCTTCAATCATCAACAACTGCATGGTCTCATCAGGTTCCAGACGCCAGTTAGTAGAACGGGGAATTAAGAAGTAGTCCCCTTTCACTAAGTGAATGTGGCCGTAGTCGCAATGTAAATGACCGCTACCTTCATGCACAAAGAGTAAGTCATCGCCATCGGCATTACGCACTAAATAATCCATTTTGCTGTGGCAATGCCACAAACGAAAACGACAGTTACTATTGTGCAGTAAGTCAGGCGTTAACCAGGGATTTTCCGGAGCTATGGCTTCTAACTTATTAAAGTCAAACGCCCGTGGACGCAAGGGCCCACGCCACTCCGACCAGCCGGTCGGAGCATGCTGATGGTGAAAATGCGTGGCCGGGCCAAAAAAGCCACTACGGCCAGCTTCACGTTCATAAATGGCCTGCTCCGGAAAATCAGCGTGAGCTTGTCGAGACGACTTGCCCACCTGTTTCGGAAAGCTGATCCATTTACGCATCGCTTAACACTCCCCGGCGGATCTGGTCTTCTTCAATGCTTTCGAATAACGCTTTGAAGTTACCTTCGCCGAATCCTTCGTTGCCTTTACGCTGAATAATTTCAAAGAACACCGGACCAATGACGGTTTGAGTAAATATTTGAAGTAAGATGCCGTCTTTCATTGGCGCACCGTCAATTAAAATGCGCTGTTCACGCAGTGCGTCTAAGTCTTCCTGATGCCCTTCAACGCGCTCATTAACTTTCTCGTAGTAGGTTTCAGGTGTGTCCATGAAATCCATACCAATGGAACGCAGATCTTTTACGGTTTTGTAGATATTGTCACTGGTTAAAGCAATGTGCTGAATGCCTTCACCTTTGTACTCTTTTAAGTATTCTTCAATTTGCGATTTGTCGTCGTGAGATTCGTTAATTGGAATGCGGATTTTACCGCAAGGCGCTGTCATAGCGCGGCTTAACAAGCCTGTCAGCTTACCTTCAATGTCGAAATAGCGAATTTCGCGGAAGTTACCAATGCGCTCATAGAAACCCGCCCAAGTATCCATGTTTCCACGGAATACGTTATGCGTCAGATGGTCTATTTCGAACAACCCGGCTGCGTGATCATTCATTTTCGCTTCCCAGCTTTCATAGAAATCGAAATGCTGGTTATAAATTTCATGGTTTTCGTAGTTATCGACAAAATACAACGCACTTTCGCCAATACCAAACACCGCCGGTACACCTTCAACAACACCTTTATCAGCTGGGAAAGCTTTGGCGCCGTTATCAAGAGAGTGCTTTAACGCGTGGTCAGCGTCTTTAACACGCCATGCCATACCGCAGACACTCGGGCCGTGGTCTTTAGCAAACTCTTCAGCCTGTCCGCCCGGCTCAGCGTTAATGATGAAATTAATGTCGTTCTGTTTGTACAACCAGGCCTGTTTGCTTTTGTGCTTAGCCACTTCAGTGAAACCCAGCTTGTCGAACAAGTCTTTTAACGCATCAATGCCTTTTTGATCCGGAGCGGTATACTCAACGAATTCAAAACCGTCTGTGTTTAACGGATTAATCATCTTATCTGTCATGGTTACTTCCTCTTATTATTCGGTTGTTAACAACATGACTGTAGCGGTACATGAGGGAAAAAGGCGAATAAGAGAAAAAGATAACTGAGCGGGGAATTTATGACCAGAACGTAAAGTTTACTGTACAGTCTGCACACTTGCTCTGGATCAAGGTGCAGCCTTGTTAAGTCGTAAAGTTAAATTTACAAATCTAGTTTTTTGTCCGTTCTGCTTTACGAGCGCGTCCGCTACGCTGCTTTCCAATGCCATAATCACGCAGTTTATTCGCAACGGCAGTATGTGAGAGCCCTAGACGTTTCGCCAATTGGCGGGTACTCGGAAAGCTGGGGTATAAACGGCGCAGTACGTGGCTTTCAAAACGGCGTACTGCATCATCCAGGCTCATATCATCAATGTCTAATGCTAACTGGTCGTCTTCCTGATTTAATTCGGGCAAACGTATATCGGCGGGCTCCAGCGTGTAGCCTTCTATCATTGAGACAGAACGAAACATGGTATTTTCCAGTTGGCGAACATTACCTGGCCACTGATAACGCTTGAGCCGCTCTTTTGCTGCCCGGCTTAAGCTCACCTGGCTTCGCCCGAGCTTCTTGCAGGCCTGGGTAACGAAATGCTCCGCCAACAACAAAATATCACTTTTACGTTCACGCAATGGTGGAACATTGAGCGCTAATACATTGAGTCGATAATACAAGTCTTCACGAAACTCACCGCTTTCAACCAACTCATAGAGATTTCCCTGAGCTGTGCAAATGACCCGCACATCGACACTCACTTCCTGCTCTTCCCCGATGCGCCGAAAAACGCCGTCTTCTAAAAAACGCAGTAGCTTAGCCTGCAGGCCAATAGACATCTCACTAACCGAGTCCAATAACACAGTACCGCCGGCGGACTGCTCTAAAACGCCAGTTTTACGAGTACTTTGAGCACTCAGGCTACCTTCACCATGACCAAAGAGTTCACTCTCTGCAACATTATCCGGTAACGCTGCACAGTTTATCGCCAAAAATGGTTTGTCTTTACGCGGACTGGCCAGATGGCAAGCTTTTGCCAGCAGCTCTTTGCCAACTCCGGTCTCACCTTCAATCAAAAGTGGTGCATCCAGCTCAGCCATGCGCTGAGCGTCTTTAATCACCCGTTTCATTGTGCTGTTGTCCGTCAGCAAGCGTTCAAAGGCTTTTTCGTTACTCTGACTCTGCCAGCTTGCTGTTACGGGTTCTGACTTACAGGTCATTACCGCCCCCGCAAACGCGGTGCTGCCTTCCTCGTCATTGACCCAGATAGGTAAAAGCTGAGCATAGTATTCCGAGTTACCAATAGTAACCGCTTCATAAATAGGGTCCTGAGGCTTTTTGTCCAACCACCGCTGCAAAGAGATACCGTGTACATACTGCATTAGTGGTTCGCCCTTAAGACTGTCTTCGTGGCCAGCCAGTAGCCGCAGTCCGGCATCATTAATGATGTCTATACAGCCTTTGCTATCAATGGACAGCACCGGATCAGGTAACGTGCTCAACAACAAGCTGAACTCATAGTGCTCGCGTTCAAACGGCATATAAGGAATGGTTTTCACATCAATGACATTAGGGATGCGACGAATTTGGGGCATTAAATGCCGAAAGTCATCGAAAGCTAATTCAGGAAAGTTCAGGAAGATTTTTCCTTTAGGATCGACCTCAATACCACGTAAATCAATCTCGTGGTCTCGCAAGATTTGCAGAACGTCCTGGCAGATACCCAGACGGTCATCACACGTTATCTCAAGTCGCATAAACCCTACTGCATCGAACTAAATGTAAAGCAAATAATACACTATTGTTCACGCTTAAAAAACAAAAACCCCGGCCAACAGACCGGGGTTTTATGTCATTCACCGACAAAAGTGAGTTATGCGTCAAGCACGCTGTCGGTTTTTGCTGCCATAATAAAGTCATTTTTATGCAAACCGTTGATGGCGTGAGTCCACCAGGTAACCGTTACTTTACCCCATTCAGTGATTAGCTCAGGATGATGTTTTTCTTCCTCAGCAATGTCACCAACTCGGTTAGTAAAAGCCAACGCCTGTTTAAAGTTCTTAAACTTAAACTCGCGCTGCAGCATCATAACGTTGTCTTTTGTTACCGGAGTCCAGTCTGGTATCTCACGCATCAACTCTTTCAGTTCTTCATCGCTCACTTGCGGTGCGTCTGCATGACACGCTTCACAACGTGCATTTTCCAAGTTTGACATTATTTATTACTCCTTTGCCTTAAGCTGCATCTTTTGGTGGAAATTTCGGCTCAAACAACCCAAGCTCCATAGCCTCATGAACCAACGCCATAATATCCATGTCGGATATCTTAAACAGCTCGTCCACACTCTCTATGGTGTAGTAGATAGGTTGAATGATATCAATTCGGTACGGTGTACGCAGTGCATCCAACGCTTTTAGCGGTTTGCGCTCTGGCGTATCACTATTAACGGCATATTCCGTTTCCGCAGGTGACGATAAAATACCGCCGCCATAAATTCGGATACCCTCTTCGGTTTTCAATAAACCAAACTCTACGGTAAACCAGTACAGACGAGCCAGATAGACCCGTTCTTTAGGTGTAGCTGCATAACCCAATTTACCGTATTGGTGAGTAAAATGCGCAAACGCCGGGTTGGTTAATAGCGGGCAGTGTCCGAATATTTCGTGAAAAATATCCGGTTCCTGCAAGTAATCAAACTCTTCCCGTGTGCGAATAAAGGTTGCTACCGGAAACTGCTTGTTTGCCAGTAAGCGAAAAAACTCGTCAAATGGAATTAACGCTGGAACTGCTGCAACTTGCCAGCCGGTCTCTCTCTCCAGTACTTCATTAATTTCATGCATCTGTGGCAAGCGATCCTTCGGCAGGTCGAGTAATTCCAGTCCCTTCATATACTCATCGCAAGCTTTTCCTGGTATGCATTCCAACTGACGTTCAACGAGATCTTTCCAGATACCGTTCTCTTCGTCGCTCCAGTGAATAATACCGTTTTCGTCCGGTTGCTTTGATACGTATTGACTTTGTTTACCCATAATTCAGCCTTGTTGCTTCCTCATTAGTGTTAGATCGTTGTTGTTATTATTAGTTCAGATTACGCAGATTGCATCCATTGCACACGGCACGCTTCCAACGCTTGTTCAAGATCTGCGATAATATCGTCCGCCGCCTCTAAGCCAACGGCAATTCGAATCAATGTATCTGAAATACCCGCTTTAGCCCGTGCTTCTGGCGTGTAAGGCGAATGAGTCATGGACGCCGGGTGCTGAATCAAAGTTTCGGCATCCCCCAGACTGACTGCCAGAGTAATCATCTGCAGTTGATCCAGAAAATAACGCGCTTTTGTTTCATCACCTTCCAGTTCAAACGCAATAACCGCGCCGTGACTGCTCATTTGCTTACCCATTAAGGGTTGTGCTTCGTGATCCGGCGCTCCCGGGTAGTAAATCTTTTTAATATCGTTGCGTGCTGCCAGAAACTGGTAAACCGCGTCAGCGTTTTCACAGTGACGCTGCATACGCACATCCAGAGTTTTCAGGCCCCGAAGTATGAGCCAGGCGTCATGCGGGCTGATAGTTGCCCCCATGTCTTTTAACGTCGTACTTTTAATGGTGCTAATGTCTTCGTCACTGCCACAAATAATGCCGGCAACCACATCACCATGCCCGTTAAGAAATTTGGTGGCACTATGCACAACAATATCTGCACCATGTCTTTTGGGCTGCTGCATCAGCGGCGTCATAAACGTATTATCAACCACCAGCCGAATGTCTAAATCAGCGATTACCGCATGAACTTTTTCGATATCAACCACTTTCAGGTGAGGGTTAGCCGGAGTTTCCAGGAATACTAAGCGGGTATTTTCACGCAAAGTTTCTTTTAACAGGCCTTCGTTGTTTAAATCAATAAAGTCGGCTTCGACCCCAAAGCGTTCAAACAGCTCGCTGAACAATGCGAAGCTGCAGCCGTAAATGGCATCAGATACCACAATATGATCACCGCTGCGCACAAAAGCCATAGTGGCGGCGGCAATAGCGCCCATTCCGGTCGCAGCAGCTGCCGCTGCCTCATAACCTTCAAGCGTTGCCATGCGGCGTTCAAGCTCTGCTGTTGTAGGGTTGCCTAAACGGCTGTAAATATAACCTTCTTCTTCGCCTGCAAAACGGCGAGTGCCCTGCTCGGCAGAAGAAAACTTAAACGTGGACGTTTGATAAAGCGGTGAGGTTAACGCCCCATGAGGGTCATCGTACGCTGCACCCGCGTGAATAACCTGAGTCGCTGGCTGCCAATTATTATTATGTGTTTTTACATCAGAGGACATGCGTTTTTGGCTCGTTTGTCAGAAATTTGTTAACGAGCAACAGAGTGCAACGAGCTTACCTTAATTGGCAATCTTTGCGCTGCGTCAAAACTTGAAAAAACTGTAACGCTAATTTTCCACTTTCCGCTCTGAAGCAGCTTTAGCCTTTGCCTGACGAGACTTATAGATAAAAGGCAAAACACTCTTTAACTGGCTCAGTAAGTCCTTTTGTAATTTAAGGTAGCCTGGCTTTTTTACTTTAACAAAAGGCATCGGCCGACAGAGTTCAATGACCTGGTATCCCAGGCGAGCTGTGAGCAAACCAGCACCGAGCCCTTGTCCTGCCCGGGTAGACAAGCGTGTTAACAGCTCTGCACTTACCCACTGCGCACCCAGGTCAACGGCAACTTCACTGAGCCCGGCGTAAGCAATATTTGCGAATACCTGACGCCATAAACGAATACGGGCCCAGTAACCCAGTTTTACGCCGTAAAGTTCAGCAATACGCGATATCATGCGCTGGTTACGCCACATCACAATCAACATATCCAGTAAAGCAAAGGGACTAACAGCCACCATAGCTGCAGCTTCAGCTGACCAGCGGCTGATAACCCGGGTCGCCTGCTGATCAACCCGGCTTAGAATATCGACTTCAAATCGCTCACGCTCTTCATCTGCGGACCAATACGGCTGCTTGATTTGCTGCCAGCGGTGCTCTAAATCGGGATGTTGCAACAATTGCAGCTGTTGCTCAGGTTCCGGTTCAACAGATTGCTTTTTCCAACGCCGCTTCAAGCGCTGTAACAACCAAACTTCCCGCACAATAAAACTTAAAAATGCCAAAGCAATAACGCCAAAGCCAACAGCCCATAAACTGCCTAAAAAAACATTCTGCTGCAGCCGCTCAAGAACCATCAATACCGCTTCAATTAAGGCGGCTGACAACGCAAAAACCACACCAACTGCCAGCCACTTACCCCAACGGCCGTGTTTGCGGTCAACTGTGCCTGCTGTCGGCTCTGGCTTTAATCCCTCTGGCACATTACTGCTTTCTGAGACTTCAACTGCCGGTTCTTCCACCGAATAATAAGTTAGCTTGCGCGAGTCACTCACTTCAGTTTATCTCCTAAAACGTATTCAAGTAGCTGATCGAGACGAATATGTGGCAACGGCGAGTCTTGCACGGTGAAGCCAGGATAAAATTGCGGATAAACATAACCCCGTCGCCAGTCTGCTCCGGTTGGTATAGCGTCCGGCATCTCCGGAGCCCCCACCCGCACAAACTCTCGCTGTTCATTAATACCGTCAAGCACCGTAGTTCCGTCACTCAGTTTCTTAATTTGACTGGTCGCAATGCCGGCAACACTAAATACCTGATGCGGAATTTGGTCGAACTGAAGCTCCTGACGCTGCTTTTGTGTCATCAATCGTAATAGATTAGTCAGTTTTTGATGGTCTTGCGGAGCTATGCTGTCAGCTTTAGTGGCAACCAGAGCCACTTTATCAATCACGGGTGAAAACAATCGTTTCAGCAAGCTGTTATTGCCATAAGAGAAGCTCTTCATCAGCTCATTGATAGCCAGTTGCAGCTCGGCAAAATGGTGTTCACCATTTTGTAGCGCCTGCAGCACATCAACCAATACAACCTGTCGATTAAAATACTTAAAGTACTTTTGGTAAAACGGTGTAATAACGTGTTGTTGATAATAGCGGTATTTTTCCTGCAGTCGTTTTGCCCAGACATCAGGTACTGGGCGGGACAAGGGCCAGGGGAAGAATTCAAGAGCCGGAGCTCCTTCAAGCTCACCCGGTAACACCATCCGCCCGGGCTGTAACAGTAATAATTTTCGACTCCTGCACTGACGCAAGAAGGCACGATAGTCGGCCGCTAACTCGCGTAGCTGCTTCTCAGCACTGTCTTCCGATGCCTCATTTGCCATTGAGTTAACTTTTTCCAGCCACTCACTGGCCAGTTTATGGCGTAGCTCCGCGCTCAGCAACCGTTGCTGTTGCTGGCTCCATTCATCATAGCTCAGTTGCAATAAGGGTAAATCGAGTAACCATTCACCCGGGTAGTCAATTAAGTCTAAGGTTAATCGGCGCGTATCCAAAACCCGCCCAGCAAGACCACTTCGCGGCTGATATTTTACTTCTACCCGTATTTCGCTAACGTCGCGGGTTGACTGAGGCCACTTTGGGGTTTCTCCGGTTAAACAATTAATAGCGCCCTCATAATCGAAACGGGAAACCTGCCAGTTGCTGCTGGTATGTAAACGACAGCCATTAAGCCGCTGTTGCTGTTTCACCTTAAAGTACGGCAGTTGCTGAGTCTCGTTGGCGTAGAGCAGCTGCTCTAAAATTCCTGTAATTAAAGCGGTTTTACCGGCACCACTTAGACCTGTTACAGCAAGACGGATATGACGATCAAACCCGCGATGAATAGCGTCGCGGGTTTGGTGTTTAAACTTCTGAAAACGGCTCACAGACGATTGAATTCTCGTTGAAGATTATAGTGATTCGAGGTTACGTATTTTTCCATTGATTGCAACTGCTCTTCCAGCTCATCAAACTCACGTTTAATGTCACGAAAAGCATCTCTTGGCGGCTCTCCGCCCTGCCATACTTTTGTCTTCACATCGACATTATGACGTATGCCATTCGCGGGCTTTTTATCCAGAATCAGCCAACCTGCCATATAAAGAACAAAGAAGAATCCGCTGGAAAAAATTAAGCCGGTAAAAAATACAACGCGCACCAACCAGGGTTCTAAATTCAGGTATTCCCCCAGCCCGGCGCAAACACCGGCAATTTTTCCTCTTTCTGAGTCACGACGTAGTTCACGTTTCGGTAATTGCACACTCATTGTCTGTTCCTCCAACCCGGAGCGTCAGCATCCAAAATGCGTTCCAGTGTCTGTACACGCTCCCGGATGCGTTTCGCCTGATCGGCCAGTAACGCCAAGGATTCCCTTTCTTCCTCATTCAACCCCTGGTTCATTTGCCGCTTACTGCGATAATGAAGGATGATCCAGATGGGCGCGACCACCAGAACAAACAGAATGATCGGCGCCATAAACATCCCTAAAATTGCTTCAATATCCATTTTGTTCAGCCTGCTTTAAGAGTCTTGTTTTGTTTTTGAGCTCATACGAGCGCGTAAAGCTTCCAACTCGTCATTCACTTTACTCTCGTTTTCCAGCTCTGCAAACTCATCACGCAATGTCCGCTTACCCATATCGTAGGACTCGACCTGAGCTTCTAAATCATCAATCTTCGCTTCATACCGGTCAAAACGCTGCATTGCATCATCGACTTTACCACTATCAACCTGTTGCTTAACCTGTAAGCGGCTGCTCGCAGTTTTCTGGCGCATTAAAATGGTTTTTTGACGAGACTTAGCATCGGCCAGTTTTTCCTGAAGCTGACCAATTTCATCATTCAGCTTATCCAGGCTTTCGTTAACACGATCCATTTCCTGCTGCAGCGCATCAACGCCTTGCTGTGCTTTTTGCTTTTCAACTAAAGCCTGGCGTGCTAAATCTTCACGCTCTTTAGTTAACGCCAGTTCAGCTTTGTTTTCCCATTCCTGAACTTCGTTTTCCATACGCTGCTGCTGACGCTGAATGTCTTTCTTTTCAGCCAACAAACGTGCAGATGTTGAGCGTACTTCAACTAAAGTATCTTCCATTTCCTGAATGATCAGGCGCACCATTTTCTGCGGATCTTCAGCTTTATCCAATAAAGAATTGATATTGGAGTTCACGATATCGCTAAAACGTGAAAAAATACCCATAATAATTACCTCATACTGGTTTAATAAACGATTCGGTAATTTATTATTCAAGTATCAAGCCAACTTTTATTTATTTTTTAACAAGCTGTTTTATAAAAGTTTTTTTGATTTTACGAACATTTTTCACTTGCGCCAGTTCGTAAAATAAACTAATAATTAGCAAAAATAACTATAATATAAGGCATTCGACATGCGCCCTGAGCGAAAACCCGACAACCTCATTGGCCAGTCCAATAGTTTTTCCGACGTACTGGAACAAGTTTCGCAAATTGCGCCTCTCGATAAACCTGTCCTTATTATTGGAGAGCGCGGCACCGGGAAAGAGCTTATCGCCTCGCGCTGTCATTATCTTTCCAGACGTTGGCAACAACAATACATTACACTTAACTGTGCTGCGCTTAATGAAAACCTGTTAGACAGTGAACTGTTCGGGCACGAAGCCGGCGCATTCACCGGGGCCGCTAAAAAACACGAAGGCCGCTTTGAACGCGCCGACGGCGGCTCGTTGTTTCTTGACGAGCTGGCAAATACTTCATTACGAGTACAAGAGAAACTCCTGCGCGTTATTGAGTATGGAGAGTTCGAACGAGTCGGCGGACGCCACCCGGTTAAAGTGGATACGCGCCTGATAGCCGCTACAAATGAAGACCTTCCTTCACTTGCTGCCAGTGGTAAATTCCGCTCAGATTTGCTTGACCGCCTCGCTTTTGATGTCATCACCCTGCCACCCTTACGTGAAAGACGCGACGACATTATGTTACTTGCTGAGCATTTTGCGATTTCAATGGCCAGAGAAATGGAGCTTGAACTGTTTAGCGGTTTTTCAGAAAAAGCCCGAAAAACATTAATGGAATACCACTGGCCCGGTAACGTAAGGGAATTAAAGAATACCGTCGAGCGTAGCCTGTACCGACTGGGCAATGGGCATGTCCCTATTCACGATATTATTATTGATCCGTTTAATAGTCCGTTCCGCCCTAAAACTTCAGTCACGAAAACTGCGGCACAGGAGCCGGTGGTCAGCGAAATAGCGCCTCAGGACAATAACGGATCGAACGACCTGCCTAAGTTGAACCCAGAGCAACCCATCGACTTTAAGCTGAAGTCTCAGGAGTATGAAACTGAAGTCTTGTCACAAGCCTTACGTTTATGTCAGTTTAACCAAAAGAAGACAGCAAGTTTTCTCGGACTGACATATCATCAATTACGTGGTTACTTAAAAAAGTACCAGTTATTGGAAGGGGCTTCTGCAGCTAATGATTAAAGCGTACGCCAACGTCGCTATTATTGCGGCCGCACTGGTATCGGGTTGCCAGTCGGAAGAGCCAGAGCCCGCGCCTCTGGCTGACGGCATTATTTACTGCTCAGAAGGAAACCCGGATACCTTTAATCCGCAGCTCATCACTTCCGGAACAACAGTAGATGCTACGGCAGCTCAGTTATACGACCGCCTAATAGACTACGATGCCAAGCAGCAAAAGTTTGTACCGGCATTAGCAAAGCGCTGGGAAACTTTAGACAATGGAACACGCTACCGATTTTATTTACGTGAAGGCGTTCAGTTTCATAAAACTGACTATTTTGAACCAACCAGAGAATTAACCGCTGAAGATGTTCAATTTAGTTTTAACCGTTGGCTCGATGAAACCAGTCTTTACCATCATGTCGGCGGAAGCTATCCGTTTTTCAGTGCTACCGGCCTCGATCAACTCATCAATAAAGTCGTGAAGATTGACGAAATGACAGTCGATATTGTACTTAACAATGCCGACAGCTCATTCCTGGCAAATTTAGCAACAGACTTCGCTATCGTTTTATCCGCCGAGTACGCACAGAAGCTTTTAGTCGCGGAACGACCAGAGCAAATTGACAGCTTACCGATAGGGACCGGCCCTTATCGTTTTGAAAGTTACCGAAAAGATGTCTTAATTCGCTACTCACGTCACCCTAACTACTGGCGTGAAGGGCCAGGTATTAAGCACTTGGTGTACTCCATTACCCCCAACGCCAATAAACGCATGCTGAAATTAGTTACCGGCGAATGTGACATCATTCCTTACCCATTGGTAAGCGAGTTAAAAGCTCTTAACCGGGAGCAACTCATGGTCACCAATGAGGTCAGTCCTAACGTTTCATTTTGGGCTTTTAACACGCAAAAAGAACCCTTTGATGATCCTCTCGTTCGTCAGGCTTTAAGTCACGCGATTAACCGCGAAGCCATTATTCAGACAATTTATTACGGCAACGCAGAGCTGGCGCAGTCGATATTGCCGCCTACATCCTGGGCATACGATGACCGGGGCATTCAATATCAATACGATCCGGAAAAAGCCAGACGCCTGTTACAGGAAGCAGGTCACTCCAGCCTGGACATTACGATTTGGGCTATGCCCGTGCAGAGAGTCTACAACCCCAATGCCCGTAGAATGGCGGAGTTGATGCAATCGGATTTAGCTCAAATAGGCGTATCTGCGCGCATTGTTTCATACGAATGGAATACCTTTCGGCGACGCCTCTCTCGGGGGGAGCACGATACAGTACTTATAGGCTGGTATGCCGATAATGCCGATCCTGATAACTTTTTCCGGCCCCTGCTGAGTTGTGCCGCAGTAGCGACCGGTGGCAATCGGGCTAACTGGTGCCATATCGGTTTTGACCAACTTCTATACAGTGCCATTGCAACTACAAACCCAGAGGAGCGCAAAGCTTTATATCAGTCAGCGCAGCACTTGTTGAATCAACAACAGCCTTTACTGCCAATTGCTCATTCAAAACGTTTTCAGGCACAACAAAAAAGTATTAGCGGTGTCGAGTTGCCTCCTTATGGCGGCATTAACTTTCGCCTTGCGACTAAAAAGCCTGTACAGGAGCAATCGCAATGACTCGCTATCTTGTTGGCCGCTTAAGTGTTTTTATTATTGCCGTTTTTTTATTGACAGTTTTTAGCTTCAGTCTTAATTACCTGTTTCCGGGTGACCCGATAACCAATATGACCGGTGTTCGTACCTTCCAGAACAATTATTCATTAGTGATGGAGTTACGTGCCGGAGACGAAAACATTGCCGCGCAGTATCTGCATTACTTACGCCACTTGTTCGCAGGTGACTGGGGGCTGTCGTTAAGTAATAGCACACCAGTGTTTGCTGACGGTCTCCAGCATTTTATGGCGTCAATGGAGCTGGTTATTCTGGCGTTATTGGTTGCAGTCATCTTTGGTTTACCTTTGGGCGTGTTTGCAGCGACCCGCTTCAGACAACGCTCAGACAAGGCAGTAATAAGCCTGGCAATGATGGGCTACTCTATTCCGGTATTCTGGCTGGCACAGCTCTTGATCTTACTGTTCGCTATAAAGCTGGGCTGGTTTCCCATTACGGGCCAAATTAATCCACTATATGGCGTAGAACCACAAACAGGCTCTATTCTAATCGATGTATTCCTTAGTCAGTCAGAGTATAAAGCTGAAGCACTTCAGGACGCTTTAAACCATATTGTTTTGCCGGTGCTGATATTGGCCATTATGCCTATGATGTTGCTACTCAGACTTATGCGAAACGCAACTCAGGAAATGCTGCAGAAACCTTTTGTCAAAGCGGCCAGAGCCCGTGGTTTAAGCGAATGGCGCGTGTTAATAAAGCACGCTATTCCCAACGCCGTGCAGTCGGTATTGCAACAAACCACACTACTTTTTAGTTTACTGCTAACGAACAGCATTGTTGTCGAGTCGATTTTTAACTGGCCCGGAATGGGGAATTGGCTTATCCGCAGTATATTTGAACGCGACTACCCTATTATTCAGGCTGCAGTACTTATGTTCGCTTTCGTGATTTTACTATTCAACCTGCTGGTTGAGCTTTACCACGGCTGGCGCTTTCCAATAGTGAGGCATGAACAAAATGCCACAGATTAACCTCTATCATCACGACGAAACACCGTCTCCGCTGCAACTGGTCTGGAAAAGCTATCAGACCCGATTTTTATCCATGGCAGCGCTTTATGTTTTATTAGCAATGATTCTCGTGGTTATTTTGTCGCCACTGCTGGCGCCGTTTAACACTTCAGCTCAATTTTCTGACGCTATCGCACTACCACCCTCATGGGTTGAAAGCGGTAATATGAAGTATTTATTCGGTACGGATGATCTTGGTCGCGACATGCTTTCAAGGCTTCTGATAGGCGGGTTATACAGCCTTGGCCTTCCCATACTTATGGTTGCTGTATCGTCATTAATAGGAATGAGTATTGGCGCACTTGCGGGCATTGATCGCACCATCAAGTATCAAAGTCTGTCGCGATTATTTGATACTCTGCTATCTATCCCATCCTTTTTGATGGCTCTTATCATTATTGCTATTCTCGGCACCGGTTTTAACAACGTTGCCTTTGCTATAACACTGTCGCTCATTCCACAGTTCATTTTTGTCACGCGCAATGCTGTTCACGAAGAGTGGCATAAAGACTACGTAACAGCTTCACGGCTAAATGGTTGTTCAAAGGCTTATTTGCTTTATCGGGTTATCTTACCCAATGTTACGCCAACACTGGTCATGCAGTTAACGGTGTCTCTTTCTGTTGCTATTATGGATATTGCTGCGCTTAGCTTTCTTGGTCTGGGTATTCAGGCCCCTACTCCAGAGTGGGGAAGCATGTTGGCGCGGAGCCTGGACGAAGTTTATTTATCACCCTGGTCAATGGTGTTACCGGGCGTTACCCTGTTTATTACGATAATGGCTATTAATATCGTCGGAGACAGTTTACGTCGTGCGTTAAAAGAAAGGGTTAACAGCTAATGCAGTTACTCGATATCCGCAATTTGACGGTTGAAATGCAAACACCACAAGGTGTTGTTCGCGTGCTCGATAAGGTCAACCTGCAACTCAGCGAAGGCGAAATACACAGCATAGTGGGCGAATCTGGCTCAGGTAAAAGCTTGCTGGCTAAAGCGATTGTCGGCTTTATTAATCCGAACTGGCAAGTTACTGCAGACAGACTCTGGTGGAACGGTCAGGATTTGCTGGCAATGACACCTAAGCAACGTCGCCATATCACTGGTCGCGACATGGCAATGATTTTTCAGGATCCTAACGCCTATCTTGACCCTAACAGCACGGTTGAACAACAAATTATTGAGGCCATTCCACAAGGCGATGTGCGCGGCACCTTTATGCGCCGCAGAGTAGATCGTAAAACTCGGGTAAAAAGGCTATTGCATCGAGTTGGTATTCGCGACCATGAATCAATTATGGACAGTTACCCTTTCGAATTGTCTCAGGGCATTGCACAGAAAGTGAGTATCGCCATCGCTATAGCTCACCGCCCCCGTCTACTCATTGCTGATGAGCCAACCACTGCCATGGAGCCATCGACACGACTGCAGATTCATCGTTTGATTGCCCGGCTGGCTGTCAGTCAGCAGATGTCTGTCGTACTTATTTCACAGGACGTAGCATCAATTTTGCCGGAAACTAAGCGGCTAACAATGCTCTACTGTGGTCAGTTAATGGAAACCGGTCCGGCAAATGAAGTATTGTCAGAGCCTGCGCACCCTTACACCGACTCTATGATTCGCATGTCGTTACAAACGCAACAGCAGCTTCCTCATAAAGCTCGGCTACCGACCTTACCAGGTACTATTCCAACGCTGCGCCATATGCCCATTGGTTGCCGCTTAGGACCAAGATGCCCATACGCGCAAAAAACCTGTGTAAAAGCACCTGTAGCAACCCATGAGCGGCAACGTGTCTTTCATTGTCACTTTCCGTTACTGGATACAACGCCATGAGTCATTTACTCGAAGTGCGCAATTTGGGTAAGACCTTTCGTTCGCGTAAAGGCTGGCCCTGGTCGCCCAAGTCGGTTGCGATAGAACCACTCTCATTTACGCTTGAAGCTGGCGAAATACTGGCTGTTATGGGCGAGACAGGTTCGGGGAAATCCACTCTTGCGCAAATTATCGGTGGCGTTGCGACCGCCAGCAGCGGAGAAATTTGGCTTAATGGTCAAAAGGTTCATAGCAAGAACTACTCTCAGTTATGCAACAATATTCGCATGATTTTTCAGGACAGCGAAAACTCACTGAACGCTCACCTCACCATAGGTAAGCAGTTGGAAGAGCCTTTGTTATTCAATACGGAGCTTAGTCCTGCTGAGCGCCGGGAAAGGGTCAACGTAACTTTACAGCGTGTTGGAATGCTGAGAGAGCATTGGGAGTTTTATCCTCATATGCTTTCTAGTGGCCAGAAACAGAGAGTATGCATTGCCCGGGCTATTATTCTTGAACCACAAATTGTCGTTGCCGATGAAGCCTTGGTTGCACTTGACCCATCAGTTAGAGCTCAAATCATTAACCTAATGCTCGATCTTCAGAAAGATATGGGTATATCTTACATTTTAGTGACACATTCGCCGCAAATCGTGAAACACATTGCTGATAAGATCTTAATTTTATATCGTGGTAAAATGATCGCGTTTGATAAAACAGACATAGTACTAGAAGACACGCAGCAACCTTATGTTCAACAGTTGCTGCACGAGCACTTGAAACAGAACATTCAATATAACAGCGACAGAAGCGCTAAGATCGCTGACTAAAACTAAAAAAAACAGGAGTTTAATGTGGAAACAGGTACTCTGATATCACTAGCGCTGTACTTTATTGTCATGCTAGGTATTGGGCTTTATGCCTACAAAAAATCTACTGACTCAGTTTCAGGCTATATGCTTGGAGGACGGGGTTTAGGACCTGGTGTTACAGCATTGTCAGCTGGTGCATCCGACATGAGTGGGTGGATGTTGATGGGCTTACCCGGTGCAATTTACGTCTCTGGCGTATCACAGTTGTGGATTGCAGTGGGTCTGGTCATCGGTGCGTATCTTAACTATGTGATTGTCGCACCACGCCTAAGAACCTATACAGAAGTCGCTAACGACTCTATTACCATTCCCGACTACTTTGCCAACCGCTTTAATGATAAAGGTCGTCGGCTGCGTATTTTCTCTTCAGTCGTTATCATTATATTCTTCACCCTGTACACCTCTGCCAGCTTGGTTGCGGGAGGCAAGCTGTTCGACAGCTCCTTTGGCATGGACTACACCACAGGCCTCTGGGTAACAGCCGGTGTTGTTTGTGCTTATACACTGTTCGGAGGCTTCCTTGCGGTCAGTATGACTGACTTTGTGCAAGGCTGTATCATGTTTGTCGCTTTGGTCTTAGTGCCTATAGTGGCCTTTTCCGAACTCGGTGGCTACAGCAGTGTTGTTGGTCAGGTTGGAGACATAAATCCGGACTTCCTTGCCTTCTTTAAGGACGGAGCTACCGGGGAAATGTTAGGCTCACTGGGTATCATTTCGCTTCTGGCCTGGGGTCTTGGCTACTTCGGTCAGCCACATATTATCGTACGCTTTATGGCGATTCGTTCAGTGAGTGACGTAAAAGCGGCTCGCCGTATTGGTGTTTCCTGGATGACCGTTTCTATCATCGGTGCCATGGCAACTGGTTTTGTCGGCATAGCTTATGTGGCAGAAACCAAAATGAGCCTGCCTGATGCAGAAACTATCTTCATCATATTCTCGCAGTTCTTGTTCCACCCATTAATTGGTGGTTTCCTGCTGGCAGCTATTCTGGCCGCAATTATGAGTACCATCTCATCACAATTGTTGGTTAGCTCAAGCTCTTTAACAGAAGACTTTTACAAAGCATTCCTGCGTAAAGACGCCAGCGATAAAGAACTTGTCTTTGTTGGACGCATGTCCGTTTTAGCGGTTTCTTTAGTCGCTATTTGGCTGGCATGGAACCCGGAAAACACCATCTTGAGTCTGGTCAGTAACGCCTGGGCCGGCTTCGGTGCCGCATTCGGCCCCGTAGTTATTCTGAGTCTCTTCTGGAAACGCATGAACCGTAATGGCGCATTAGCAGGCATGTTAGCCGGTGCTATCACAGTGCTGTTCTGGATTTACGGACCAACCTTTGGCGGCGAGCACCTTTCAGCGTACGTCTATGAAATTGTGCCCGGCTTTATCCTCTCAACTCTGGCAGTTATTATCTTCAGCAAAGTTACCGCTGAACCAGAGCAAGAGCTTCAGGATAAATTTGTTGAAATGGAAAGCGTCATTGATGACTACTACCATGGTGACAAGAAAGGCTAAAGTAGCTTTTGCTATGTAACTGATAAAAAGACCAGCCCATCGCGGCTGGTCTTTTTTGTTTTAAGAGTCCAGCCTATAGTGATAGAAAACAAAAAAGGTAAACACTATGGCTAAACTCAATATTATTGCATCGGCCGCAATTGCTTTTTCATGCGCAGCGGCAACTCTACCAAGCAATGCCAGTGACCGCATTACTGGCCATCACTTTGCGACCCGATCTGAAACTATGGCACCGAAAGCTATGGCTGCAACCAGTCAACCCCTAGCAACTCAGGTTGCGTTAGATATTATGCAGGAAGGCGGCAACGCTATTGACGCGGCAATTGCTGCCAATGCTGTATTAGGACTGGTTGAGCCCACAGGTAACGGTATAGGCGGCGACTTATACGCCATTATATGGGATGCCGACTCAGAAAAACTCTATGGGTTGAATGCCTCTGGCCGTTCGCCACAAAGTCTTTCGCTAGAATACTTTCAAGAGAATGGCTATGAGTCGATTCCGGCCCGGGGCGTATTGCCACTGTCTGTACCCGGTGCCGTAGATGGTTGGTTTGAATTACACGACCGATTTGGCAATTTGAGTATGGATAATATCCTGCAACCGGCCATAAACTATGCCGAATCCGGCTTCCCGGTAACTGAAGTCATCGCTTATTACATGAAGCGTAACGCTGAAGTACTGGAAGACATACCGGGCTTTGCAAATGTCTTTATGCGTGACGGTAATGTACCGGAAAAGGGAGAGCTATTTAAAAATCCGGATCTGGCCAATACTTACAAGATGCTAGCCAACGACGGTCGTGATAGTTTTTATAAAGGTGAAATTGCCCGCACCATTAGTGACTTCGTGGAGGAACATGGTGGCTTTCTTTCCTACGAGGACTTAGCTCAGCATACATCAACCTGGGTCGACCCTGTCTCGACTAACTACCGCGGGTACGATTTATGGGAATTGCCGCCTAACACCCAGGGAATTGCCGCTCTTCAAATTTTAAACATGCTTGAACAGTTTGATATCAAAGCGATGGGTTATGACAGCCCGGAATACATTCATCATTTTGTTGAAGCCAAGAAGCTCGCTTTTGAAGACCGTGCTAAATACTATTCCGATCCGGACTTTAGCGACGTACCGGTTGAAGGTCTTATTGACAAAGAGTACGGCAAAGAACGCGCTAAACTGATTAACTCTGAACGTGCCGGACGTTCTTATGAACCAGGCAACCCGCCAACGGAGGGCGATACTATTTATCTCACCACAGCCGATAAAGACGGCAATATGGTTTCTCTTATCCAGAGTAATTATCGTGGTATGGGCTCTGGTGTCACCCCGACAGGCTTAGGTTTTGTTCTGCAAAACCGTGGAGAGCTCTTTGCTTTAGATCCAAACCATCGCAACGTATTTGAGCCAGGAAAGCGCCCTTTCCATACCATTATTCCTGCCTTTGTGACTAAAGATGGCAAACCAGTAATGAGCTACGGTGTTATGGGTGGCGCAACACAGCCTCAAATGCATGCACAAATTCTTATCAATATGATTGATTTTGGTATGAACCTACAAGAAGCTGGTGACGCTCCTCGCATACTGCACACAGGCTCAAGTCAGCCAACAGGCTCTAAAATGAACGACGGAGGTGTCGTTAGTCTGGAAAATGGCTTCTCAAAGCATACACGCCGAGAGCTAATTAAAATGGGGCACACCCTACAGGAGGCTGTTGGTCCATACGGTGGTTATCAGGCTATTTGGAAAGACCATGAGCAAGATGTCTACATTGGTGCTTCTGAAAGCCGTAAAGACGGCCACGCAGCTGGTTACTAATTAAGCACCCGTTTCGCTGCTTACCGAGCAGCGAAACGGCTTTGTTTTTACTGTATCGAATTAACCTCTTCTCTCGCGATACAGCTCAATTTCTTCCATGATCAAGTCGCGCATTCTTGTTGTTGTCTCATAACCAAGATCAATGGCTTCCTGACCACGATAAAACTCCATAATACCAATATGACCAAGTTTTGGTTGTACGAGTATGTCCGGCGGATCACCCGCCATACGGGCCTTAGTAATACGCTCCTGCATAATGTCTATGGAGCTGGCCATAACACTGAACATACCCGGTGCTTTTTCACCATTATTTCTAAAGCGTTCTTTAAAACTATCCAGATATTCCTTACTACCGGACCACATGTTATCGAAAAAGCCGTTTTCGTTATCCTGAACTTCCATATCAGCTTTTTCTTTTTCAAGCTGTTCAGCTTCTGTTTGAGGTGGAATACTGCGCCCACGCCGTTGTAGTGCTTTAGAATTCAACTGCGAGTTAAGATGTACTGCAATAACAAAGTCTGCGCCTAGAGCTCTGCACAAAGACACAGGTACCGGGTTAACCAGACCACCGTCAATTAGCCATCTTCCGTCAAAAGATTTAGGGGATAAAACTCCCGGCATCGCACAAGAAGCGCGTGAAGCGTCGTAGAGGTCGCCTTCGCGCAACCAAATTTCGCGGCCGCTGTATAAATCTGTAGCCACGGCACCATAAGTAATTGGCAAGTCTTCTATATTTCGCTGACCGAACTCTTCCCGCGCACGGTTAAATACCTTTTCGCCGCCAATAATACCGCCATGGTTAAAACCGAAATCCAGCAAATTGAATACTTCCCAACGGTTCATGCCCTGAACCCATTGCTCGATTTCAGCTAACCGACCTGAAGCATAACCCGCTCCGACTAAAGAGCCTATTGACGTTCCTGCCACCATATTAATCCGGACGCCCATTTCTTCCAGCGCCTTTATAACACCAATATGCGACCAGCCCCGGGCAGCACCAGAGCCCAGAGCCAAAGCGACTTTCACTTCCGACATGTTCTTTTTCCTGCTTTTCTTACTAATGCATCTATCGTACTATGATTATTCATTCGTCAACAACATCACTGAGCAGTTAGATGATTTGGACAGAACGCCAGTCAGGTACATCAGAACAGCGCCCGAACGATACCCGCACGGACTTTCAACGCGATAAAGCCCGGATTCTTCATAGCGCTGCATTCAGGAGACTGCAGGCTAAAACGCAAGTCATGTATGTTGGTATGCACGACTTCCCGCGAACTCGGTTGACGCATTCGCTCGAAGCCAGCCAAATAGGTGCAAGTTTGGTTGTTCATTTAAGTAACCAGGATCCAGACGTCGCTTCTAAGCTTGAGCTGTCAGAGCCGTTACTTGAATCATTATGCCTGGCTCACGATATAGGTCATCCACCATTTGGTCACGGCGGCGAAATTGCTCTTAACTACATGATGCGAAATAACGGAGGGTTTGAAGGTAATGGCCAAACCTTTCGGATTGTAACTCAACTTGAAGCCTACACGCCCCAGCATGGCATGAACTTAACCCGGCGAACCTTAATGGGGTTACTAAAGTATCCGGTCTTAGCCAGTCGTATTTGCCAACAGAAACTCCCTGCCGATGTGACTAACTTTCGCCATTTACGCACCCGCGAGTGGTTACCTCCTAAAGCCTTATACGATGATGACTCTGAGCAGTTGAACTGGGTCCTTCAACCCTTAAGTGATTCGGATAAGAAAGGCTTCCAGGAATTATTACAGCAACCTTCTGGCAATACCCATGGCAAAAGCGCGCTCAAAAGCATTGATGCATCCATTATGGAAGCTGCAGATGACATCGCTTACGGCGTCCACGATCTTGAAGACGCTATTGTCGTAGGGCTTATTCAGCGACATCACTGGGAAGACCAAATGCTTTCTGACCTGCGACAACTGGAAGCAGAGCTACCTAACTTTAATGCAAAGGAACTGACAGAGGATCTCTTTTCCGGAAGTCATCACCGTCGAAAACAAGCCATTGGTGGCTTAGTGAACCGCTTACTGACATCTGCAAAGTTAGAACGAACGGCCTATGACTTCGAATGTCCGTTACTTCAGTATCAAGTTCAGCTCGGTGAAGCCGAGAAAATTCTGCTGAATTCATTGAAACAGTTTATTTTTAATTGGGTAATTCGTAAGCCGGAAATGCAGGCTCAGGAGTTTAAAGGCCAGCAAATTGTCATGGAATTATTCGAAGTTCTGGCTGTAGAACCTGAACGGTTACTTCCAGAAAATACACGCTTACGTTATATGCAGCAAAAGCAGAAAGGTGAAAATGCATTACGCGTTATTTCCGACTACCTGTCAGGAATGACCGACGGTTACGCTGCTAAGCTGTATCAGGAGCTGTTCTCTGTTAGCTCACCCAAAAGCGCTTTTCAGTAACACTTCTAGACAAAAAAGCCGAAGCAATAAGCTTCGGCCCTTAACTCTAATAAAGAAGCTTTTATTTATGACAAACTAATGTCATCTTTCTCATTGTTTTTTGCTTCGCTCTTAGCTTCTTCTTTTGCCGCAGCGCGCTCGGCTTCACGATCTTCTTTTGTTCTCTTCTCTGGCTTAGATAACAGCAGTTCGCGGATACGAGCTTCTAACTCATCGGCAATTTTAGGATTCTCCTGTAAAAACTTCATTGAGTTAGCTTTACCTTGACCTATTTTATCGCCGTTATAGCTGTACCAGGCACCGGCTTTATCAACCATCTTATGTTTAACACCCAGGTCAATCAGCTCACCTTCTTTAGAAATGCCTTTGCCGTATAAAATTTGGAAATGTGCTTCTTTAAAGGGTGGTGCAACCTTGTTTTTAACCACTTTTACGCGGGTTTCGTTACCTACAACTTCATCGCCCTCTTTCAAAGCGCCGGTACGACGAATATCCAGACGAACCGAGGAGTAGAACTTCAATGCGTTACCACCTGTCGTGGTTTCAGGGTTACCAAACATAACACCAATTTTCATCCGAATCTGGTTGATGAAAATACACATGGTGTTTGACTTCTTAATGTTCGATGTCAATTTACGCAAAGCCTGCGACATTAAACGTGCTTGCAAACCAACATGGCTGTCACCCATTTCGCCTTCAATTTCTGCTTTTGGTGTCAAAGCAGCAACTGAGTCAACAATCACAATATCAACAGCACCGGAACGAACCAGCATGTCACAAATCTCTAAAGCCTGCTCACCGGTATCTGGCTGTGATATTAATAAGTCATCAACATTAACGCCTAGTGCTTCAGCATAGATAGGGTCCAGCGCATGCTCAGCGTCAACGAAAGCACAAGTTTTACCCATTTTTTGGGCTTCGGCAATCACTTCCAGAGTCATTGTTGTTTTACCACTAGACTCAGGCCCATAAATTTCTACGACCCGGCCAAAAGGTAAACCGCCGATACCAAGAGCAATATCCAGCCCTAACGAACCGGTTGAAACAGAGTCGATATCCAGGGTCTGGTTATCGCCCAGACGCATGATAGAACCTTTACCAAATTGACGTTCGATTTGTCCGAGCGCTGCATCTAACGCCTTTTGACGATCATTGCTCATTATAAGCTCCGTTATTAATCACTGGTTTTATACACAGTATACTGTACACATTTACAGTATCAAGTATTGTTCTGACTTTTTCCTTGAAATACAACTAAGTTATTGTAATTCAATTGTATTTATCAGCTTATTTAAAACTGAGTCCATTGTTTTCAAACGAATCTCGGCGCGGTTACCTGAGAAGTGCTCATGCCAGATCCAGCAGCTTTTATTATTCGCAATAGCCATCCAGACCAAACCAACCGGTTTATCAGCAGTGCCACCTCCCGGCCCTGCTACACCGCTAACTGCAATACTCCAGTCAGCACCGCATAAGGACAAAGCCCCGGAAGCCATTTGTTCAACACAAGCTTCAGAAACAGCCCCATGTTCTTCCAGTACTTGTGTTTCAACCGCCAGCAGCTTTTGTTTGAGCGCATTAGTATAGGTGATTATTCCACCATTAAACCAAGCAGAACTTCCAGCAACTTCGGTAATAGCGTATCCTATTCCTCCTCCGGTACAGGATTCTGCGGTACAGACTGTCTGCTGTTTTTGCTGCAGGTTTAGACCGACTTGTTCCGCGAGTTCAAAGGTTTGCGGCGCGACTGCCGTGGTTGCTAACATAACAATGGCTCCAGATAAGAATATTCAACTATGCCTGAATTCTCTGACAAACAGATCCAATCACATACCCCGATGATGCAGCAATACCTACGTATAAAAGCAGAACATGCTGACATGCTTTTATTCTATCGTATGGGGGACTTTTACGAACTGTTTTTTGAAGACGCTAAACGTTCGGCACAGTTACTGGATATTTCTCTGACGGCGCGTGGCCAAAGTAATGGCGAGCCTATCCCTATGGCAGGTGTGCCTTATCATGCGGTAGAGAACTACTTAGCACGCCTGGTCAATATGGGAGAGTCCGTTGCAATTTGCGAACAAATTGGCGACCCGGCGACCAGTAAAGGCCCGGTTGAAAGAAAGGTAGTCCGTATTGTCACTCCCGGAACTGTCACTGATGAGTCACTATTAACTGAGAAGCAGCAAAACCTTTTAGTCGCTATTTGTCCTCTGGATCCGAAACAACCAGAAGGCGAGTATGCCATTTCAAGTCTTGAGCTTAGCAGTGGGCGCTTTTGGTTAACCAAAGCGCACTCAGCCGAGCAGCTAGCAGCAGAAATGCAACGCCTTGAACCCGCTGAACTTCTTTACCCAGAGTCGATTTCTCTGGCTGGGCTGCCACTGGCAAAAGCTAAGTGTAAACGCCGCCCTGCCTGGGAGTTCGAACAACAAACAGCTTTCATGTTGCTGACCCGCCAATTCGGAACTCAGCACCTTGAAGGTTTCGGTATTAAAAACAATGAGCCGACCCTTGCTGCTGCCGGAGCTATTCTACACTACGTAAAAGAGACCCAACGCGCCGCTCTGCCCCATATTCAGGCCCTGGTAACTGAACATCCGCAGGATGCCATTATTCTGGACGCGGCAACGCGGAGAAACCTAGAGCTGCAACAAAGCATGGGCGATGGCAACACCCATCTTTCTGCGGTACTCGACAAAACTGTTTCCGCTATGGGAAGCCGTCAGTTCCAACGCTGGTTACAACGCCCTATCCGTAATCATGAGGAACTGAATCAACGTTACGACGCTGTCGACGCTTTAAAGGAAAATAATGGTTACGAAAATGTGCAGTTGTCGCTGAAGAAGCTGGCAGACATTGAACGTATTGTCGCGCGGGTTGGTTTGAGAAGTGCCCGCCCAAAAGACTTTGCCAGGCTGCGCGACAGCCTGGCGCAGGTACCCGAAATCCGCAACTACCTGTCTCATAACGCTTTAAGCTATTTGAAGCAGAACATCCAACCCTTTCCGGAAATTGTCGAGCTGCTGACCAGAGCCGTAATTGAACAACCGCCTTTATTAATTCGTGATGGTGGAGTCATTGCAAAAGGCTACGATAAAGAACTGGATGAATTACGAGATCTCGCCACCGGAGCTACCGACTACCTTAAGCAGTTAGAGCAGCGCGAACGGGAAAGAAGCGGCATTGCCACACTAAAAGTTGGATACAATAAAGTCCACGGCTACTTTATTGAAGTCAGCCGGCAGTCATCAGAGTCCGTACCAAATGATTATCAGCGCCGTCAGACGCTTAAAAACACTGAGCGTTATATAATTCCCGAGCTAAAAGAGCACGAAGATAAAGTACTTAACGCTCAGGCTCGCTCGCTGGCCAGAGAAAAATGGCTGTACGATCAGCTTTTTGAACATCTTCTGCCAAAGGTTAATGCTTTACAAAAGAGTGCTTCCGGCCTTGCGCAACTCGATGCTCTTTGTTGCTTTGCAAAGCTAGCGGATAACTACCGCTACTGTCGGCCTCAACTTAAAAAAGACAGTAGCTTAATTGAGCTTGAAGCGGCCCGTCATCCTGTTATTGAGCAGCTAAGTGACGAGCCCTTTATCGCTAACCCGATGTCTCTGACACCCGAACAACGGATGCTAATGATTACAGGCCCAAACATGGGCGGTAAGTCGACTTATATGAGACAGGCCGCGCTCATTATTATTCTGGCTCACATGGGCTGCTACGTGCCTGCAGATAAGGCAGTTATTGGAGATATCGATCGTATTTTCACGCGCATTGGGGCTTCCGACGATCTAACCTCAGGCCGCTCGACTTTTATGGTTGAAATGACAGAGACCGCTAATATCTTGCATAACGCTACCGCAAAAAGCCTGGTTCTTATGGATGAAATAGGTCGTGGCACCTCAACCTACGATGGTTTATCCCTGGCCTGGTCCTGTGCGGACTATCTGTCCCGACAGCTTAAATGTCTCACCTTATTTGCGACACATTACTTTGAGTTGACGGAGCTTGCTGAAGAGCTGCCGGCAACCATCAACGTGCATGTTGATGCTAAAGAACATGGCGACACCATAGCGTTTTTGCATAAAGTCAGTGCGGGAGCTGCAAGCCAGAGTTTTGGTCTGCAAGTTGCGAAGTTAGCCGGGGTTCCCGATAATGTCATAAAAAGCGCAAAACAAAAGCTAACAGAGCTCGAACACACTCACCATGGCATTTCAAAAGCACCCCAACAAAAAGCTATGGAACTCCCCTTGCCAACTGAAGAGCAGAACCCTTTGCTTAGCGAGTTAGAACAGCTCGACTTAAACGATTTAACACCAAGACAGGCACTGGATATCCTTTACCAATGGCAGCAGAAACAAAAAAGCTCAACCTGAGGTTGAGCTTTTCTTCTAATGGCTTCTATTCCGGGCTAAACAACGAATCAAGTGTTAACCCTTGCTGCTTAAGGGAGTCCCTCAGTTTTCGCAAAGCCTCAACCTGTATCTGCCTAACACGTTCACGCGTCAGCCCTATTTCATGGCCAACATCTTCCAGTGTTGACGGCTCATAACCCATAAGCCCAAAGCGACGTGCAAGTACTTCCCTTTGCTTAGGATTTAAAGACTGCAGCCACTCGGTAATGTTAATTTTCAGGTTTTCATCCTGAAGAATGCCTTCCGGGCCCGTGTCAGAATCATCCGTTAATATGTCTAGCAATGCTTTATCGTTATCACCACCAATGGGCGTATCAACTGAACTTATTCGTTCATTCAAGCGCAGCATTTTGGTAATGTCACCGACTGGTTTATCCAGACTTTCTGCAATATCTTCAGCCGTTGGCTCGTGATCCAGCTTATGCGCTAGTTCCCGAGCAGCACGAAGATACACATTCAGCTCTTTAACTACATGAATTGGCAGACGGATGGTTCGCGTCTGATTCATAATAGCGCGCTCGATAGTTTGTCGTATCCACCATGTGGCATAAGTTGAAAAGCGAAAACCACGTTCAGGGTCGAATTTTTCGACTGCTCTGATAAGACCCAGGTTGCCTTCTTCAACTAAATCCAAAAGGGGTAAGCCCCGGTTAGAATAGCGACGGGCAATTTTAACCACTAATCGTAAATTACTCTCAATCATTCGGCGGCGAGCTGCCTTGTCGCCTTTTAAGGCTCGGCGGGAATAAAAGACTTCCTCTTCAGCAGTCAATAAAGGGGAGAACCCTATTTCTCCTAAATAAAGCTGCGTTGCGTCCATCTTTTTTTGATAACTGGTGGATGATGACAATAACGCTTCTTCCAGCTCTTCTGCAGAACTGTCCGCGCTATCGACTAACGTTTCTTCGTTAACTTCACCATTAATTTCTGCATTGTCGACTGATTCTTCCTTTATGCGGCTCATAACAAGCTCCTGTTATACTGAACACCGTGTTACTACACACGTCGACTTCCCTATCTTGTTATTATTATTCCCACATTACTAGCGAGATCTTGGTAAGTAATGCTTCGGATTAACCGACTTACCACGGAAACGAACTTCAAAATGTAACTTCACTCGCGGACTGCCTGAATCTCCCATTCGGGCAATTGTCTCACCTACGTCCACCCATTCCTGTTCCTTTACGAGAATTTTATCGTTGTGGGCGTAGGCGGTAATAAAATCATCGTTATGTTTCAATATGATTAAATTACCAAATCCGCGTAATGCATTTCCGACATAAACGACTTTTCCAGCTGCTGCAGCATTCACCGAATCGCCGCGCTCACCTGCAAAATCAATACCTTTATTACCCTGTTCCTGCAACGAAAAATCAGCTAAGACTTTTCCCGATGAAGGCCAACGCCAGACAATTTTATCGTTACTGGGCAGATCAACTTCAGGCCTTTTAATCTGCTGCTTAGGCTGTCTCTTACGACGCTTATCGGTTTGTTTTGCAACTGTTTTTTTTGTGCTCGTTTTTTGACCATACTCTTTCTGTTCAGTATTAGCAACGGGCGTTTTTATATTATTTTGTGCGTTATTTGAGGTTTTATTATTCTGTTTAGCACTAGTCGTTCGCTGCGCCTTTCTGGCTGAGGTGGCCCCGTATTGCGGCTTACTCACCAGACTCAGTTTCTGTCCCGGATAAATAGTGTAAGGTTTTTGTAAATTATTAATTTGGGCAATATCCTGAACATCCATATTGGCTCTGAATGCGATTGAATAGAGGGTTTCGCCGCGTTGAACTTCATATTCTTTATCGTTCAATGAGTTTGGCTCAAAATCCCGGTAGGTTTTTCCGGTGTACAGTTCATCGACCGGTGCAGGTGCTGAACGACCGCTGCATGCCTGAAGCAGAGTAATGGCAAAAATCAATAATATTAATTGCTTGATTGCCCCGGACGATAAAACCATCATTACACCAATTGCGCTATTACGTACCCAATAATAACCAGTATTACCAGTGTCCAGCCAATACGGTCAACATATTCACGCAGTTTTACACCCATTTCAGGACCGCCGGTACGTAGTAACCATGCGACAAGATAGAAACGCATTCCACGGCTAATAGCGGATGCAATAACAAAAGGGAAAAAGGCTATCTGCATGACACCTGCAGTTACCGTAAATAGTTTATAAGGAATTGGTGAAAATCCGGCAATAAAGACTATCCATACGCCCCAGTCGGCGAACCAACCCTGTACGGTTAAGAGTTTGTCTTGATAACCGAGCGTTTCCACAGCAGGCAATACCAGTGACTCATAAGCCCAATAACCGAGGAAGTACCCCAGAATCCCCCCAGCTACTGAAGTAACGGTCGTTAAAAACGCCAGCCTCCAGGCTTTTTGGGGTTGAGTCATAGCCATTGGCGCCAGCATGACATCGGGAGGGATTGGAAAAATAACGGACTCAGCAAAACTTAATAAACCGAGGATGACATTCGCTCTGGGGTGTTGTGCCCAGGATAATACCTTATCGTACAATGCTGAGAACAACTTCAAATGACATCTCCCTTAACTAAAGGCACAAAACGAACATCGCCAATGCGCTGTTGCTCTAATGAGTCTCCAAAACGACGCATAACGACCAAACTTTGTGATTCATTCTGTTCACCAACCGGAATGATCATCACACCGCCATCCGCAAGTTGATCGACTAAATCCTGAGGGATATCGCTTGCCGCAGCCGTGACAATAATACCGTCAAAAGGACCTTTACTGCGCCAGCCTTTCCAGCCATCACCGTGGCGCATAGACACATTATGCAAGTCAAGCTGACGCATACGTCGCTTCGCCTGATACTGCAAAGTAGCAATACGTTCGACGCTAAAGACCTTATCAACCAGCTGAGCCAGCACTGCCGTCTGATAACCCGAGCCTGTACCTATCTCCAGCACGTTTTTACAATGATGCTGCATTAACAACTGCGTCATTGTTGCCACCATTAACGGCTGCGAAATGGTTTGCCCGTTACCAATGGGCAACGCCGTATTTTCATAGGCTTTATGAGCTAATGACTCAGGCATAAAAAGGTGCCTCGGGGTATTAGCAATAACCCGCAGCACCTCTTTATTGGTAATACCCAGTTCTTCCAGTTGTTGAATCAGCCGCTTTACCCGCGACTGTCCATTACTAATCATCATTTTTGTTGTTCTAACCAGTCTGTCAGTGTGTCGGTATGTCGTTGAGCTGTCATGTCCAGACTTAACGGAGTTATAGATACATAACCTTCATGTATTGCTGTGAAATCGGTATTTGGCTCGTCACTTGCGTGGTGACCAATTGGGCCATACCAAAATATCTCACTGCCAAAAGGGTCGCGATCGTGGACCATAGTTTCTGCACGGTGCCGACGACCCAGTTTAGTTACCCGCGTACCTTTTAACTTATCGTAAGTCGTGTAAGGCACATTAATATTCAATACTGTGTCCAGGCGAAGCGGATCATTTTCCATGCTGGCAACAATCTCGGCGACAACACGTCCGGCAGTATCGTAGTAGTCGTGTCCTCGACCGCCCATCGACACTGCAATAGAAGGAAGCCCCATAAAGCGCCCTTCCATTGCCGCTGCAACAGTGCCGGAATACAGCACATCGTCGCCCATATTTGGGCTGTCATTAATGCCGGAAACAACTAAATCCACGTCTTCCGCCATCGGTGAGTTCGTGCCCAAATGAACGCAGTCGGTCGGTGTGCCGTTAACTGAAAAGAAACCGTTATCCAGACGACGCACCCGCAATGGATTATGCAGTGTCAATGAATTACTTGCGCCACTGCAGTTACGATCCGGGGCGATGACTCTTACATCAGCGACTTCCTTTAACGCTTGATACAATGCCCGAATCCCCGGTGCATGGACGCCATCATCGTTACTTAATAGAATTTTCATCATCTGGATTCACCACTTAAGTCCACAATTTCATTTAACACAGTCGTTGCATAGGCGCCTGAAGGCAGCGTAAAGCGCAATTCAGCATCCTTGCCCTGCCAGCTTAACTCTGGCTCTTTTACGCGCAATAGTATACTGCGTCGCGCCGCATCGACCCGTAGTTTTCTCAATGCTTCTAGCCAGTTTTTATAAGGCTCTAAAAAACTTGATTCAAACGCTTCTGCCTCATCTTTTACCAACGGTTTATTGGTCGTGCCAACCAGAGGTGCGGTTAAATAAATATCGTTAGTTGCAAAGCGTTGCCTGAGTTCATCGTCCCATTGTTCAACGGTAAAAACAGACCGAGAGCCTTTTAGCATGACACAATCACCCGCCAGTGTGCCTTCTGGCCCAAACTGACGCAGTCGTTCGGCCACAATCTGGTTGAATAAATAACTGCGCAGAGACGATAAATACAAGCTTCGTTTATTACGGCTAATTCGTGCAGGACGGTTTGCCATCAACCAGCGTTCAGCCTGTGCAACGTTGTCGCCGTTGCGACCAAAGCGTTGCTCACCGAAGTAGTTTATAACACCCTTCTCAGTAACGCTCTTCCATAACGCTTCCAGCCGCTGCGCAGAGCTGACACCGCTAAGCCGAATCACAAATCGGTTACCGTCGTGAAAGCCAGACTTTAGCTTTTTTGTTCTGCGAATGACTCGCTCGACAGACATTTCCTCGTCGTTCAACTCTTGCCAGTTCAGCGTTTCTTTACCCGGCAATTGAACTGAAAACCACTGCCAGGTTACCGCCTGACGGTCTTTTAATCCTGAATAGCTAACATTTTTTGCAGATACGCCAGCAAAACGCGCTATTTTCTCAGCACAAAAATTGGTGTTTGCACCTTCTTTTCTAACCCAAAGCCACTGATGTTCGCCTTCCCCGTCATCGGGTACATCCAATTGCTCAATTACCTGAAAGTCCTGCGGTGTTTGCTTAAACTCAGCCTCTGGCCGGTCGCCATGATTTAAACGCGGCAGCTCATTAAGTGTCACTTTTTGCGGAGCCAGCATTAAAGAGACTCCATCAGAACCACTGCATGGCAAGCTATACCTTCTTCACGCCCGACAAAGCCGAGCTTTTCAGTTGTTGTAGCTTTAACATTGACGTTATCAACACAAGTTTTTAAGCACTGAGCAATGCTGGCTCGCATATCGTCGATGTGCGGTGCCATTTTAGGTGCCTGAGCAACAATGGTTACGTCGATATTTCCCGTTCGGAATTCTTTCTCCTGACAAAGTTGAACGGCATGACTTAGCAGCTCAGCGCTGTCAGCACCCGCATACCGCTCATCGGTATCTGGGAAATGCTGTCCTATATCACCTAATGCAAGAGCCCCTAATACAGCGTCGGTTACTGCATGCAACACCACATCGCCATCAGAATGAGCCAACAATCCCTGATGATGTTCAACGTTAACACCACCCAAAATCAAAGGTTTATCAGAGCCCCAACGGTGAACGTCATAACCATGACCAACACGGATTTTCATGAACCATTTTCCTTATTGTTGTCTTTGGCAAGCAACCAGTCACGAACACAGTCGAAATCTTCCCGGTGAGTCACTTTTAAATTGCGAATAGAACCCGTAATAAGCGCCGGCTGGAAACCACACCATTGCATTGCCGATGCTTCATCCGTTAACTGGGGATTTTGTGTGCCCATATGTTCAATGGCATGTTGCAGTTTCTCTGCACTAAAAACCTGAGGGGTTTGAGCCTGCCATAGGGCTTCGCGTTCAACGCTGGATTCAATGTGGACAGATCCCTTTCCGGACTCCGTTGAAATAAGTGAACGCTTTAATGAATCACGCACAGGGATAGCCAGAATAGCACCCTGAGGGTCAAATAAACCGGTATCGATAACACGCTTTAACGCAGGTTCAGGAAGACAGGGGCGCGCTGCATCGTGAACCAGTACATGGGTTGCTCCCTGCGAAACCGCGGCCCGTACTCCGGCTAACACAGACTCAGCTCTACTACTTCCGCCTTTTAACCATGCTACCGGTAATGACTGTCTCTTTTTAATATCGTCTATGAACTCAGCATCGGGATCTGAAACAGCAACAAAAACCTTCTGTACGCGAGGATCCTGACAAACCGCGTCAATGCTATGCTCCAATAAGGTCTTTCCAGCGACGGTCAAAAACTGCTTAGGAACATCGGTTTGCATGCGGCTTCCGTTGCCGGCAGCCGGAATTACTGCCATCAATGCATTATTCACCTGACTCTCCACCTGATTATCCATCTGACGCTACGGGTTGCGGTCAGGAACAAGACGGAAGAAAACTTCATCCTTTTTAATCATCCCTAGTTCGTTGCGAGCACGTTCTTCCAGCGCATCCTCCCCTTCACGCAAGTCTTCAATATCCGCGTAAATCAGTTGATTGCGCCGTTCCAGGTTTTCGTTCGTTGTTATCTGATTGCTGACTTCTTGCTGCAACCGCCAATAGTCAGGTAAGCTATTTTTCCCAAACCACAGACGATACTGTAACGCAATAAACAAGGCCAACAACACGACCAGAGTCACCCGCATACCCAGCTCCGTTGTTTTTCCTGTTATCATTATGAAGACTATTCGCGTGGCTGAAAAGCCGTTTTCAGAATTTACAGATAAAAGAGGTTAATTTGGAGTATTTTGCTGCTGCTTTGGTGTTCTTTTTTGCGGCCTTACTGCAGGGTATCAGCGGCTTTGGTTCCGGACTACTAGCCGTGCCAATTCTTGCTCTTTGGTTCCCAATTAGCGTTCTTACTCCAGCGTTATCTGTTATTAATATTATTGTCGGCGGTTGGATCTACTGGAAAAACAAAGAAGCAGCGCGACCGTCGCAGTGGAAGTGGCTTATTCTGTCCGGCGTTATCGCCTCTTTAATTTCAGGCTCTTTGCTATTAACCGTTAATGAACAATTTATTAAACTCATTCTTGGGTTTGTCATACTTGCTGTCGCGCTTATCCTCGCCAGCGGTAAGCAACTGCCGACAGCTGAGCACGCTCCCGGGCACATTGCCGTAGGCACTGGCTCTGGGCTACTCAATGGTTTAATGACTTTAGGCGGACCGCCCATAGTATTATTTTTGGCCAATGCTCGTATCCCTAAACAGCAGTTCCGCGCCACCCTCAGCTTATTCTTTTGCTGTATTGCCATTGCGAATGTCGCAAACTTTTCGCGCCAATCGATTTACGCCGAACCGCATCTTTATCTCATTTTGACCCTACTACCTTGCGCCCTGATTGGCGCAAGTGTCGGCCATAGGCTTCAGCACCATGTTTCAGAGAGACGTTTTCGTCAGTTTACTCTCATACTTATGATACTTTCCGGCCTAAGCGTCGTAATACAAAGCATTAAATAGTCTTAGTACTCAGGCCACCGGCTCTGGTAAAGTCAAGATTATGCAAGACACTCTTTATACATTTTTTGATTTAGGTCAGTTTGCTCGGCTACCACTGACGGGGTCCCATCACTCTGGTTTGGTGGCGCTCTCCTACTGTGTCGCATTATTAGCTTCTTATACCGCCATTTTAACACTTGAGCGAGTGCAGCTTCATACGCGAAAGGCCTCCAGATACAGCTGGTTATTAGTCAGCTCAATTATTGCCGGCATAGGCGTCTGGAGTATGCATTTTATTGGTATGCTTGCCTTTGAGCTTAACTTACCAATGAACCATGGCGTAGGCTTAACCTTACTTTCTATCATCCCGGCAATAGCCGGTAGCTTTTGCGCTTTAAAAGGGCAAGTAGCCGCGCCATCGGTACGACAGACTTTATTCGGAGGAACTGTTTTAGGTGCCGGTATAGGGCTCATGCATTATACGGGTATGGCCGCGATGATATTGCCAGCGTCGCTGCGTTACGATCCTCTGTGGTTTGTGTTTTCTGTCGTTGTTGCTGTCTCGCTGGGCATAATTGCACTGCTTACCTACCGTCGTTACCGACATGCGGAAAATATGACGTTAAGCAAACGTCGAACGGTGCAAATTATCGTCGCGGCCATTATGGCATTGGCGATATCCGGAATGCACTATACCGCCATGATTGCCGCTAACTTTTATCCAACGGGCGAACCGGAAACTCTGTTTACTGGCCATAGTAGTTGGCTTGCATACGGTGTGGGTATTGGCGCTGCTTTCAGTGCGTGTATGGCAATTGTTGCAACCCGAATTGATCACCGTCTTCAGCAACAGCAGAAATTAGCTCAAATGTCTGCCAAACAGCTTTATGAGGTCATCAGTGCAATTGATGATGGACTGCTGTTATTTGATGAGCGCAACCGCGTACTTCTCGCTAATGAAGCCTTTGCAAGGTTAACGGGTGACAACCTGGATAAAATTAAGGCTCAAAAGCTGGATATCGAACACTATCTCGAACACGCGAATGAGTTATTAGAATATATACAAAGTACATTGGACAGCGGTAAAGCCTGGCATGGCAAAGTCAAAGTAAAGAAGCGCTCGGGGATTAGCTTCCCAGTACGTTTAAGCATTTCCGAAGTGCGTTATCAGGCTCAAAAAGAACGTCATTTCGTTGCCACAGTAACAGATATCACCGCAGAGGTTGAGGCCAGCGAGCGTATACGAAACCTAGCTTATAACGACGCATTGACCGGACTGGCAAACCGCCGCTCATTACTGGACCATCTACACCAAGAGCTGACACATAGTGAGAAAAATGATGAAACCGGCGCGCTAATTCTTTGTGACATTGATAAGTTTAAAATACTCAATAATACTCTGGGCTCGGATATGGGCGACCTGTTACTGAAACGTGTGGCAGAAAGATTACAAAACTCCACCAAAAGTAACTCCTTTCTCGCTCGTTTAAGCGCTAACGAGTTTGCAATTGTTTTAACTGGAATAAGCAGTGGTAACCTTGCCAATGTAAAGCAACAATTATTAACCCGAATTTATCAGTTACAGGAACAACTCCAGCAACCTTATCAACTGAATAGTTATACTCACCTATGCTCTTTTAGCGCCGGAGCCTCGCTTTTCGAGGACAGTCAACTAAACGCAGAAACTTTAATGACACAGGCAGGGCTGGCGTTATCTCACTCTAAGCGCAAAGGCATTGGTGAGGTCTCACTTTTTCATCAAGAGCTTGCTGATGCCGTAACAAAGCGAGTGAAACTCGAGGAACAGTTGCGCCATGCCATTAAGCAACAGGAGTTCGAGCTCTACCTGCAACCTCAGGTAAATTCCGTTGAAAAGATAACCGGAGCAGAAGCACTTATCCGTTGGCCGCAAAAGAACGGCAGTTTTATCTCTCCCGCCGACTTCATACCACTTGCGGAAGAAACGGGATTAATCATCCCTTTGGGTTATTGGATAACGGAACGAGCTTGTAGCATTTTGCAGCAATGGCAACAAGACCCGGTTAAATCCACTTTGCAGTTGTCAATCAATGTCAGCGCTAAGCAATTTCAACAGCCTGACTTTGTTGAGCAAGTAAAAGGATTAATAAAAGCATATGCAGTCAAAAAGCATCAACTGAAACTGGAATTAACGGAAAGTTTGCTCATGGATGATATTTCCGATATTACGAACAAGATACAACAGCTAAAAGAGGTAGGCGTCGAGTTTGCACTGGATGACTTCGGAACCGGCTATTCTTCCCTTTCTTACCTTATGCAAATTCCGTTCGATACACTTAAAATTGACGTTTCTTTTGTCCGTAATATGCTAGACAGCGAAGAAAAAGCACAGATTGTGCACACTATCATTCAGTTAGGAGAAAGCCTTAAGCTAAACATTGTTGCCGAAGGTGTAGAAACTCAGCAACAGTTCGATTATTTGTCCAGACTAAACTGCGATACATTTCAGGGGTATCTCTTCAGTAAACCCTTGCCTGAGGCTCAGTTTTCCACAACGAGTGTTTCGATTTAACGAAGCTGACTGTCTTTACTTCCGCGTCGATTAAAGCTGCCTTCGCGTGAATCTTGCTTATCTTGCTCAGCCTGACAGTCGACACATAAACGAACACCGGCAATAGCTTCTCGCCGGGCCTGAGGAATGGCCTCACCACACTCTTCGCAATACTCCAGGCTCTTGCCATCCGATAATTGGCTTCTTACCCGTTTTACTTCGTCTTCTGTGCTTGCGTCAATTTGTTCCTGCACCGCACCATCGTGTGACCAGCCACCGGCCATAATTAACTCCTCAAAACAAAATGGAGAACACAAACGAACTCTTAGTCTGATACATTAATTATAACGTAAAAACCACAAACACTTTAGTGACAGCCGAAGAAGATCTTATGAAACTTATTTATACCCGCGAAAACAAACTATTAGTGGAAAACGCCCGTAACTTACTGCAAATAGAAGGTATTGAAACAGTAATGAAGAACGAGTTTTCCAGTGGCGCGGCGGGTGACCTGGCGCCACAAGACACCTGGCCTGAGCTTTGGCTTGTCGATGAGATACAATTGGACAAAGCCAAGGCATTGCTTGAGAGAATGGAAGAACAAGCGGAAGGTGATGACTGGCGCTGCAATAACTGTCAGGAAGTTAACGGAGCCGCTTTTGAGGTCTGCTGGAGTTGTGGAAGTCCGGCTTAATTAACTAACAAAAGTAACTAAGGGATATCATAATATGCTGCTATGGATTCTAGGCTTTACGCTATTAGGCAGCTTAGGTGCTATTTTTTGCGCTGGTCTGTTTCTGACGTTTCCGCAAAGTGTCCGTAAGTTACTAACCCCCAGCTTAATGAGTTTTGCCACCGGTACCCTGTTAGCCGCGGCTTTTCTTGGCATGATCCCCGCCGCCTTAGAACTTGCTGAGGGTTATCAGGTATCGGCGAGTGTACTGGCCGGTATTATTTTATTCTTCGTAGTAGAAAAACTGATTCTCTGGCGCCACTGCCGCGACCGCGACTGCGACCCTCACGAACGTGCAGGCCCCTTAATACTTATTGGCGACGCCGTTCATAACTTTACCGACGGTGTGGTTATTGCCGCGGCTTTTCTCACCTCTGTACCTTTAGGCATTGCCACCGCAGTCGCAATCATAGCGCATGAAATACCGCAAGAAGTCAGCGACTTCGCTATTTTACTGGAGAGTGGCTTTGAACGGAAAAGAGCACTTTTACTGAATAGTCTGGCCTCATTAACAGCCATCCCCGGTGCTTTAATTGCTTATTTCTGGCTTGCCCAGGTCAGCGCCGCTGTTCCCTACGTATTAGCAATTTCCGCTTCAAGCTTTATTTATATTGCAGCAGCAAATCTTATCCCGACGCTGCAGCGACAACACAACCCTGCCTCATCGGTTCGGCAGTTTATTATGATAATCATTGGTATCGCAATTATCGGCTGGGTAAATACCCTGGCTTAATTTGAAAAAGGAGACATAACATGAACGGAAGTGAAACTTATACTATGGCTTATTGGGGCGTGCTCATTGCTCTGCTCATTTTGCTGGTTCAATGGCTTATAGCCAGTGGTCAGAAAGCCAAACAACCAGGGGCCGTACCCGGAAAAATTGATGACTCACTCAGTCATTCATCCTTTGTATTCCGGGCTCATCGCACCTTAATGAACTCGCTGGAAAACTACCCATTAATGCTGGGAACGGTATTTCTTGCTTTCTTCGTTGGTGCCAGTGCGTTCTGGACGAGTTTGTTTATCTGGATATTCTCAATTGCGCGCTTAATTCACATGATTCTCTACTACAAAATTGCTACAGAGAAAAACCCAAGCCCACGCAGTTATTTCTTTATGATTGGCCTGGCAGCCAACGTCGCATTACTGATTTTGTGCGGTATAACCCTTGTCTAAGCATTTTTCTAAAAGGGCTGATTAAACATCAGCCCACTCTCTTAGCAGGTTATGAAATACTTTCGTCAGGCGGTCAAAGTTTTCAGATTTACCATTGGTATCGAACTCTGCTTTTAGGGATTGCTCCAGATCAAACAGCAGTTCTCTGTGGGAAGGCTGTTTCACTAAGCTCTGTACCCAACCTATCATCGCCAGCCTCTCCCCTTTTGTTACCGAATTAACCCGATGGAGGTAATGACTTGGATACATTAGAATATCACCCTGCCCCAGACGCCAACTCCGTTCTCCACTGGCATCCTCTATGACAAGCTCTCCTCCCTCAAAGTCAGACAATGGTGATAAGCCCAAGGTAAAAGAGATATCCGTTCTCACGCCATTCATTAACGAATCATCCATATGAGTACCGTAATACTCTCCCTGTTGATACCGGTTGATAGAAACCCTGGCAACCTGCTTAGGTCGCATTACTGATTGCACCAGGTTATTTTGCTGCAGCCTGTCCAGCAATACCTCCGTGGCTGCCTGCGATTTCTTGCCGGCTAGTTGTTGATTGTTTTTCACATCCTTTGCCGCCCAACCAGCCGTGCTTTTACCGTCACTAAACTGACTGACATCCAGACCGGAAACAACGCTGCTTATGGTCTCTTTATCAATGGCATTACTGATTTGTAATATCATACTGCTGCATTTCCAACTTGCGAATAGTTATCATTTCTGCAAATATACAGAAGTTCACTCTTTTAAAAAAGCTTACTAAGGTTTATCTATGTTTGAAAAGAAAAAAGTCTGGTTAGGTGTTGGTAGTGTTCTTGCCACCACCGTAGCCGCGTCACAAGTATCAGCCACGGCGCTCACGCAACCCAGTGCGGCACCGACAATGTTTATGGCTGCCCCTATGGCAGAAGGCGAAATGGCGGCCCCAGAAATAGATCTAAACACTAATGACACCGCTTTTCTGGCGCAACTCGGTTTTATTCGTGGTCACTTGTGGGTGGGCATGAAACTTTATGAGCAAGGCCACATTGAAATGGCCAAGACTCATATGAAGCACCCCGGCGACGAACTTTACAGTGGCCTGACTGAAGCCTTTGAAGCCCGCGGTTTACCGGGTTTCGCTGAATCTTTAAATACGTTGGCAGAAAGCGTGATTAATGACCAGAGTAAAGACGTTGTTATGAATAATTACAACGAACTCCGGGATGCTATCAGCGCTAATGAGCCCATTGATAATATGTCGGCTAAAGATGTGATACTAAGCATTTCATCAATGTTAATGGTTGCCGCCGACGAGTACGCCATCGGCATCCAAAATGGCGAAGTTGCAAACGTACACGAATATCAGGATGCCATGGGCTTTAAAGAGATTGCGTTGGATCGTTTGAATCGCATTAACGATGCAGAAGCTCATAAAGCCCAGGATGCAATCAATGAAACTCGTCAAGTTATTAATAATCTGAATAACCTCTGGCCGACTACCACTCCGGAAGGCAAAGTTGATGGCGAACCCAGTAAAATTTATGGGGCTGCGTCTCGTATTGAATTAGAAGCACGCAGTATTTAGTACCCCTTTCCTGGTTTTTGACCTACTCCCATTATACCCATAGGAGTAGGTCTTTCTTACCTCTTCATATCACTAGCTAAAACCCGCCACAGCGCTATTCTAGGGACATCTTAAGTCAGTCACTAAGGTGTCATTATGAGCATTCATTCTTTCGTTAAAGTATCACTCATTGCAGTGTCACTTGCCGGTCTATTTATAAGCCAGCCAGTCAACGCCAGCGACGGCGAGAACGTCTATAAAAAATATTGCCAAGCCTGCCATCAGCCAAACGGTAAAGGTATGCAGGGCGTTTTTCCCCCGTTAGCTAACAATTCAAATCTTAAAGACAAACCAGCTTATATCGCTGAAACCATCATTAAAGGTAAGTCAGGTCCTATCACTGTCAACGGAACCAACTACAACGGCTCAATGCCGCCCATGGGTTACCTAAAAGACGCAGATATTGCTGCGTTAGTTAATTACATCAACACAGAACTGGTGCAAGGCAGCGAAGAAACAACTGCCGATGCGGTTAGCAGTTTACGTTAAATTTATTTATTAGTTGTTAAAGGAAATATCACTATGAAAACTCTAAGCTTATCCATTATCAGTGCGTCTCTGCTAGCCGCTATGGCTTCTGTATCAACTCCTGCCACTGCTGCCGATATGAAACTTAAGCACGACAGCGAGTATGTTATTGACGGTAAAATCTATGGCTTACCAGAAGCTAAAGTCTATCGCGAAGAATACAACGGTCCGGCGGTTGTTGGTGACTACCTGACTTCAGTCCCCCATTTAGCGGAACTGGATTATGAGGGTAACAAAACTCACGACGTACGCATGGACGTTTTTTCTCAGAAAATTGAGGTTGCCCCTGGCGTCAGCTATTCAGCCTGGACATTCGGTGGCTCAGTACCAGGTCCTGTATTGCACGTACGTGAAGGCGATCGCGTCATTTTTAAAATGAAAAATCGGTCTGATGAAGAAGTAACTATTACAAAACCGGTCAAAAATGGTTCACCATTTTTCCAGCAAGTACAAGCGAACAATTATCAGAATAGTCAGCCAGTGATTAATCCTATGCCACACTCTATGGATTTCCATAGCGGAACAGTAGCGGCGGAAGACAAGTGGCGTACCATTTCTCCGGGTGAAACTATTGAGTTTGAATGGATAGCCAACTACGCCGGTACTTACATGTACCACTGTGGTACTTCCAGTGTGCTTATGCACACAGCTATGGGCCAGTACGGTGCGGTTGTTGTATCGCCCAAAGACGGTTACCCAACTGATAAAGACGTTGATCACGAGTACGTTTTGGTTCAGTCCGAGCACTATTTGGAAGAAGCGGCTGAAGGTAATTATATTTACAACCACGGCGCAGCGCTCGATCGTCAACCAAGCCACGTTACCTTTAATGGCCATGTTGCAGCTCTTAGCGACAACCCATTACGTGCAAACGAAGGTGACCGGGTACGCCTACATGTATTAAACGCAGGCCCGTCCGGCACTTCAAGCTTCCACGTTATTGGAGCCATCTTTGACCGCGTCTGGTACGAAGGCGACCCGCGTAACGAGTGGTACGGTATGCAAACCGTCCTGTTAGGTGCAAGTAACAGTGCAACCATCGACTTTATTGTTCCGGAAGAAGGAATTTACAAACTGGTCGATCACGAATTTGCTGATGCAGAACGTGGTGCAGCTGGTGCGTTAATTGCTGGCCCTCGTAAAGAGAAATAAGGGGAAAGGTTATGGTTAAGTGGCTTGGAGTTGCAGGTGTTTTGTTTTCACCGTTAGTGCTCGCGGACCCAGTCCTGATTAACGGTGGTCCTTTCGAACCTCCGGTATTACTGGACAAAGAGCGCCTCAGCATTGAAATGGAGAGTTTTATGCTGGATGCAACTCCGGTCACTAACCAAGCTTACCTGGAATTTGTACATGAGAACCCTCGTTGGCAGCGAGATAACATCGCTGCCCTGTTCCACGATGGAAACTATCTGAAACACTGGAGTGGGAACACCGCTATTGCAGAGGATAGAGAAAACGAACCTGTGACTTATGTTTCCTGGTTTGCCGCACGAGAATACTGCGCCGCTCAAGGTGGTCGGTTGCCCAGTCTTAATGAGTGGGAATATGCTTCTGTGCAATATCGGCAACAGCAAAACATTAGTGACAATGACTACGCACGCAAACTGTTTGCCTGGTATAGCCAGCCACACACGAGTAAACAACAAACTGTTGATCCAAACGCAGACCAACTGATGCATATGCACGACCGCGTCAACGAATGGGTGAACGACTATCAATTATTATTAAGTAACGGCGATGATGTCGATTTGCTCTCCGGTTCTTGTGGCGACGGAGCGCGCTTTATGTCCAGTTTCACCAACGCCAATTACGCCACATTTTTCCGTTATCAGTCGCGCAGTGATTACGCTCCTCAAAGTGCAACCAGCACTATGGGATTCCGCTGCGCATACGACCTGGAGAACGACCATGAATAAATTCTTTCAACTTACTGCTCTGGCTTCATTGGTGTTCTCTGCGCAGTTAATGGCGCAAGATCATTCACACCACAATAAGCACGGTGACCATAGCAATCACACAACAATGAATGCGGCAGAAGTGTCTCACTCCCAGTCGGTATACCAAATTGATGCGTCCTGGAAGACACATCAAAAAAATGAGTTAAAACTGTCTGAGCTTGAGGGAACACCGGTAATTATTTCGATGATTTACGGCAGTTGCACCACCGCCTGCCCGGTGTTGGTTCATGACGTAAAACGCTTATACACCAAGCTGGACGAAGATACCCAAAAGCACGTTAAGCTTGTTATGGTGAGCTTCGACACTAATCGCGATACACCCGAGGCACTAGCCGACTACGTTAAGCAATATAAGCTTAACAACGACAACTGGCTGTTTCTGAACGGTTCAGAGCAGGACATCAGAACACTTGCTACAGTACTTGGAGTGAGATATCGCCAACGTCCCGACGGTGATTTTGATCACAGCAATTTGATCACCATTCTCGATAAGCAAGGGGTTATTGCTGAGCGTATAGAGGGCTTAAGCCAGCCGATGGATAAGCCTGCAAAAGTTGTCACTAAACTGGTTAGATAATAACGGCGGTTGCATTCGCTCTAAGATTTTGTTCCACTAAAAAAGAATCTTGTCGGAGTGCCGGTTACTTTATTGAGTAAGTAGTCGGCTGAGACCGCAATTGCGGGATCCGTTGAACCTGATCAGGCTAATACCTGCGAAGGGAACAAGAGAGCACCAGCATGACACAACCGTCGTTTCTGCGCTGGTGTTCCTTTCAACACTCCTGACAAGCATCTCTAACATCAACAAAATGAGAGAATGCTATGTCAACTGCACCATCGAATAACCGTTTAAACCGCCAACAGGCTGAATCTTTTTTATCCTCACTTTCCGGGCATTATTACCCTAATTCCAGCCGTGAATTTCTGTCCGGCACTAACGATATCCAGGTGCCCTTTCGCCGCATTCATCTAAGCGAAACTTTGCACCAGCCCACGCCTGGCGTTAAGTTACCACCTAACGAACCGGTGGATGTGTATGATACCTCCAGTGTCTACGGCGACCCGGACGCTAAAATTGACGTTAAAGCGGGTTTGAAAAAGGTTCGTGAAAACTGGATTCAGCAACGCCACAGCGAAAACAAACAAAACAACCACGGTATTACTCAACTGGCCTACGCCCGGCGCGGCATCGTTACGCCGGAGATGGAGTTTATTGCACTGCGGGAGAATATGGGTAGAGAGCACCTTGAAAACCCCATAACGCCCGAGTTTGTTCGCGATGAAGTCGCCAGCGGACGTGCGATTATACCCGTTAATACCCATCATCCCGAATCAGAGCCAATGATTATTGGACGCAACTTTTTGGTTAAAGTGAACGCCAACATTGGTAACTCCTCGGTCAGTTCATCGATTGAAGAAGAAGTTGAAAAGCTGGTATGGGCGACTCGCTGGGGCGCTGATACCGTAATGGACTTATCTACCGGCCGTAATATTCACCAAACCCGTGAGTGGATCTTACGCAACAGTCCTGTTCCTATTGGTACGGTGCCTATCTACCAGGCATTAGAGCGCGTCAATGGCATTGCAGAAGATCTGAGCTGGCCAGTATTTAAAGACGTACTGCTGGAACAGGCTGAGCAAGGGGTCGACTACTTTACGATTCACGCCGGTGTACTACACGACTTCATTAAACTGACTGCAAAACGAGTTACCGGCATAGTCTCCCGTGGCGGTTCAATTATGGCGAAATGGTGCATGGCGCATCAGCAAGAGAGCTTTCTTTATCAACACTTCCGGGATATCTGCAAAATTTGTGCGAAATATGATGTGTCGCTGTCTTTAGGTGACGGCCTGCGCCCCGGTTCCATAGCCGACGCTAACGACGAAGCTCAATTTGCTGAACTGAGAGTACTCGGCGAGTTGACTCAAATTGCCTGGGAATACGATGTGCAGGTGATGATAGAAGGCCCAGGCCATGTGCCCATGCATAAAATTCAGGAAAATATGGATGAGCAGTTAAAGCATTGTCATGGCGCGCCGTTCTATACCTTAGGGCCGCTAACCACGGATATAGCACCCGGTTACGACCATATTACTTCAGGTATTGGTGCTGCCATGATCGGCGCGTTTGGCTGTGCCATGCTCTGCTACGTAACACCGAAAGAACACTTAGGCCTGCCTAATAAAGAAGATGTTAAACAAGGGATGATCGCCTACAAAATAGCGGCTCATGCGGCCGATTTAGCCAAAGGACACCCAGGCGCTCAGGCGCGGGATGACGCTATGTCAAAAGCCCGCTTTGAATTCCGCTGGGAGGATCAATTTAACCTGGCGTTGGACCCGGTTACCGCTCGCAGCTATCACGATGAAACACTGCCGCAGGATTCGAACAAAACCGCGCAGTTTTGCTCCATGTGCGGTCCTAAGTTCTGCTCCATGAAAATTTCGCACGAGGTGCGTCAGTATAATCCTGACACCCGTATTGATGTAAAAGTAAAAGATGCGGCGACCGAAGGAGCAGAATAATGTCGGTACCTGTCGTATGGACCGTCGCGGGTTCTGACAGCGGCGGTGGCGCAGGCATTCAGGCGGACTTGAACACCTTCCGAAGCCTGAACGTGCATGGCTGCAGTGTCATAACCACAGTGACCGCTCAGAATTCGGTTGAAACCACCGGGTTATTCCCTTTAGCTGCTGACGCCATTCGTCAGCAGCTGGAATGCCTGCAACAGGACATGCCCCCTGCTGCGATAAAAGTGGGGTTGCTTAGTAATGTGCAACAGCTTCAGTGTGTGGCTGACTTTTTAAAGCAATGGCCTGATACCATACCTAAACCTTGTATAGTCTGGGATCCGGTGGTTGTCAGCACTCAGCAGGATAGGCTGTCAGAGCTGCTCCCGGAACACTGTACGGAGTTGCTCCCACTGGTTGATATTATGACACCGAATTTGGATGAGCTCAGTTGGTTGAGCGGCGTAGAAGTTATTGATGAAAACTCAATGTGTCGCGCCGCCGAAAAACTCTTTCATGCGGGACTAACTCAGATCCTTATCACTGGTACTGAGTTTGGTCACTCCGATGAAATCTCTGACTATTACCTTAGCGCCGATGAGCATATTCAGTACATTCAGCAAAAGCTGGAAACAAAGCACAGCCACGGAACAGGTTGTACCTTGTCTTCTGCCATTGCCGCGGCACTAGCACATGACTATCCACTTGAGGATGCCATTACGGTAGCTAATGCCTATCTGCATCAGGGCCTGATTGAGGCGAAAGGTATAGGCCGCGGACCAGGCCCTGTTGCTCATACACACTGGCCACAGAAAATTAAACATTTTCCAAGGATTAAAACGCCGGAGTTGCCCTGCGTTGACCTCCAGTTTCCCAGGCTGGACAAGGAACCCGGACTGTATCCGGTAGTAGATTCTTATGAGTGGATAGAAAAGCTCTTAAAACTGGGCATTAGAACGCTTCAGCTGCGTATTAAAGACCCAGATGCTCCTCAGTTGGAAGCCGCTATTAAAAAAAGCATTCAGCTGGCGGAGCAATATTCAGCTCAGTTGTTTATTAATGACCACTGGCAACTCGCTATTAAGCACAGCGCTTATGGCGTGCATTTAGGTCAGGAAGACTTAACGGAAGCTAACCTTCACGCTATTCAGCAAGCAGGGTTGCGACTGGGCATTTCCACTCACAGCTACACCGAGTTATTAATTGCTCAAGCGTACACGCCCTCTTACATCGCTCTGGGTCATATCTTTCCAACTCAGACCAAGGCTATGCCGTCTAAACCCCAAGGTCTGGAGCGACTGCGCCTCTATGTCGCGTTATTAGCGCCAACGAACATACCGGCAGTCGCTATTGGTGGCATTTCTTTAGATCGCGTAGCTGCCGTAAAAGCTACCGGAATTAACGGCATAGCGGTTGTTAGCGCGATTACTGCTGCGAACGACGTCGAGCAGGCTGTCCATCAGTTACTGACTGCGATGGACGCTGAAGCCGAAATTAAGGAAGAGAACGAGGCTGCCCATGCTGAGTAACGAACAACTTCTGCGCTACAGCAGTAACATACTGATGAAAGAAATAGGCGAAGTTGGACAACAGCGTTTGCTCAAAAGGCATGTGCTGATTATTGGATTGGGTGGTCTTGGTTGTCCTGCCAGCCAATATCTGGCGTCATCGGGCGTTGGGCAAATCACACTGGTCGATCATGACACCGTCAGCCTCAGCAACTTACAGCGGCAAACACTCTATTCCAGCGATGATATTGGCTTGTCCAAGGCGCGGCAAGCTGGTCATTCTTTGTCGCGGTTAAACCCGGACATTCGTATCACCGCTATTGAAGAAAAGGCCTATGAAGAAAACCTGGACGCGCTCGCCGAACAAGCCGATTTAGTCCTCGACTGCACCGACAATCGTGAGACCCGGTACCTGATCAACCAAAGCTGCTACCGCGTGAATACGCCGCTCATTTCTGCCGCGGCGCGCGGCTTTAACGGGCAACTTATTGCGCTTAACCCAGAGAATTCCCACGGCTGTTATCAGTGCCTTTATCCCGACGCTGTTACTGAGCCACTGAACTGCAGTAACGCGGGTATAGCCGCTCCTGTTGTGGGCATTATGGGATCCAGTCAGGCGCTACAGGCAATTAATTATTTTACCGGACATAAGCTTGCCTGGGGTTACCTGCACACCTTCAATGGATTATCGCAAAACTGGCAACAACTCTATTTACCGCGGGCCGCTTCATGCCCTGTATGCGGAGGTCAAAATGCGCATTCAAATTAATGACAAACATCTTGAGATCACTGAAAAAAGCAATTTATCGCAGCTATTGTCTGCTCAGAACGTAGATACCTCGGCCGTTGCCGTCGCTTTAAACGGACAGATTATACACCGGGAAAAATGGCAACAGACCGAGCTTAAAGACAACGATACCATTACACTTGTTCAGGCCGTGGCCGGAGGTTAAACCATGCTGAGAATAGCCGATCGCGATTTTCATTCCCGATTACTCATAGGCTCCGGCAAATACAGCAGTGCGGACGTTATGCAGAAGTCCCTTGCTGCTTCCGGTAGCGAATTAGTAACGCTGGCGTTAAAGCGCGTTGAACTTGAACGCCCCACTGACGACATCGTCACACCCATTAAAAATTTGGGTTTACAGCTACTACCAAATACCTCCGGCGCAAAATCCGCACAGGACGCTATTTTTGCTGCACGCCTTGCTCGTGAAGCTTTAGGCACCCATTGGCTTAAACTGGAAATACACCCCGACCCTAACTACTTGCTGCCAGACCCCATAGAAACCCTAAAAGCCGCTGAAGCTTTGGTAAAAGAAGGCTTTACCGTACTGCCCTACTGCGGTGCTGATCCGGTCTTGTGTAAACGCTTAGAAGAAGTTGGCTGCGCGGCGGTTATGCCGTTAGGCGCCCCCATAGGTTCAAACCAGGGCCTGCTTACTCGAGACTTCCTACGAATTATTATCGAGCAGGCATCGGTGCCGGTCATTGTCGATGCGGGCATTGGCGCACCCAGCCACGCCGTTGAAGCCATGGAAATGGGCGCAGACGCTGTGCTGGTGAATACCGCGATAGCCACGGCGAATAACCCTGTCGCTATGTCAAAAGCCTTTCGCGACGCGGTTATTGTTGGACGTCAGGCCTTTGAAGCAGGCTTAAGTCAAAACGCTTCGCTAAAAGCGTCCGCATCCAGTCCGTTAACGGAGTTTCTGGAGTCATTATGAGCTTTTACACTGTTTGGGAGCAAACCAGCTGGGATGATACCCGCCTGCAGCTTTACAGTAAAAACGCGGCTGACGTTGAAACCGCCTTAAGCAAAAAACATCTGAATACGGACGACTTCATGGTCTTACTGTCGCCGGCGGCGGAGCCTTATCTGCCCCTTATGGCCGAACGCTCACAGCAACTGACCCGGCAGCGTTTTGGTAATACCCTGCACCTGTTCATTCCGCTGTATTTATCGAACCTCTGTGCTAACGACTGCAGCTACTGCGGCTTTTCCATGAGTAATCGCTTAAAGCGTAAGACCCTGTCGCCAGCTGAAATCGAGCAGGAATGTCAGGCCATAAAAGCCAAAGGTTTTGACACCCTGCTGATAGTGACTGGCGAGCATGAAGCCAAGGTAGGTATTGATTACTTTCGTCAGGCGCTCCCCATTATCAAACGCTATTTCAGCTATGTCATGTTTGAAGTGCAGCCATTGGCTACCCATGAATACGCTGAATTACGCACGCTGGGTCTGGATGCGGTTATGGTGTATCAGGAAACTTACCAGGCAGCTACGTATGCTAAGCATCACTTAAAAGGCAAGAAACGCGACTTCCGTTGGCGGCTTGAAACACCTGACCGCCTGGGCGAATGCGGTATCGATAAAATTGGCCTCGGCTCGCTGATTGGACTGGAGGACTGGCGTATCGACAGCACCTTTACCGCCATGCACCTGGATTATCTACGGAGACGCTACTGGCGCAGTCGTTATTCATTGTCATTTCCCCGGCTACGTCCCTGTGCCGGAGGTGTCGATAACGCAAAGACAATTTCTGATAAACAACTGGTTCAGTTAATTTGCACCTATCGATTGCGGTTCCCCGATGTAGAGCTCAGCCTTTCCACCCGCGAACAACAAGCGCTTCGTGATGGGTTGTTTCGGCTAGGTGTGACCTCGGTCAGTGCGGAATCAAAAACGCAGCCCGGCGGTTACGCCAACGAGCAACAAGAGCTGGAACAGTTTTCGATAGATGACGACAGGCCAGTAAGTGAGGTGGCACAGGCAATTAGAGCGAAAGGATTACAACCGGTATGGCAAGACTGGCTTAACGAGCTATCCGCAATGCCACCTGAAACTTTTTCCAGTCCAGGGTAGCCACTAATAACAGCTCACGCAGCGTTAAGGTGCGTGGATTAATGCGCCCTTTATGATTCCACTGATGTCCACAGCTGGCTGCGGTCATAATGCGTTTATTAGGCTTGAGTAAGGTATCCTGAGTGTGCTCACCCTGCCCGGAAAAATCAAACCAGCCACGGTAGTTAAGGTGCAGGCGCTTTTTATCAGGATCCACTCGGTCGATACTGTCCAGCATTATGGTCGTGAATTCAGGGGTTTGATAGCGAACCGGAACCACCAGGCCCAAAGCGGCATGCTTAGCAAACCATTGGCTTTGCCCTTCGGCAGATATACCGGCTGAAGGAACTTTTGTCGGCTGAGGGGCTTGCCAGCTGGCGTTCTGAACATCCAGCTTTAACGGCGAATGTCTTACCGCATTAAGACAACCATGCGCGGCATGACGAATATAGTGCGGAAGGCTGGCTAAACGACGTTGCAAAGCCGCAACAGGCATATCATTAACCTGCGCAAGTTGCGGTAATTCGCGTTCATACAGCGCTGAGCACAGCTCGGCAAAATCGCCCTGCTGTGCCAGCGGCTGAAATATGTCCGCCTGTTGACTAGCCAGCGTTGACTTCCTGTCGTCCGCGGTAAGGCGCTTGGCCATTCAGATCGCCCTCTATACGCAATAATTGGTTGTACTTAGCAACCCGGTCAGAGCGACACAGTGAACCGGTTTTAATCTGACCCGCTGCGGTGCCTACTGCTAAATCGGCAATGGTGGCGTCTTCGGTTTCACCCGAACGGTGAGAAATAACCGCCGAATACCCCGCTTCACGCGCCATTGCTATAGCTGCTAAGGTTTCTGTCAGGCTACCAATCTGATTAAATTTAATCAAAATTGAATTGGCAATCGACTTATCGATACCTTCTTTCAGAATACGCGTATTGGTCACAAACAGGTCATCACCGACCAACTGTACTTTGCTGCCCAGTTTTTCGGTTAAGACTTTCCAGCCGTCCCAGTCACTTTCATCCAGGCCGTCTTCAATAGAAATAATTGGGTAACGGTCGCAAAGCTCTGCCAGATAGTCTGCAAACTCTTCCGCAGTAAAGGACTTGCCTTCACCGGACAATTCGTATTTACCATCACGGAAGAATTCAGAGGCCGCGCAATCCAAAGCCAGGGTAATGTCGCTGCCCATTTTATAGCCCGCTTTTTCAACCGCTTCGACAATAACCTGCAAGGCTTCTTCGTTAGACGATAAATTAGGCGCAAAGCCGCCCTCGTCACCAACTGCTGTGCTTAAACCGCGCTTCTGCAGAACCTTTTTCAGAGCATGGAACACTTCAGCGCCCATACGCAGGCCTTCCTTGAAGCTTTCAGCGCCAACCGGCTGGATCATGAACTCCTGAATATCCACGTTATTATCCGCATGTTCACCGCCGTTTAAGATGTTCATCATTGGCAATGGCATGCTGTATTTACCGCTGGTGTTGTTCAGGTTAGCAATGTGTTCGTAAAGCTCGATACCTTTGCTCAAAGCCGCTGCTTTAGCCACCGCCAGAGAAACAGCCAGAATGGCGTTAGCACCCAGCTTTTCTTTGTTATCAGTACCATCGAGCTTTAGCATAATGTTGTCGACAGCGTCCTGGTTAGTCGCATCAATACCGCTTAATGCTTCAGCAATAGCACCATTAATGTTAGCAACCGCCGTTTCAACACCTTTGCCCAGGTAACGCGACTTGTCACCGTCACGCAGCTCCAGAGCTTCACGTGACCCGGTTGAAGCGCCACTTGGTGCCGCTGCACGGCCCATATGGCCCGACTCTAAATAAACGTCAGCTTCAACGGTTGGGTTACCGCGGGAATCCATGATTTCGCGACCAATAACTTTAACAATATTACTCATGCTTTAATCCTGTTTAATGCTTAATCATTAGCCGGGTTATTAACCCAAACGCTCTTTATGAAATTCGCCTGCAGCTTCTATAAAGCCTTTAAATAACGGGTGCCCGTCACGCGGCGTTGAAGTGAACTCCGGATGGAACTGTACCGCAACAAACCAACGGTGTTTCGGGTTTTCCAGAATCTCAACTAACTGCTTGTCATGCGAGTAACCCGTGATTTTTAAGCCTGCTTTTTCCAGCGGTTCAATGTAATGGTTGTTCACTTCGTAGCGATGGCGGTGACGCTCTTCAATGGTTTCTTTGCCATACATTTTAAGCGCTTTAGAACCTTTTTCTAAATGACATTCCTGTGAACCAAGACGCATCGTGCCGCCTAAGTCAGAATGCTTGTCGCGCAGTTCTTTCTGACCACTGGCGTCCATCCATTCAGTGATAAGACCAACTACCGGGTCACTGCAATTTTCATCAAACTCAGTGCTGTTAGCGCCGGTTAAACCAGCAACATTACGGGCAAATTCAATCATTGCCACTTGCATGCCTAAGCAAATGCCTAAGTAAGGAATGTTATTCTCGCGCGCGTATTTCGCCGCAATAAGCTTGCCCTCTATGCCACGATCACCAAAACCGCCTGGCACCAAAATAGCGTCCACATCTTCAAGCTTAGACGTACCTTTGGTTTCTAAGTCTTGAGAATCGATGTAACGAATGTTTACCGTTAAACGGTTTTTAAGGCCGGCATGAGCCAAGGCTTCGTTCACCGACTTATAGGCATCCGGCAGTTCAACGTACTTACCGACAAAACCGACGGTCACTTCACCATTCGGATTCGACTCTTGATACAGAACCTCTTCCCATTCATGCAAGTCGGCTTCGGGGCAATCTAAATTAAAGCGCTTGGTGACTATGTCATCCAAACTCTGGGCCTTTAACATAGAAGGAATTTTGTAAATGCTGTCTACGTCGCGCAAGCCAATAACCGCTCGCTCTTCTACATTGGTAAACAAAGCGATTTTCGAACGCTCTGTTGCCGGTAAGGAGCGATCCGAACGACACACCAATACATCTGGCTGAATACCAATAGAACGCAGTTCTTTCACAGAGTGCTGAGTCGGCTTGGTTTTCACCTCACCTGCAGCGCCTAAGAATGGCACCAGAGTCAGGTGCATAAATAAGGTGTGATCACGACCTATTTCCGTGCCCAACTGGCGAATAGCTTCAAGGAAAGGTTGTGACTCTATGTCACCTACCGTGCCGCCAATTTCAATAATGGCAATATCAAAGCCTTTACTGCCTTCAATAACACGACGTTTAATTTCGTTAGTGATGTGAGGAATGACCTGGATGGTCGCTCCTAAAAATTCACCTTTACGCTCACGGCGGATAATGTCTTCATAGACACGGCCGGTGGTAAAGTTGTTGCTGCTGGTCATACGGGTGCGAATGAAACGCTCGTAGTGTCCCAGGTCAAGATCGGTCTCAGCCCCGTCTACAGTGACAAAAACTTCACCGTGCTGAGTTGGGCTCATGGTACCCGGATCTACGTTAATGTAGGGGTCCAGCTTCATGATGGTAACGTTGAGGCCCCGTGCTTCTAGAATTGCCGCCAGAGAGGCTGCAGCAATGCCTTTACCCAGCGAGGATACAACTCCGCCGGTTACGAAAATATAGTTTGTCGCCATGTGATACCTAGTTGGTCAGGTCAAATTTGGGATTGCATTCAGACGGGAAAGTAGTATACCGAAAGACCGCCCCAACAACAAATAAAAAGCACGCCGCCTAGTCTTTTGCAAAGCACTTTTGTTAGTATAGCGCCAGCCAAACCCATCTGGAGTTACCTTATGTCATCCTGCTGTGGCACCACCGCACAAGAACACATCGATAAAGCACAAAGACGATTGTTATGGACTGTACTGGTTCTTAACGGCGTTATGTTTTTCGTTGAATTTATTGCTGGTTGGTTAGCACAGTCCAGTGGCCTTATTGCTGACTCACTGGATATGTTGGCCGATACATTGGTTTATGCGGTCAGTTTATACGCGGTTGGCAAAGCCATTAAATACAAAGCCAATGCAGCAATTTTTAACGGTACACTACAAACCGTCCTAGCGCTGGTGGTTTTGGCAGATGTGTTGCAACGTTTAATTTTTGGCAGCCAACCCAATGCAAACATGATGTTATGGGTGGCAGGCTTAGCGCTGGTGGTTAACGTGCTTTGCTTTGCGCTTTTATACAGTTCCAGAAACGGTGATATTAATATCCGCGCCAGCTGGATATGTTCTCGCAATGACATGCTCATGAACACGGGTGTAATTGCTTCTGCTCTGCTGGTTGCTCAGCTAGACATGGCATGGCCAGATTTACTGATAGCCACAGTAATTGCTTTAATTGTGCTGCGCTCTGCAATACGCATTATTCGCGATGCTCGAGCAGTAAAAGCCGGTGATAAAACCGATATTTCGGGATGTTGTGGTTAATCTTCACGTTAAAACTTAAAGCTCATCGACTTTTTGTCCAGGTTCGTTGCTTATTCTTCGCTTCTTTCGCTAGAAAAGCTTTTTCAAGATCTACGTTGTAACGGTTAGCAATAGCGCATAAATAAATAAAAACATCTGCCAGTTCATCATTGACCTCACCGATCTCAGATTGGTGATCTATCGCTAGCCCTTCAACTTTTCTAACAGCATTAAATAACTCACCCACTTCCTCTCCGAGTAGCAAGCACTTGTCTTTAACGGTTTGTTCAGAAAAACCCCGTTCCGCTTCAAGCTCAGTAACATATTCCTGAAAATCGGCTAAAGTAGGCTGACTTTTTAAAGTCGGCATTATTTCTTGCGCTCTCTAGCTTCCTTTTCTTTTTTGCAGTTAATTTGGTCTTCAGGATGACCATAACTGCACTCTTCTTTCATTTCACCTAGAATAAGTGCCGCTCCTGTATAGATAGCCGCCGTAGAAGGTTTATCGGAAGAATCGGTAGGATGAGTCAAATAGTAAAGCATGTCCGAACTTGTGCATCCCGATAAAAGTAAAGCGCCGAGAAGTAATAAAATTTTATTCATATAAAAACCTTTTATTCTGAGACCCGAACGTCATTTTTAATCACTAATGCCGCTACATAGATTAACGCTAAGGGTGGAATGAAAGCTAAAATAAAACCGATTAAGGTTGCCAGCTTAGGTGTTTGTGTTTTCCTTTTCCCAAGGTAGTAGCTTAAAATGACTATTATTGGGATAAAGATTAAAATTACTTGACCTAACAGTGTTGCATTAAAGTTCAAAACTTAATTCCTTATGTCGTTAAACGATTGATTCGTTCTTAGCCCACTTATAGCCTTCAAACAGGCTCCATTGGAAAAACTTCTTACACGCTAATCTTCTTACCTTTTAGATGAGCAATTCTCAATATATTCATGGTCATCCGGGGTTTCTTTCATCGCAAAGTTTAACTGAACGGTCTTTAATATCGGTGTACGCCCCGAATTTTTTTCAGTTGCTTCCCACCTCCATTTTTGAAGTGCCGCAACTGCGTAGTCATCAAATACACCCTTTGGATAAGATGAGCGAACTTCATACCCTTTAGCGCGTCCATCTGAACCAATACCTACAGCAACATTGACGCAACCGGACACATCATTCCGCGCGGCTGAAGCCGGGTATTGAGGAGGGATATGTTTGCTGATAGTCCAGTAGTCATCAGCAAGTTCCGAGTGCTCCGCAGCTGACAGATCCAGGAACTTTGTCTCTGTCTTATCGCTCTGGGTATTTGAGCTACAAGAAATAACGAATAACGTGCTCGCAAAAATAATACTTACTTTTTTCAACGCCCTGTCCTTAAGCCTAAATAGCCTTCCAATGCAAAATTGAAACATTATTTATACAGAAATATATACCTAATTAAAAGATCAGTTCATGATCTCTAAAGAGATTTCGCTAGAAAAACATCACGAATACTTCACATGAAACCTTATTTACTTTTAAGTTGCTTATCATGACTCTTGGACAAGATAAACAACGAGAGAATGGCACCAATCAGAGCAAAGCCCATGTCAGATTGAGTATCCCAAGCGTAACCCTGAGTACCAAGAAAAGCTTCAGCATCCTCACCGGTTGCAAGGGCAAGCCACCATTCCAGTAACTCGTAAAAGGCGCTAAAGGCCAGGCATATTGAAACAATAATAATGTTGCGCCATACAGCACCATTCACAATGTTTTTTCGAATTAATATTTCTCTTGCCAACAGCGCAGGCACAAAGCCCTGAAAGAAGTGACCTAACTTGTCATAGTTATTTCGCTCTGCGCCGAATAGCCCCTCGAAGAAAGGTACTTCCGCGTATGTGTAGTGTCCGCCCACCATTAAAACCACACAATGCGCCAGAATGAATGCGTATAGCAAAGGCGTTAAACGAAATGAATTATAGGTGAGAGCCAACAGCACAGCCCCAATTACCGCCGGAGCTACTTCAAGCAACCAGGTAAATGGGTCTTTAGGGTTAATACCCGACCAGACTAAAACTATGGTAAAAATCACTATCCAGAGGTATTTAATGGGAGTCTCCTAGTGTTCTTTCTTGACTACCTTAAAAATTGATTGATAGAGGAACGAAGCAATCACAGCAATGGCTACAAATACGCCCATATCTATCGCAAAGTTTGCAATATCAAATCCGTCACTTATTGGGTTATATTCAAAACCAAACTGATTCAGCAATATAGGGGCTCCAATAGCGGCAATAATGCAGGGAATAAGGAGCGAACCAAAAGGCATTTGATAAGATGAATCACTCACAACTTTTCTCCGAATGTCGTTAGCACGTTTTTCACTAGCTAATATGTCTAAATCTGACGTATTCCATGCAACGCATTACAACACTTCCCTAATAACTCTCTGTTTCAAGCACTTTTCGTTTTCGGTAAAGCATAATCAGAAGCCTCCAAACCCAATAACCGGTGCCTAAGGCGTAAAGGATATTTTTACCAAGAAACATCCAGTCAAAGCCGGTGCTTGGCCAGTAAAAAACAATGTCAATTATTGCTCCGATGAAAACTAATAAACAAACAACTGCGACTATAAACAAAAAAGAATCTTTTAAATCCGTCATTATTTACTCCCAGTTAACGCACCTTCATCCCACGTGAATAAATAATATCTTCCCCCGGGCAGGAATACTCTGGTTCTATCGTTGAGCAAGCCTGGTTTGCTTTATCGAAACAAAAATCGAAGCGTGTTTGTGTTTTAACGGGCTCAGAAATAATGTTGTTGGAAAGGTCTTTCCATTTCCAGTTTGTAATAACGTCTTTGGCTGCCACAGAAAAATGCCTATTAGTAGATTCGACAACCGCAACGTCTTTGATTTCGTTATCCGGCGTTATAACGTATTCAACTGTGGCGCAGCCCTCTAGCGAATTAACCACCGCTTGCTCGGGATACCTTGCGGGAAACCTTTTTAGAGCAGCCCACTTAGGCTGTGCCAACTCATTATCGGTTACTGCTAAGTTAGGGTATTCAACGGTGTTTTTTGTGGATGCGCAGCCGCTGACAGCGAGGACACCAACTAGAGTAAAAATAAACTGTTTTATCATGCCACTTCCCCTGTGCTTTGTGGGTAACCTCGCTAACCGACTGTGAAACTCTAAGCGAATCGTTATAAAAACGTTAACTACGGTAATTTTTTTAGCCCAGAAAAGCAAATCAGTGGCTATGAGTTTTTGCCCGCACACAACGGCTTCAACAAACTAACGTATACGCCGAGCGTCTTTGTCCATCTCTTGTTTATTCACGGCGTTTCTGAAACCGTCCCTCTTATTACTCTTTGTTCATGACGCAATTCGGTCATACAAGTATTCAATGAGTCATATACTGCGCACAAAAGGAGTGATTTTTCATCTTCTTCTTCCAGTCCCAGTCCGGGTAAAAGAGTATTCTTACAAACTCGTCGATCTGACCGACTGGAAAAATACACCGAGAAATAAGAGTAAAGCGTATCCCTGTAGCGTTTAAATTCTTCCATATTACTTAGGCGATCAGACATCACGTCAATAATACTATTCATAGCCACAAGTTTAGGAAAATCACTAAGATTATCCTCGCCACTAGCTCTCAACTCCTCAGCCGCTATAGAGCATTTCTCTAATGTCGGTATCAGAGTGCGACTCACTTTTTTTACATTTTCTTCCAGCTTCTTGTTCGGGGACGAAGAGCCGCTATAGAGAGAAATATCGCTTGAAACGTCCTCGGAAAACTTCAGGTGTGATGCAGACCCCGCAAGAGCAATAAGCAAAATTTGCGAGTAAATTCTCTCGCTCTGCTCTTCTGTGCGTGGTCGTATCGACATTAAATAGAGTTGGTCTACCAATTCGGTCCCCGGAGGACTTTTCAGTGATTGTCCCAGCTCAATGATCTCGGTAGGAGTCATACCGTGCACAATGTCACCTACCTCTTTTACTGCAGAAGGCAAGGGTCGAAATACTTCCCCATGGGACCGGTCAATCACCATTAGATTCAACGTGTGTATCATAGCTTCGTAGTCAGCTTTGGTCGTCGTGTAAGAAAGCTCGTCCAGCGACTGTGCTAATTCTTCATGAGAAGTTGCATCCAGGGTGGCGCCCTGAGAACTCTGAGCATAAGACTGAGGTGTAAAGCCAAGAACGCCAATCAAGAGTGCTCCGAGCATAAGCTGAGAACTGCATTTTAAAGCAGCAGACATTAATTTATATGATAAAAAATTAGGCATCTTCAGTCTCCAGTTTTTCAGCTTTACACTCTATAACTTACATCCACAATCGCATCACTGCCTCTATTATTTTATTTCGGAAAGCAGCTCAGGATCCGTTACCAGGTTTCTCACCCCATGAGCATGATCTTCTTCAAAGATATTACCTTCGCACCAATCACCCACCGACTCAACATCAACTTTGGGGCGAACGTTCCAGGTGCCTGATTTGAATGTCAGGCTACGCCATGCCACTAGACCTGCTTAGCTTGCTGCCAAAGAGCTTCGAGCTGGTCGAGGTTACAGTCGGTAGCGTTTTTACCCTGCTCACCTAAGCGCTGCTCTATATTCTGAAAACGGCTTTTGAACTTTTCATTGGCGCGTTGCAGTGCGGCTTCGGGGTTTACTTGTTTGTGGCGGGCTAAATTTACAACGGCAAACAGCAGGTCACCAATTTCTTCTTCAATGTGGTCCTGGTCTGTAGCTTCTTTTACTTCCTGTATTTCTTCGTCCACTTTGGCGTAAACAGGCTCCGCCTCGGTCCAGTCAAAGCCCACTGACGCAGCACGTTTTTGCAGCTTAGCAGCTTTTAAAACGCTGGGCAGTTGACTGGGAATGTCATCAAACACGGAGCCTTTAGCGTCTTTCTTTGTACGCTCCTGCTGCTTTATTTGTTCCCACTGAGCCTTAATTTCCGCGTCAGACAGGTTCCGTTCGGAATCAGTACCAAATACATGAGGATGTCGGCTTATAAGCTTATCGGCGGTGTGTGCAGCTATGTCATCGAGCTCAAACTGCTGTTCTTCTCGCGCTAATTGGGCATAGAACACCACCTGAAAGAGCAAATCACCCAGTTCGTCCTTTATCGACTGCCAGTTTCCCGACTGAATAGCATCAACAACTTCATAGGTTTCCTCGATGGTGTAAGGAATTAACGAGATCATGTTCTGCTTTAAGTCCCATGGGCAACCGCTTTCTGGATTTCGCAGCTGTGCCATAACCTGTTGCAGCTGTTGCATTCCTTTCACTGAGCTACCCCCACTGTTTTATTGGCTGATGTTTCAAATGGCTAATGCTTTAAAGTGATTCGCTGGATTTGTTCAACACCATGCACCTGCCGCAGTCTGTCCATAATTCGACTGAGTGCGTCGCTGTCTTTTACCGTTAAGGTTAACACCACCGTAGCCGACTGTGACTGAGCATCGCTTTCGCTGTCCATTTGCGCTACCGCAGCCTTCTCATTCGACAACACGCTGGTAATGTCATGCAGCAGGCCGTTACGGTCTAATGCGGATACTCGCAAACTGGCCCGGTATTCCTGCTTGGAGTGCCCAGACCAGGACACTTCAATGCCGCGTTCAGGGTGCTGATGCAATAAATGCGTTAACTGATCACAGTCTCTATGGTGCACAGATACGCCCCGGCCCTGAGTAATAAAACCGGTAATAGGCTCACCCGGCAGGGGCTCGCAACAATTGGCAAAGTGCATCATTAAATTACCAATGCCTTCTACCGTTACATCAGACTTCGGTGTTTTCGGCGACTGCTTGGCTTTACGGCGTTTAGTTAAACGCTCAACTTTTTCTACTTCGGTTTCCTGAGGTTTCAGGAAATTCACCACCTGATGCAGGCGCACATCACCAGCACCAATGGCGGCGAGTAAGTCATCCAGTGTGGGCACATTAAATCGCCCTACCGCTTTGCTCGCGTCCTGAACATGTAATTGATGCTTCTGCAGTTCGTTTTCCAGCAGTTCTTTACCCGCCTGAAGGTTCTTTTCTCTGTCTTCTTTTTTGAAGTAGGTATGAACCTTGGCTCGCGCCCTAGAGGAATGCAAGTACCCTAGCTGTGGGTTAAGCCAGTCACGCCGTGGTTGAGCATTCTTCTGAGTTAAAATCTCAACCCTGTCACCATTCTGCAATTGATAGGTAAAAGGCACAATGCGACCGTCGATCTTCGCGCCAATACACTTGTGACCAACCTGGCTGTGAATGTAATAAGCAAAGTCCAGCGGCGTAGAGCCCATGGGTAAATCGACTACCTCGCCTTTTGGGGTAAAAACGTAAACGCGGTCTTCAAATACCTGCGAGCGAATTTCATCCACCAGAGTTTCGCTGCCAGCCATATCTTCGTGCCAGGCTAATAGCTTACGCAGCCAGGCTATTTTGTCTTCAAAGCCGTGACGTTTACCCGCCGACGCGCCTTCTTTGTACATCCAGTGCGCGGCTACGCCCAGCTCGGCGTCGTCGTGCATGTCGTGCGAACGTATCTGAATTTCAACGTTTTTGTGCTCGGGACCAATAACCACCGTATGGATAGACTGATAACCGTTTGGCTTTGGTGTTGCCACGTAGTCATCAAACTCCGACGCGATATGCCGCCAGCGCGAGTGCACCACACCCAAGGCTGCGTAACAGTCTTTCAGGTTGTGCGTCAGAATACGTACAGCGCGAATATCGAACAGCTGATCAAACTGCAGATGCTTTTTCTGCATTTTGCGCCAAATCGAGTAGATGTGCTTAGGGCGTCCGTAAACGTCTGCATCGATACCTTGCTGTCTCAGCGCGTTTTGCAGCTCAGAGACAAAATTATCAATATATTGCTCGCGGTCGGTCCGACGCTCATGCAGGCGTTTGGCAATGGTTTTATAGGTATTAGGGTGCAAATAGCGAAAGGAGATGTCTTCCAGCTCCCATTTCAGCTGGCCTATGCCTAAGCGATTGGCCAACGGCGCGTAAATTTCAGCACACTCTTTGGCGGCCAGCACCCGAGTTTCTTCATCGGCTTTTTTCACTTCACGCAGGTAGCAGATACGCTCTGCCAGTTTTATCAATACGGCACGCACGTCTTCTACCATGGACAATAGCATGCGTCGCACATTATCTATTTGGCCGCCGTCGGGCTGGCCGTGCTGAAAATGCTGTAAGTCACCGATACTCTGCATTTGTTGCACATTGCGCAACAGCACTACCAGGGTTTTAGACTGTTTACCGTTTAATTTATCTAAATCGAGTTTGCCGGCTTCTAAAAGAGGCATATACAGCGCCGCCAGCAGCGATTCGGCATCGAGCTTGAGTGGAGCCAGTATTTCAACCATTTCCTGGCCTTTTAACAGCGCTGCTTCTTCTTTCGGAAATTGCTGCTTTAACTGCTCCAGAGTGCTTTCTAATGGCTCAGGATCACTCACAGCGTTCAGCCAATGCTGTTCACTGTCTTTATACTTGGGATCATCCACGTGGGTACTGCGTACATGGACCATGATTTACGACGCTCGTTCCAGACAAACCATGGTTTCAATGTGATGCGTTTGCGGGAACATGTCAACTGTGCAGAGCTTAGTTATACGGTAGTCGGAGCTCTTTTTATCAGATTTTAACCCAGCGATTATAGCCAAGTCGCGCGCGAGTGTGTCAGGCGCACAAGACACATACACAATTCGGGAAGGTCGTTGCTCAGGTTTGAGCTTTTTGAGTAATGTCATGACACCTTCCGCACCCGGACGTGCCGGGTCCAGACACCATAAATCTGCAGGATCTTTTAAGTCGGACGCACTAATGTCATTCAAGTCAGCAGACAGCGACGTTAAGTTATTCAAACCGTTGGCTTCTGCGTTGCTGAGCGTTTGCTTCGCCATGCGGTAGACTCCTTCGACGGCTAACACAGATTTCGACCGGCGTGCCAGTGGAATGCTGAAATTACCAATACCTGCGAAAAAGTCATACACTCGCTGTGTTTTCTCAGGTGCTAGCCAGTCGACCGCCTGCTGCACCATACGTTCGTTAATACCGCCGTTAACCTGCAGAAAGTCACCCGGCTGAAAGTAGAGTTTGTCGCCGTCTATGGATGTATCAAAGGGTAAACCTGCGTTGTTCAGTGGCGTTAATTCGTTTTCGCTTTGCAGCCAGATATCGACATTATGTTCTGCCTGCCAACTCCCTAGTGACTGCAGAGCGTCTTTTGGCAAGCTGTCCGTTATACGCAATAAAATAACTGGCTTATTGGTGTGAATAGCTTCTAAATGGCCCAGCTTAGTTGCAATACTTGAAGTATTCAGTACCGGATACAGCCTATTCACAGCTTGCAACAAACTTTCGTCGGCCACTAAGCAGTCATCAACCGCAACAATCTGATGGCTTTGCGCTTCCCGGAAACCAATAAGCAGCTTTTGCTCTTTGCCTAACCAGCGCGTTGCTAACCGCACTCGCCGGCGGTACCTTGTGGGCTCGCTAACTAGCGGTGCTTGCCAGGGCAAATTCTCGGTCGCTGAGTCAAACACACCGAACTTCTGGAACAGCTCTTCCACCACTTGTTTTTTGTGGCCTAACTGATAACTTTCAGCCACATGCTGAAAGTCGCAACCACCGCATTGGTCGTAGTATTTACAGGGAGCATCCCGGCGGTCAGCGCTTGGCTCCAGAATGCGTTCAAGCGTGCCGCTATGCTTGCCGGTTGTTTTGTACTGAATAACTTCGCCGGGTAAGGCCCCCATAATAAAGCGTGTTTGCTTTTTACTACCCTCACCCCGGATAACCGCCCGCGCCTGATGATCCAACGCAGAAACCTGCGCTCTCAGGGTTTTACTCACGGATTTATTACGCTTCTGCGGTTTAAAGAATTGCGCCATTTTGGTTGTTTTTAACCCAGTTTATTCAGATTCTAAAATGACCGTTGCGACGGCGTAATGCTGCTCGTCGCTTATCGACAAATGACTTGCAACAACCCCCATCTCTTCAATCCATTGTGCGGCAGTATCTGTGAAATGCCAGCCCGGCTTACCGAACTCGTCGTGAACCACTTGCATATGTTGGAATGAAAGTCCGGCCGAAATACCCCGCCCAAAGGCTTTAGCACAAGCTTCTTTAGCGGCAAATCGTTTGGCTAAATACGCCGCTTCGTCAACCGATGCGCTCATTTCTTCCTGTTCTGTCGGGGTCAATACACGCTTGGTCAAACTATCGCCGCGCGCTAACGACTTCTCGATACGAGACACTTCAATGATGTCCGTACCCAGTCCTACTATCGCCATTATCTTGCCTTATCGAGTATCTCCCGCATATCGCGGACAGCTTTATCCAGACCATCTAGTACCGCACGGGCAATAATAGAATGACCAATGTTCAGTTCTACCATTTGTGGTATTTGTGCAACTTCTAATGTGTTGTGATAGTGCAGACCATGCCCGGCGTTTACCTGCAACCCAATAGAGTGCGCATATTCGGCAGCTTCCATTAAGCGAGCTAATTCCCGTGTTTTCTCCTGCTCAGTTTCTGCTTCAGCGTATTGCCCCGTATGCAGTTCAATAATAGGGGCACCAGCATTTTTAGCGGCGTCTATTTGCTCGCGATCAGCATCAATAAACAACGACACCTGAATACCAGCCTCAGTCAGACGTTGAGTTGCCTGAGTAATAGAGTTCAGTTGACCAGCAACATCAAGGCCGCCTTCTGTCGTCAGTTCTTCACGCTTTTCCGGCACCAGACAACTGAATGTCGGATTTGTTTTTATCGCTATATCCAGCATTTCCTCTGTTACGGCCATTTCTAAGTTCATTGGCACATTCAGAGTCTGCTTTAGCATGGCAACATCGCGGTCAGTGATGTGGCGACGGTCTTCACGCAAATGAATGGTAATGCCGTCGGCACCTGCACGCTCGGCAATGCCAGCCGCGGCAACAGGATCGGGGTAGCGCACGCCTCGTGCATTACGTAAAGTGGCTACGTGGTCAATGTTAACGCCCAGACGCAGACCTTTCATCATTTAGCTCCTTTCGCTTGGGTGGCTTCCGCGGAACAGTTCACGACTGCGCAGTGGTTTATCGCCTAAGTAAACAGATAATGCCTCACGCATAATGTATTTCAATTGCCGTAAACGACTCTCGTCGTCAACGTCCCAGGCAGCCAGTTTTTCAATATCAGCCACCAAATACGCTCGTTGTTGATCATCTCTGGCTTGTGTCACAAAGCCATGATCGGGAATAAAGTAACACCAGTCGTAATTCGATAATGCCTGACCACTATCGGCATCATAATACCAGTCAAAAGCAGCGCCAAGGTGTTGCAACAAATGCCATTCGAACTGACGTAAAGCAGGCTCTACACGCTCACTCGCGGTCATATTATGCAAAGTGGATAAATAACTTTGGAACAATTCAGAAGCTTCACCTTCTGCTGGTACCAAGCGCTGAATCAGCTCATTAAGGTAAAAGCCGCTATAGAGTTTCTCGCCTTGTAGCTGCAACCTTTCGGTGGTCTGCTGCGGCTCGAGTAAGGTTAAGGTTTTTAACTCGCTGCGCCCCTGAAATTCGGCCAGTAGAGGTATAAAGGGCTGAGCCAGACCACGCCACGGGCTTTTCGGGCGTTTTGCGCCTTTGGCAACAACCCGGACTCGACCGTCATCTTCGGTGAACAAGTCCAGTATCAGACTGGTTTCCTGATAGTCCCAACGATGCAACACCAGTGCCCGCTGCGCCACTGTTTAGTCCTCGCGGTAACCCAGACTCTTCAATGCACGCTCGTCGTCTGACCAGCCCGATTTCACTTTTACCCAAAGCTTCATCATCACCTTATTATCCAGCAGTTTTTCCAGGTCACGACGAGCTTCAGTGCCTATAGTTTTTAACTTACTGCCGCCCTGCCCAATAATCATACGCTTCTGCGCGTCGCGCTCTACCAATATTAATGCATGAATGTGGGTAGTGCCCTTTTCGGAGTGACCGAACTGCTCAATTTCTACCGTGGTTTCGTATGGCAGCTCGTCGCCGGTAAAGCGCATCAGTTTCTCGCGAATAATTTCTGCCGCCATAAAGCGTACTGAACGATCGGTGACATAGTCTTCCGGATAATAGTGATACCCCGGTTGCAAGTGACTACGGACAATTTTACGCAACTCGTCGATATTATCGCCGTGAGTCGCCGATATTGGCAAAATAGCAGCAAATGAATGCTGTTCATTCAACCACTGCAAATGCGGCAATAACCGCTCTTTGTCTTTAAGCTGGTCGACCTTATTAACCAATAGTACAACAGGTGTTTTGCTGCGCTGAATTTTCTCCAGCACCATTTTGTCATCTTCCAGCCACTTTAAGTTCTCGACAACAAAGAGTACTAAGTCGACGTCTTTTAGAGCAGAAGAAGCGGTTTGGTTCATTACACGGTTAATCGCACGGGGTTCTTCTTTATGCATACCCGGCGTATCCACATAAATAGCCTGGCAGTCACCGTCAGTATCAACGCCCAGAATACGGTGTCGGGTCGTTTGAGGTTTATTGGAGGTAATACTGATTTTTTGCCCAAGTAAATGGTTAATCAGTGTCGACTTACCGACATTAGGACGACCAACGATGGCAACAAAGCCACTGTGTTTATTCTCATCCAGTTCAATATCCAGCGTCATGCGCTCTCCTGCAAATGTTCTAAAGCGGCCGTTGCTGCTGCCTGTTCGGCTTTACGGCGGCTGGTACCTGTGCCTTTAAAAGGGTCATCGATACCTTCTACAGAACAGTTTACGGTAAATTGTTGGTTGTGAGCCTGACCCTGCGTAGCAACAACGTCGTACTCGGGTAAAGGCTGCTGGCGTGATTGCAGTAATTCTTGCAATCGGGTTTTAGGGTCTTTCTGACTGACCCCCGGCTTAATTTGTTCCAGTTGTGGCTGAAACCAGTTCAGTATCACTTGGCGGACAGTGTCTATTTCACTATCGAGATAGATGGCGCCAATAATTGCCTCTACTGCGTCAGCCAATATAGATTCACGACGATACCCACCGCTTTTCAGCTCGCCTTGCCCCAGAGACAAAAAGTCACCCAAGCCCATCTTTTTACCAAGCTTAGCCAACGAGCGACCGCAGACTATGGCTGCGCGCATACGGCTTAAATCACCTTCGGCAACATTAGGAAACTGCTGGTATAGAGCCTCTGCTATAACCAGACCCAAAATGGAGTCACCTAAAAACTCTAAACGTTCGTTATGATTCGATGACGCACTACGGTGGGTCATTGCCTGGCGCAGCAATTCCTGCTGTTCAAAACGATGACCTACAATTTTTTCCAGTTCCGTGAACGGTGGTCTGGGCAAACTCACTCAATACTCCCTAGCCTTTCAAATCGAACTCCGGTAGGAACCCATGACGGCAACCAACTATCGCGACTGCGATCCATTTCAAAACTCATCCAGATAAATACGGCTCGACCGACCAGTAATTCCTCATCAACAAATCCCCAGTAGCGGCTGTCACGAGAGTTATCGCGGTTATCACCCATTGCAAAGTATTGGCCTTCCGGTACCACCCATTCATCTCTTTGGGTGCCCGGCTGATTAAAGTACATTGCCATACGTGACGCAACACGCGGGTCTACGAGAATGTCGTGAGTTACGTTACCTAAGTCTTCGCTGTACGTCCGTAGCGGTGACGAACCGGAAAAGTAGGTTCCGTCTTCTTTTAATGACGATTTAACGACTTTCATTTCTTCACAGTCGCGTTGACCTTCAGCACACGCCGGTTGAATATAAAGTGTTTTATTACGGTATATAATGCGATCACCGGGCAAACCCACGATACGTTTTATATAATCAATATTTGGGTTTTCCGGATACTTAAACACAGCGATGTCACCGCGCTCAGGTTGATTTGTTTCAACTAAAGTTTCCTGAAAGACAGGGTCCTTAATACCGTAAGAGAACTTCTCTACCAGAATAAAGTCACCTTTCAGCAAAGTTGGCATCATTGAGCCGGAAGGTATCTGGAATGGCTCATACAGCACAGTACGAACCACTAACACCAAAGCGATAACAGGAAAAATGGACTCACTCAGTTCCATTAATTTAGGCTGAGGTGCCAGACTCTCTCTTTGTTCATCGGTTAAAGCACTGGTTGTTTTGTTCTCAACCTCAGCAATAACCGCTTTGCGCTTTGGCTTTAATACTCTGGCATCGTAGAGCCAGAACAATCCGGAGATAACAGTAATAAAGGTTAAAATAATTGAAAAATAATTGGCCATTTCCTATTTGCCCACTTTTAAAACCGCAAGGAAGGCTTCCTGAGGCACTTCAACGTTACCCAGGTTCTTCATGCGCTTTTTACCTTCTTTTTGTTTTTGTAAAAGCTTCTTCTTACGACTAATGTCACCGCCATAACATTTAGCTGTTACGTTTTTACGCAGCTGCTTGACCGTTGAACGTGCAATAACATGGTTGCCAATGGTCGCCTGAATCGCGATATCAAACATTTGCCGTGGAATTAACTCACGCATTTTATCAACCAGCAACCGGCCTCGCCCTTCCGCATGATCACGGTGAGTGATCATTGCTAAAGCATCGACGCGGTCGCCATTAATCAATATATCGACACGAACCATGTCCGCAGGTTCAAATTTCTTGAACTGATAATCTAACGATGCGTAGCCACGGCTGGTCGACTTTAATCGGTCAAAGAAGTCCATAACCACTTCAGCCATAGGCAGTTCGTAAGTTACCGAGACTTGTTTACCATGATAAGCCATGGCAGTTTGCACACCACGCTTATCAACACAAAGAGTGATGACATTCCCCAAAAATTCTTGAGGAACCAAAATATTAGCTTCTACAATCGGTTCATAAATGGTTTCGATATCGTTAACCGGCGGCAAGTTAACCGGGTTATCAACTTTCACCATACTACCGTCAGTTTTTTCAACTTCGTAAACCACGGTCGGCGCAGTGGTGATTAAGTCAATATCGTACTCACGTTCAAGTCGCTCCTGGATAATTTCCATGTGCAACATACCAAGGAAGCCACAACGGAAACCAAAGCCAAGCGCTGCTGAATTTTCTGGTTCATAGAAAAGCGAGGCGTCATTTAACGACAGTTTCCCTAAGGCATCACGAAACGACTCGTAGTCGTCCGAGCTTATCGGGAACATACCCGCATAAACCTGAGGTTTTACTTTTTTAAAGCCCGGAACCGGTTCTTTCGCCGGATTACGCGTGTTGGTCAGCGTATCCCCAACCGGAGCACCTAAAATATCCTTAATGCCAGAAATGACATAGCCCACCTCACCGGTATGCAAAATACCGGTTTCGTGCGGTTTAGGGTCGAAATAACCAACTTTATCTATTTGATGAGACTGTCCGGTAGACATCACAGTCATCTTCTCACCAGCCCGTAAAGTACCATTACGCACTCGAACTAAAGAGACCACGCCCTGATAGTTATCAAACCAGGAGTCAATAATAAGGGCTTGCAACGGCTCTTCCGGTTCGCCCTTAGGTGGCGGTATCTGACGAACAATACGTTCCAGTACATCGTCAATACCAAGACCTGTTTTTGCAGAGCATTGAACCGCATCAACGGCTTCAATGCCCACAATGTCTTCAATTTCCTGAGCAACACCCATGGCATCGGCTTGTGGCAGGTCAATTTTGTTCAGTACCGGTACTACTTCCAGATCCATTTCAATTGCGGTGTAACAGTTTGCCAACGTCTGGGCTTCTACACCCTGCGCAGCATCAACAACCAGCAAGGCACCTTCACAACCGGCTAATGAACGTGATACTTCATAAGAAAAGTCAACGTGTCCGGGCGTGTCGATAAAGTTTAGCTGATAGGTCTCACCGTCTTTTGCCGTGTAATAGAGCGTTACACTTTGCGCTTTTATCGTAATACCGCGTTCGCGCTCCAAGTCCATGGAGTCCAGCACTTGCTCGGCCATTTCGCGGTCTGTCAGTCCTCCACAATGCTGGATCAAGCGATCCGACAAGGTCGATTTACCGTGGTCAATGTGAGCGATGATCGAGAAGTTACGAATATTACTTTGCTTGAACGCCCTATTCGGCATTGATGATACCTCTGTAAAACTAAATTCTGGAACTTAAAAAATTAGCCCCGATCATACTCATGTTAGCGGCAAGAACAAAGGACTTTATGCCGGTTCAGGGGTTTGAGTGCTGAACCTCAGCTGAAGTTTCCAGTTTAACCATTGCGTTGACTTGAATATCACGTTTGCGAAACCAGCGTTTTAGCCCCCAAAAGGTTAAAGCGAAGCCCGCAAAAGACAGCAAAATAATAAAGCCTTCAGTTAAGGTGCCTGTATTCTCAAGTAATACGGCTATTAGAAGCAGCATCAGTATAGGTAAGCCATAAAGTAATAAAGCAAAACGCGTTACGGCAGTGTCAGGCACTTCAAGTTGCACACGTTCGCCAGGACGAAAAGCTTGTTCCGTTACTACCGTGAACTGTGCATTTCTGTCCGCAAAGACCTTGCTCAGAATACCGGCACCACAGTTAGAAACCTGTGCACACCCAGAGCAGGCTGTTTTAAGTTCAGTTGTTACTGTAACCCGGTTACCTTCAACCGCAGTAACTTCGGCAATCTCTTTCATTATTTAACTTCTGTCGCTATGCGTTGAGCCATGGCCAACGGCACCTGCCCCACAACGGTCACAAGAAAATTATTATACCGCTTTGAGAATAAAGTTTGTGAGGAAGATAGCGCAAGATCGGTTTCCATGCCCTCAGTAAGTTCTGCAACATAAACTGAATACTCTGCCAGACCATCTGAAAACAAGTAATGGTCGACTGGCGTTGAATCCAACACCAGGGTATGACTTTGCTGACTTAATAATCTAAAACCTTGTGGTGCCCAGCGGGGGTGCGCATCATACTGTGTTGGCCTTTTAACTCGAAGGTCCTCAAGCATGGGGGGCATTTCAATATTTTTAATTTCGGTCATTATTTCGGGCGCAGTTTCACGAACAGATAAGCTGGTCAGTTGTACCTGCTCTACCACATCGCCTGACTGATTCAGCATAATGACCTTGAGCGGCATACCATGCTTACGATCAATCCATAACGAATAGCTGTAACGCTGGCTGTCTCTGCTTAATATGCGAATATGTTGCGCATTGCGCCCCAAAACCCTCGCGCCTCCACCAACTGTTACCTGGTAGCTATGACTTAAGCGTTCGAAAGGTTCAGCAAAAGCCGCTGGAAGAATTGCAGTGATGCTATCAGATTTTAATGCGTAATTACTGGCAGAGGTATTGAAGTGAGCAACCCGATCATCGACTCTTAAAATACGAAAATCAGGGCCGTTCATTTGAATTAAAAGTTCGGCACTACCTGCTTCAGGATCGTTGCCCTGTAACCATTGGTAGGGCTCGATTTGATCGCCATGCGCGTGAACTAAAGAAGCTTCAAAATTCAGTTCGGTTAAGGCGACCGCCATACGGTTGAACCAGTCAGCACCGTTCTCTGTTTGTTCGCTATTTTGCTGTGCACTGACAGCAGAGCTTCCTGCTAATAAAAAAGCCCCGCATAAAATAGACCGGTACAACCGAGATATCATGATTTTAATTACCTTTGTTGAGCTCCTGCTCAGATTGTTTCTCTTCGCTTTCTGCTTTTTGCTGCAACATAAGCTGTTGCTGGTGATCAATCATGTACGACTGAACCTGGCGACGGCGTTGCTGATCGTTAATCTGTGACATTGGTTCAACCCGATTCAGGCTGACAGGCTCACGACCACCGCCAATTGGGCTGGTTAGTAACGCAGGTTCCGCACTCCCCCCTTCAGGCATTGCCGGCTGCTGGTAAGTTTGTACAGTCATTACCGCAACAACAGCAACACTGGCCGCGACAGCCACTTTAGCGAAAGGCTGGAACCAGCGTGACGCAGCTTTATTTTGGCTCTTAGAGCGACCAAAACCTGGTGTCACAACTTTATTAGATTCCTCATTAACACTAATACGAACCTGTTCACTAATGTCCAGGCTGATATCGGCGTTTAAATCCCCTTTAATGGCTGCACGAATAACACTATAACGATGCCATTCCTGCGTTGCCTGTTCATCATCCAGTAGCGCTTCTATTTCATCAGCATTGATGACCTGGTCATCAAACAGCGCGGATGTTGATTCTGATTCATTCCGAGACATAACTGCCCCTCTTTAGTTTACCGTTCCAGCAACGGTCGGAGTTGATTATCTATTGCTTCCCGAGCGCGAAAGATGCGAGAGCGGACAGTCCCTATAGGGCAATCCATTTCTAGCGCAATTTCCTCGTAACCGAGACCCTCAATTTCCCTTAATGTAATTGCCCGACGTAAATCTTCAGGCAAATCATCAATTGTTTTCAGTACCACATCTCTGATTTCATCAGACAACATTTGTCTTTCCGGAGACGCACTGTCTCTGAGTGCTCCAGCTCCTTCATAGAACTCTGCGTCTTCAGCATCAATATCGGATGCGGGCGGCTTTCTACCTTGCGAAACCAAATGGTTTTTCGCTGTATTCACCGCAATTCGGTACAGCCAGGTATAAAAAGCACTGTCACCACGGAAGTTCGGTAGCGCTCGATACGCTTTTATAAACGCTTCCTGTGCAACATCAGCTACATCACCCTGTTGTTTGACATAACGCGATATCAAACTCATGACTTTGTGCTGATACTTCTTTACCAGCAGATCAAAAGCCCGGTTATCACCTTGTTGTACTCTTTCGACCAGCTGTTGGTCACTCACCTGTTCGCTCATCCGAGCCTGTTCTCCCTTAACCCAGGAACTGCTGGAACTGGCGGCCCGTCCTGTATCTTACTGACTGTGACAGGACCGCATGTAAAAAGTTCGCAAAAATATCGCCAAATGCGTAAAATCGTTCAAAATTCACATTGAGTACTTTATGGAACCTGTTGCAAATTATCAATGCGATGTGCTGATTATTGGTTCGGGAGCCGCGGGTTTAACCACCGCTTTACAGTTGGCCGATGATTTAAAAGTCACCGTTTTAAGCAAAGGCCCGCTGACAGAAGGCTCAACGTTTTATGCTCAAGGCGGCATCGCAGCTGTTTTCGATGAAAATGACAGTATCGAAAGCCATATCGAAGATACCTTAATAGCCGGCGCGGGCCTCTGTGACCCCGAAGCGGTTAAGTTTACCACAGAAAATGCTCGTGCAAGTCTGCAATGGCTTATAGATGCCGGAGTGGGCTTCGATCAGGTGCAATCAAAGGATGACAGCCCTACCTACCATTTAAACCGGGAAGGTGGGCATAGTCACCGCCGGATTCTGCACGCCGCTGACGCCACCGGCAAGGCAGTACAGACAACATTGCAGAAAAAGGCTTTAGAACACCCTAATATCACCATTTTAGAGCGTTACAATGCCGTTGATTTAATTACCGGCTCACGCATTGGGAAACCTGCCGGCTGTTACGGTGCCTACATCTGGAACCGTCCCAAAGAACAAGTTGAAACTGTCGCTGCTGGCTGTGTTGTTCTGGCAACAGGCGGTGCCAGTAAAGTGTACCAATATACCAGTAACCCAGATATTGCCAGCGGTGATGGTATAGCCATGGCATGGCGTGCAGGTTGCTCGGTTGCTAATATGGAATTTAATCAGTTTCACCCAACCTGCTTGTTTCACCCCAACGCACAAAGTTTTTTACTCACAGAGGCCTTGCGTGGCGAAGGCGCATTACTTAAGCGTCCGGATGGCAGCCGGTTTATGCCTGACTTTCACGAGTCAGCAGAATTGGCACCCCGCGATGTCGTCGCCCGGGCTATAGACTACGAAATGAAGCGTCTGGGTGCCGACTCTATGTACCTGGACATTTCTCATAAACCTAAAGAGTTTATCCAGCATCATTTCCCCACTATTATGGAAAAATGCCTGTCGCTTGGGATAGATATCAGTAAAGAACCTATGCCTGTGGTGCCCGCTGCACATTACACTTGTGGTGGTGTAAAGACAGACATGAATGCTGCCACCGATTTACCGAACCTCTATGCAGTTGGTGAAGTTGCCTGTACTGGCCTGCACGGCGCAAACCGCATGGCCAGTAATTCGTTACTGGAGTGTTTGGTCTTCGCTCGTGCCGCGGCTAAAGATATTTTGTCGAAACAGTCACAGCGACAAGCGTTGACCCATCTACCGGGCTGGGATGAAAGTCAGGTCGCAGACTCTGACGAGGAAGTCATTATTCAGCATAACTGGCACGAATTACGCCTCTTTATGTGGGATTACGTCGGCATTGTCCGCACTACCAAGCGGCTGGAGCGCGCGTTACATCGCATTGAGTTGTTACAGCGTGAAATTCACGAATACTACTCTCACTTTAAGGTGAGTAATAACCTGCTTGAATTACGAAATTTGGTTCAGGTATCTGAGTTAATCGTAAGAAGTGCTATGAGTCGCAAAGAAAGCCGAGGCTTGCACTATACACTCGATTATCCTGAAACTTTGCCTGAAACAAAGCCAACCGTACTCTCTCCTAAGTTAATCACCCAGGCTTAGCTCTTGAGTGTTAATAATCAGACAACTGCTGCAGTTGGCGTCGCAATTTAAATTGCTGCGCCTGCGGCAGCTGAAACCACCAAATCCATAGCCAGTGGCGTACTTCTTTGTTCGCTTCAGTTCTACGGGTGAGAGGTAAAAGCACCAACAAGCCAGCAATAACCAACGCTTTACTAAAAAACTGCCAGCGCTGCTGTTGCCACCACCAATAACGGCCACATGAAGAAACCGACAGTGTCCCCATTGGCCGCTGTAAATTAAAGAAATGAGCAGGATTCACACTTTGACGCGTGACAGCATAAACTGAACCATGGCGTCGAGCTCTTCATCTTCACACTTCTGGTGTCCCATAAACCAGGCAAAAAGATCCGGGTCATCGCAGGTAACCAGACGACGAAATACCGCTTTCTGCTCTTCGCTCAATTCGTCATAAGCCTGATCGACAAAAGGTTCAAATAATACATCCAGCTCCAGCATTCCCCGGCGGCAGGCCCAACGTAAACGACGCTTGTCTTTAAGTGCTTCTTCCGATTGTTTTAACGGCAACATAAAATCTCCGCAGCAATTGCCCTTGTAATTCGATAATGTGCCCTAATATTACCACGTAAGCCATTTAATAAGGAGTCATTGTGGTTGAGTTAACACAGCATTTTAGTGACGCAAATCTGGACAGCCTTTCCGTTCAACTGACGGATTATGGTATCCTTTCTGTTTCCGGTGCAGATGCTGACAGTTTTTTACAGGGTCAGCTGACATGTGATTTACGCAAACTCGACCAGGATAATTGGTTATATGGCGCACATTGTGATCAAACCGGAAAAGCCTTTAGCGTTTTTTGGCTTTGTCGTGAAGCCGATGCCGTATTGCTGATTATGCATCGCAGTGCAATTGAAGGCTCTTTGGCACAATTAAAGAAATACGGTGTGTTTAGTAAAATTACAGCTGAAGATGTCAGTGACGACTGGAACATTGCAGGTGTTTTTGGCAATAAAGCAGCCAGCGTTGCATCAGAATTTGATGGCCGGGTAATGCAGGTTGGGACAAGTCCCGACCAATATCTGTTACTCAGCCAACAACCAATTTCTACGGATTATTCGCAACCCTACTGGGATGCGTTGGAAATTGAACGGGTTCGCCCACAACTTACGTCTGAAAACAGCCAGGCGTTTGTCCCGCAAATGATGAATTTGCAGGCGTGGGATGGAATCAGTTTTGACAAAGGATGTTATATCGGCCAGGAGACTATTGCCCGAATGAAGTATTTGGGCAAACAGAAACGGGCACTCTTTCGCTTATCAGGTAAAGTAACGGCTCAAGTTACCCCGGGTATGCAATTAGAGAAAGCCATTGGCGATAACTGGCGTCGTGCAGGTACGGTCATTATGGCAGTGAACCGCACCGACACCCACGTGGACTTACTAGCTGTTTTACCCAGCGATATAGACGCTGACACAGCTATTCGGGTTCGGGATGACGACGCAAGTCTTCTGGAAATACACTCACTGCCTTATCAATTAGGTTAAACTTATGAGCGAAACCATTGCACCAAACAAAGTCGTGGCTATTAACTATGCCGTTAAAACGGAAGATGGCCAGACCCTGGACCAGTCTAAAGATGGCAGCCCACTGAACTTCATCCACGGTCGTGGCATGCTGATTCCTGGTCTGGAAAATGCACTGGAAGGCAAATCAGTTGGCGATAGCTTTACCGCAGAAGTTAAGCCAGAAGAAGCTTATGGCGAACGCCATGACGGCTTAATCCAGACTGTACCGCGCAATTTATTCGGCGACAACGAAGTACAGCCTGGCATGCAGTTCCGTGCAAGCACGGATCAAGGCGAACAGTCTGTCGTTATTGTTGAAGTAAAAGACGACGAAGTGACTGTTGACGGTAACCACCCATTAGCTGGTGTTAACCTGAACTTTGACGTCGAAGTTGTTGAAGTTCGCGAAGCAACTGAGCAAGAACTTGAGCACGGTCACGTGCATACTGAAGGCGAAGATCACTAAGCACAGCTTTTTGATTTCGATAAAAGAAACCCGGCTAATTAGCCGGGTTTTTTTATGCGCATTAAATTCACTTTTCAGCCGGTTAAATTAGTCGGCTTTTGGGCGCATGTGAGGGAATAAAAGTACGTCACGAATAGAGGCTGAATCAGTTAACAACATCACCAGACGGTCAATACCAATACCCTCGCCCGCTGTTGGGGGCATGCCGTGCTCAAGAGCCGTAACATAGTCTTCATCGTAGAACATCGCTTCGTCATCGCCCGCTTCTTTCTGTTCAACCTGTTCACGGAAGCGCTCAGCCTGGTCTTCTGCGTCATTCAACTCAGAGAAACCATTCGCTAGTTCTCGTCCACCGGCAAAAAACTCAAAGCGGTCCGTGACAAATGGATTGTCATCGTTACGACGAGCAAGCGGTGATACTTCTGCCGGGTATGCGGTAATAAAGGTCGGCTGAATTAAGCGGTGTTCTGCAACCGTCTCAAATATCTCAATTTGAATTTTACCCAGGCCCCAGGAAGGCTTAACGTTAACACCTACCTGCTCAGCAATTTCTGTCGCGCTGTTCAGATCGTTCAGTTGTTCGACCTTCACTTCCGGCATATATTTGAGAATAGCTTCCAGTACCGTCATACGCTCAAATGGCTTACCGAAGTCGTAATCAACACCCTGACTGGTAAACTGAGCGGAACCCAGCACGGCTTCAGCCGCTCCGCGTAACATTTGCTCGGTTAAGTCCATCAGGTCGTGATAATCGGCATAGCCCCAGTAGAACTCCAACATTGTGAACTCTGGGTTATGACGCGTCGATAAACCTTCGTTTCGGAAGTTGCGGTTAATTTCAAAAACTTTTTCAAAACCACCCACCACCAGACGCTTCAGATAAAGTTCCGGCGCAATACGTAAAAACAGTTCCATATCCAGCGCATTGTGATGCGTACTGAATGGACGCGCTGCCGCACCGCCAGGAATTGCCTGCATCATAGGCGTTTCCACTTCCAGAAACTGACGTTCACTTAAAAAGCGACGAATGTAATCAATAACTTTAGAACGAACCACGAAAGTGCTGCGTGACTCGTCATTAGTAATAAGGTCTAAGTAACGTTGGCGGTAACGTGTTTCCTGATCGGCTAAGCCATGAAACTTGTCTGGCAATGGGCGTAATGCCTTAGTCAGCAAGCGTATGTCGTCTACCTGAACACTCAGCTCTCCGGTACCGGTAATGAACAACGTACCTGACGCGCCAATAATGTCGCCTAAGTCCCACTTTTTAAATTCAGTGTTGTAGTAACCTTCAGGCAGATTGTCGCGGGCAACATAAAGCTGAATTTTCCCGCTCATATCCTGAATGGTGGCAAAGCTCGCTTTACCCATAATACGGCGGGTCATCATACGGCCGGCAACTTTGACACGAATGCCCTTTTCAGCCAGCTCTTCTTTGCTCACTTCATCGTATTCTGCATGTAAGTCGGCCGCTAACGAGTCCCGACGGAAATCGTTCGGGAATGCGATACCCTTATCGCGAAGCGCCGACAGTTTCGCCTTTCGTTGCGCGATCTGTTCGTTTACGTCTACTTCGGGTGCTTGCGATTTATCAGTCATTATCGATTTTCCTCTGTCGGGATACTTAAATTAAACTTACAGCCCGCTTTTTAAGCTGGCTTCAATAAATGGGTCTAAAGCGCCGTCTAGCACGGCTTGCGTATTGCGGTTTTCAACGCCGGTACGTAAGTCTTTTATACGTGCATCATCTAAAACATATGAACGAATTTGGCTGCCCCAGCCAATGTCTGCTTTCGAGTCTTCCAGTGCCTGCTTCTCTTCGTTCTGCTTCTGTAACTCAAACTCATACAATTTTGCCTTTAGCTGCTTCATTGCTGAGTCACGGTTCTTATGCTGCGAACGGTCACTTTGGCATTGTACAACAATGCCTGTCGGTTCGTGTGTTAAGCGAACGGCGGAATCAGTCCGGTTAACGTGCTGACCACCTGCGCCAGAAGCACGATAGGTATCAACTCGTAAATCTGACGGATCAATTTCAATGTCTATATCGTCGTCAACTTCCGGATAAACGAATACCGATGCAAAAGATGTATGCCGACGATTACCTGAGTCAAAAGGTGATTTACGAACCAGGCGATGAACACCAGTTTCGGTTCTTAGCCAGCCATAAGCGTACTCTCCGGCTACACGCACCGTTGCTGATTTTATTCCGGCAACATCACCTTCTGACAGCTCAGTAATTTCCGCTTTAAAGTCATGCGCTTCAGCCCAACGCAAATACATGCGCAGTAACATATTGGCCCAATCCTGAGCCTCGGTTCCGCCAGAGCCTGACTGAATATCCAGATAACAGTCGGCAGAGTCATTGTCTTTTGAGAACATCCGGCGAAACTCTAAGTTTTCAAGCTGTTTTTCTAAGCCTGATAATTCTTCCTGAGCTTCGTTAAAGGTATCTTCATCATCAGCCTCTACAGCTAAATCGACGAGGCCTTCTACATCATCCAGACCTTGCTGAAGTTTATCCAGAGTTTCTACTACTTGCTCTAATGCGGCACGTTCTTTACCTAACGCCTGCGCTTTTGGTGGATCATCCCAGACATCGGGCTGTTCCATTTCACGGGTAACTTCTTCCAGACGCTCTAACTTAGCATCGTAGTCAAAGATACCCCCTAAGCGCATTGCTACGCTCACGCATATCTTTAATGTTATTGTAGGTTGCGTTGGTCTCAAACATGCGACTACCTAATTCTGTTTATTTTAAAGGGGCGTAGTTTAACGTATTGCGCGGATTTGCTCCACCAACAACTGGACGTTTGTGCGTCCGCGGAAGTGATTAAGTTGCGGCTTGTATAAAAGTTCAACAACCGTAGCCTGCCGCGCTGGCCATTGTTGTGTATCAACGTTAAAAGCGATGCCGTCTAACAACTCCCCCTGAGGATGACGCACCACCAATTTTAGATGGCGTTCGCCAACGATCCGCTGGTCAACCAATTCGAACTGCCCGTCAAACATGGGCTCAGGAAACTGCTGCCCCCATGGACCTGCATTTTGCAGAGTATTCACACTGTCGAGTGACAACTGCGGTACAGTCAACTCACCATCTGACCAGAATACCCGCTGCTTTTGTTCTTCCGATAACCATTCGGATGCGACTTGTTCAGCCAGTTCGGAAAACCGCGTTAGGTTCACTTTTTTTAGCGTTAACCCCGCTGCCATAGCGTGTCCGCCAAAACGTTCCATAATGCCAGGCTCCAGACTATGAATACGCTCCAATAAGTCACGCATATGCAGGCCACTGACCGAACGCGCCGAGCCTTTTAGTAAATTGTCATCGTCATTCGCCAATGCAATAACCGGGCGGTTCACCTGCTCTTTTACCCTGCCCGCAACAATACCAATAACACCAGCATGCCAGTCTGGCTGATACAGGGTGACTAAATCCGGTACCTGCCCCTGGTCAAAACGTAATTTCGCGACTGCACTTTCGGCATGCTCACGCATTTCCGTTTCAATAGACTTACGCTGTTGGTTTAAATCGTTAAGTTGCTGCGCTAACTGCTTTGCCCGGGACTCACCCGCTAATAAACATTCTATTCCGAGCCCAATGTCGTCTAACCGGCCTGCAGCGTTAATACGCGGCCCCAGGGCGAACCCCAAATCACTGGCTGCCAACTGACTCGCGTCACGGTTGGAAACTTCCAACAACGCTTTAATTCCGGGGCGACTCATACCTTTACGAATACGGGCTATACCCTGTTGCACTAATACGCGATTGTTATAATCCAGCGGTACGACATCGGCGACAGTGCCTAAAGCCACAAGATCAAGCCAGTCTGCCAGATTCGGTAAAGGTTCTATGCCTTCTTCTCTTAACGCTGCGCGCAACGCCAGCAACACGTAAAATGCAACACCAACCCCGGCTAAATTCTTACTTGGGAACTCGCAACCCTGCTGGTTTGGGTTAACAATGGCGTCAGCAAGAGGAAGCTCCGCCGGAGGTAAATGATGATCGGTTACCAAAACTTGTATGCCGTTATCCCGCGCAAGAGAGATGGCGTCGTGTGCCGCAATGCCGTTATCAACAGTAATAATAAGATCGACGTTGTCTGCGGTCAGTTGTTCTACCATAGCAACAGAAAGCCCATAGCCGTCTGTCATTCGGTTCGGAACACGGTAACCAACCTTTTCTAAGCCAAAAGCCTGCAAAGCGGAAACCATCAGCGCCGAGCTGGTCGCTCCATCAGCGTCAAAGTCACCACAGATGCATACGCGTCGCTGCTTTTTTAATGCAGTTCGAAGCAGTTCAACAGCTTTAGCAATATCTTTCAGCGAAGAGAAATGAAGAAGCCCTGAAGCTTTAAGAGACAATTCGTCCGCACTGCGAACTCCGCGCCGTGCATAAATTTGCCGCAACAAAGGAGGCATTTGCTGCGGCAGAAAACCATCGTCAACAACCTGATAACGACGTATTTCATAGTCACTCATGAATTACTGCGACTCACCTTTTTTGATTTCAGCCACTAATCTTGAGGCCGGTAATGCGCCAGGCACCATACGTCCGTCCGGCAGGATAATAGCTGGTGTACCGGTTACACCAAAGGATTTACCCAGTTGATAATGCTCAGCAACCGGATTTGAACAGTTAGAGCTGCCGCTAAAACTTTCTTCATCTTTAAAGGCGGCAATGGCTGCTTTTTTATCATCAGCACACCAGACGGTCTGCAACTGACGCGCACCTTTGCTACTCATACCACCACGAGGGAAGGCTAAGTATTTAATGGTAATTCCTTCAGCATGATAACTGCTCATGTTTTGATGCAAACGCTGACAATAGCCACAGGTTGTATCGGTGAAAATGGTAACTTCATATTTTTCGTTCTCTGCCGGATAAACAATCATGTCATCAGTGAAACCTTCCAGCATTTTTAAGCGCACATTGGCCATTGCGGTTTCGCTTAAATTAACAGGCTCTTTACCGGTAATATCGAAAACATTTCCACTGATTAAGCGCGTACCATCGTCAGAAACATAAAACATACCCTGATTAGTAACAGCACGGACATAACCGTCTATTTCACCCGGCGCGGTCGACAACACCTCAATACCAATTTTATTCAAATGGCGGGCATCAACTTCATTTTGTCCAGCACCAACAGCGCTGGTACTAAAGCCGACACTTGCCAGCCCCGCAAACCCTAATACAAACATCAAATTGCGCATAATAACCTCGTAAATTAACTGTCCGAACCCTACCCTTTTAACGGCTAAAATGCAATTAACCGCGAGGGTGATGCTGAGCATGCAAGGCCTGCAGACGCTCGCGTGCAACCTGGGTGTAAATTTGAGTGGTCGACAAGTCGCTATGCCCCAAAAGTAGCTGTAATACGCGCAAATCGGCGCCATGGTTCAGCAAATGCGTGGCAAATGCATGCCGTAACGTATGGGGCGACAAATGAGCATAAATTCCGGCTTCCTCTGCGTAATGCCGCAAACGGTACCAAAATGCCTGACGCGTTAGTAACGAACCTCTTTGCGTCACGAATATCCAGGGACTACTTTTATCCGTTATCGCTGGGCGACCATGCTTTAAGTATGTGTCTAACCATTCCAGTGCTTCTTCACCCAAAGGCACCAAACGCTCTTTATTTCCCTTCCCAACAACCCTTACCAAGCCTTGCTGGCGGCTCAGTTGGTCATACTGCAGACGAATAAGCTCCGTTACCCTTAACCCCGTAGCGTAAAGCACTTCCAGCATGGTTCTGTCACGCAGGCCAATGGGAGTTTCTGTATCAGGCTGCTGCAATAACGACTCAACGTCAGCTTCGCTTAATGAGTGAGGAATGCTCTGTGGCAATTTAGGACGCTTCAGGCGCGCAGTTGGATCAACCGCTACCCATTGCTGTTTTACCGCAAATTGGAAAAACTTTTTTGCCGAACTTAAAAATCTCGATGTGCTTCTTGGCGAGAGCCCTTGAGTTCTGCGCCAAAGCAAGTAGTCCTGAAGTACTAATTCATCGGTGTCCATCAGCGATTTTTTCGAGGGTATAAGGTACTCACAAAAACGTCGTAAGTCGCTACGGTAAGCCGCCTGAGTGTTTTCGCTGGAACCATGATGCAGCCACAAATGCTCAGTAAAGGCGTCAATACGATCTTCGTCCTCTGGGCGCAGTTGCTTCATGTTTTATCGAATTTGCGAAATGGTAACAGCATTATGCAATATAGAGAGGTTCTCGGGAACTCTTTAACACCAATAAAAAGCTTAGTGGGTAATTCCCAGTTTTTGCAGCACATCGTAAAGACCGGCGGGCCCTTTGTGTCGGTAGTCGTTTTTGTCATCAGCCTGAGGTTGCTTTTTCTTCTCAAGTCGCTGCCGTACTTTCCAGTCCAGGTTCTGAATCAGCTCTAAAGGCAAACGATCCGGCGTTGCATCCGGAATGAGGGGTTGAGGATGAGTCGCGTCCTGTAATTTAAAGTCCGACAGCTGGCTTACGGTTGCATAAACGCCTGAGGCCATCACAGCACCTGGCTGAACATCTAAAGGTCTTGCCCTGCCTGCACCGATAGAGCGCTGCCAATTCACCTCAGTTGGGCGTTCAGAGACAACCGGGTCAGCACCGAGTGCCGAGACCCAATAAGCGAACTCACCGGAGAAACCGTGGTTAACGGCTTCGCTCGCGTGTTGCTCAAAAAAATGAGCGGCATTGTTCTGAACAGCAGAAACTTGACTCATTAAGACTCTGGATTATCAATTACCGATAGTTCTGTATCGGCCAAAGTCCTAAAAGTTTAAGTTTTCTCTTTACAGCTAAGCTAAGACTGTTATTATACGCGCCACTTGAGTGGAGGGGTTCCCGAGTGGCCAAAGGGATCAGACTGTAAATCTGACGGCTCAGCCTTCGCAGGTTCGAATCCTGCCCCCTCCACCATTTACTACTGCTCGGCCAACTTCAGTATTACCTTTCCCTGCGTCTTATTCGCCGCAACATAGTCCAGCGCTTTTTGAATATCATCAGCTGTAAAAACCTGATCGATAATAGGTTTTATTTTGCCGGTTTTAAACTTATCGCTAAAGTCATGCCATAAACCGTTTAAAATATGACCTTTTTGTACTGAAGACAGCGCCCGCAACGTCGAGCCCATAAGCTTCTGACGCTTCATTAGCATTCGCCCGAAATCAACTTCTCCCGTACGACCGCCCATTAAGCCAATCAAAATAATACGACCGTCTTGCTTTAAATACTGCTGGTCTTTTGCGATAGATTCGCCGGCAACCGGATTGAGGATGACATCGACTTCTCCCAGCGCCTTAACTTCTTCAACAATGTCTTGCTGATATCGGTTAATTACATGCTTCGCGCCGAGGTTCAGACAAAATCGTGATTTTTCATCGCTGCCTACGACGGCAATAACGTCATTACCGCTTTCACGGCACAACTGTATTAGCGAGGTTCCGACCCCACTGGCACCGGCATGCGCCAATACCCGCTCTTCCTGTTTTAGCCCGGCTAACTGGAAAACATTGAGATAAGCAGTAGCAAAAGTCTCAAGCCAGCCAGCTGCGGTTTCATGACTCCAGTCATCCGGCACTTCCAGCAGTTGTTTTGCCGAAACATTGACCCGCTCTGCAAAACCGCCTCCGGCTAGTAAGGCACTAACACGTTGCCCTGTCTTCCAGTCGGAAACCTGGCTGCCCACCTGCTCTATAACGCCACAGACTTCTAACCCGGGAATATCGGATACGCCGTTAGGCGGAGGATACTTCCCTGCTATTTGCATTAGATCTGCGCGGTTAACCCCGGCGCTTAAAACACGCAACTGAACCTCATCTGCACGCGGCTCGCTTAAATTAATACCGTCTTTCCATGTCACTTTTTGCTCTGAAATCTGAATTGCTTTCACATCAGCCTCCGTTGCCGCTTAACATTATTGAAATTAGCCAGTATGCTGTCGGTATTGAATACTATCAGGATACTGTTTGACACTAATGGACAAAACCTTAGAGCTCAATGATAAACGAGTGTTATTGATTGATGACCAGAAGCCCTTTCAGGTTATGCTCAAAGGCCTGCTGTTAAACTTGGGGGCAAAAGACGTCCAAATCAAGACAACGGGTGAAGCGGGCATTGCTGCCTACATCAAAAACCCGCACGATATTCTGTTGGTAGACTATAATCTGGGCCGAGGTCGAAATGGCCGACAGGTTCTGGAAGAGCTTCAGGTTCGCGGTTTAATGAAAGAGCACACCCTGTTCTTTATTATTACCGGCGACAATACCCGTCCAATGGTTTTAAGCGCGCTGGAGCTGCAACCAGACGACTATTTGATGAAGCCTTTTTCCCATCGTGTTTTGCGCTCTCGTTTAATGCGTGCCTACAAGCGTCGCATGTGGTTAAAAGATGTATTTAAAGCTCTGACTAAACACGATTATGAAGCCTGCATTAGCGCTTGCCAGAAACACATCCAGTCAAACAGCCGTTACAGCAATTACTGCCGAAAACTGCAAATTGAGCTGTACAATAAAACCGGGCAACTGGATAAAGCCGAAATAGCCATTAAAGATCTGCTGGAAGAAAATTCCCATAGCTGGGTGTTTCTAAAGCTGGCGGAAACCCGACTGCTGCAAAACTCACCAGAAGAAGCGCTTAATATTCTTAATCATATTATTAAGCGTATGCCCAATGCCATTGAGGCCCATGATTTAAAAACCGAATGCTACCTGCAACAACAACAGCTTGAAGAGGCACTGGAAAGTGCACGCGATGCAATAACCATGGCGCCCTTTTCTATTGAGCGACAAACCAAACTGGCTCACATAGCACGCGACAATGGTGACTTTGATATAGCCAAGCAAGCCATGAATAACGTTCTGCAAATAGCACGAAAATCGGTCTTTCGTAATGCACAGCACTTATGTAATTACTTGCGCAGTATTCTTGATGCAGCTGAACACAGCGACACGCCACAGCAGATTAGTAAGTACCAAACCGAAGCTACGATGGAGCTTCAGCGAGCCCGTTACGATGAGCATCTATTGCATGCCGATATTTCATTTGAAGATTTAGAAGCCATTTTACTGTCACGAATTGATTCGTTTAACGGTCGTTTACGTGAAGCCCAACAGCGTTTAAACGAAGTTGTCGGGGAAAATCTGGCAACGAACCAACCCATTAATAAAGATTTACTACCAGACGTTATCGCAGTTCTTCTGGATGTCGGCGAGTACGAAAAAGCCAATGCGCTTGCCGCGTATAAAGACGACAACCTGCTACTTGACAGTTACACCACTAAAATCCTGCAAGCCAGACTTGCCGCCGCTCAAAAGCAGCAGGACGCCTTCTTTAAAGTGCACAAAGCAGGTGCTGAAGCTTATCAGGAAGGTCATTACAGTCGCGCATTAGAGCTGTTCCGTGAAGCGATGGAGGTGGCTCCAATGAATAGTGGCGCTGCACTTAACTTTATCCAGGCGGCCGTGCGCTTTATCGAAGAGACTCCTAACGCAGAACGAAAGTTATTGAAAAAAGAATGTGACCATTGTTTTAAAGTGTTAGAGGGGCTGCAGCTCTCCAGCAGCCACAGTAACCGCTATGAGCGATTACTGGAGCAGACTGAAGCATTAGAACTGCGCTAACTTAGCTTTTGATTGGCTGCCAGAGTCCCTGCCTGGTAGTCTTTTATCGCCTGTTCAATCTCACCTGAGTTATTCATGACAAACGGCCCATACTGAGCAATCGGCTCTTCGATGGGTTTTGCAGCCAGTAGAATAAATCGTGCACCTTCGTTAGCAGTGCACGTTAACGTGTCCGCCGGATCAAGCACGAGCAACTCACCTTCCTTTGCGAGCTCTCCGTTAACCGTTAAACCGCCCTGATAAACATAGAGTAAGCGACGTTTTTGTCCCTGAGAAGGCAAGCTAAAGTCTTTCTTCCCTAAGTGTACGTCCAGCATTAAGAAATCACGCCCGGGCGCTCTGACCGGACCTTCTTGCTGCTCATATTGCCCCGAAATAACTCTGACAAGAGCATCATCACTTTTTACTTCGGGAATAATCGCCGATGGAAAGTCATGCCAATCAGGCTCGCTCATTTTTTCGTCAGATGGCAAATTAACCCATAGCTGAAAGCCCCACATCAGACCTTCAACCTGCTTCGGCATTTCAGCGTGTATGATGCCTTTAGCTGCTTTCATCCATTGTACGCCACCGGCCTCTACTGCGCCCGTATTGCCAACCGAGTCTTTGTGCTCCATGGTTCCGGCCAGCATATAAGTCAAAGTACAAAATCCGCGATGCGGATGAGGTGGAAAGCCTGCAATATAGTCATCGGGATTATCCGAGCGAAATTCGTCCAACATTAAAAATGGATCCTGATGTTTCAAACCCGGCTGATTAATAATGCGGGTAAGCTTAACCCCTGCACCGTCCTGAGCCGGCATGCCCCGGTGTTTTGCCAAAATAGCGCTCATGATTTTTTACCTCCATTTTGACCCCGATTATGTGTTTGATGAAAATCGATTTCAGGGCCCTTAGGCACCACCTGAGTCGGGTTAATTGTAGTATGGCTGGCATAATAGTGAGTTTTTATATGATCCATCACGACCGTTTCTTCCACACCCGGGTGTTGATACAGCTCCAGCAAGTAGTTCCACATATTAGGATAATCGACAATGCGTTTTTTATTGGTCTTAAAGTGACCGAAGTAAACCGCATCAAAGCGAACCAAAGTTGTAAATAATCGCCAGTCCGCCTCTGTCAGTTCATCACCGGCAAGGTAACGCCTCTGACTGAGAATGTCTTCGACTTTATCCAGTGCCGCAAATAAAGACTGGTAAGCCTCTTCGTAAGCCTTTTGCGTGGTCGCAAAGCCGCTACGATAAACACCATTGTTAATGTCGTTGTAAACCCACTCGTTAATTTCTTCTATCTGCTTTTGCTTACTCACCGGAAAAAAGTCCAGAGTATTTCCGGTCAGCTCATCAAACGCAGAATTGAAAATTCGTATAATTTCCGCTGACTCGTTATTGACTATGGTCTGGGTCTTCTTATCCCATAACACTGGTACAGTAACTCGTCCCGTATATTCGGGATCTGCTTTCAGATAAATTTGATAGAGAAAGTCAGCGTCATAGAGTGGCTCGTTAAGAGGAGGCTCAGAAAACTTCCAGCCATTCTCCAACATCAAGGGATGTACTACCGAGACATCGATATGATTTTCCAGACCTTTTAACTTGCGAAAAATTAATGCCCTGTGAGCCCAGGGGCAGGCATAAGAAACGTAAAGGTGATATCGGCCGGATTCGGGCTCAAACTCGGTACCTTTAGCGACTGTACTGCGAAACTGTGATTCGCTGCGCACAAAGCGCCCACCATGTTTTTTAGTGTCATACCACTTATCGTGCCACTGACCATCCACTAATAAACCCATAATAAATTCCTCCTGTTTAGATACCCCTATAATAAGGTCTATTTTTTGGAATTATTAGCGCATTGAATTCAGGTTTTATTTCTAAAAAATAGAACTATAGAAAGGAGTCTACAACATTAGCCGCTTTTTCGCTGGCTGAGACTTTCAACTGCTGATGGATAGTTTTGAACTGTTCAAGCAAAGCGGTGTTGTCCTGCTCGATTAACTCAACTAAGGCCTGCTCGATACCTTCTTCAGACGCCTCTGACTGAGCGAGTTCCGGCACAATTTCTTTGCCCGCTAAAAGGTTCGGCAATGAAAAGAACGGCGCATGGAATAAACGCTTAATAATTTGATAAGACAACCAGTGGAACCGATAAGCTACCACCATAGGGCGTTTAATAAGTAATGCTTCAAGCGCCACAGTTCCCGATGTCAGCAGCAGGTAATTTGATGCCGCCATAACCTTACGGCTTTCGCCTACAGGAAGCGCAATGGTCAATTCTGGACTGTATTGCTTAATGAGTTCCTGAAACTGCTCAGCACGAGCGTCGCTTATCATCGGTGCCACGAAACGAAGGTTCGGATACTTCTCTGCTATTTTTTTGGCAACTCGCAAAAATACAGGCGCCATACGGGCAATTTCACCTTTTCTGCTACCAGGCAGAATAGCCAAATACTCGCTTTCAGGTTCGAGTTTTAACTCCTTTCTCGCTGGAGTCTGCTGCCATTGCATTGGGATGTCATCGGCCAGAGGGTGGCCGACAAAAGTCGCCGGGAGACCGTGCTTATCGTAAAAGTCCTTTTCAAAAGGCAGCAAGCACAGTACATGATCTACTGCCTTCTTAATGCCTTTAATACGCCCTTCTCGCCACGCCCATACCGATGGACTAACATAATGAATCGTTGCTATACCGGCATTCTTAAGGCGAGTTTCAACCGTCAGGTTAAAGTCCGGAGCGTCAATACCTATCATTACATCGGGTTGTTCTTCGATAAGATAGTGCACCAAATTTTTCCGGTGTCGTAACAGCTTAGGAAGTTGCTGTACGACTTCGGCTATCCCCATAACGGCTAAGTCATCCATGGGAAAGTAAGAATCCATGCCCTGCGCTGCCATTAAAGGACCACCGACGCCAATAAAGCTTGCACCAGGATGACGTTTTGAAATGGCCTGCATAAGCCCGGCCCCTAGAAGATCGCCCGAGTGCTCACCGGCAACAATGGCTATTTTCGGCGGCTTTTTGCTATTCATTACGGACGAATAATGCCTCGTGAACTGTTTTCTACAAAAGCAGTGAAGCCGTCAAGCGCCGGTTCATTTAATGCAGTAATACCTTCCAATGCTTCTTCTACTGTCAGACTGGAGCGATATAATATTTTGTATGCCCGGCGCACATTCTGAATTTGCTCAGGAGTATAACCTCGGCGCTTTAAGCCTTCTGCATTGATGGTTCTGGGTTTAGCATTATGTCCCTGCGCCATAACAAAAGGAGGAATATCCTGAACCACAATAGAATTAACTGCAGCAAATGAATGTGAACCAATGTGGCAAAACTGATGCACTCCCGTCATACCTCCGAGGATAACCCAGTCCCCGACATGAACATGCCCGGCTAAAGTAACCTGATTGGCAAAGATGTTGTCGTTACCTATTACACAGTCATGTGCCACATGCACATATGCCATAAATAAGTTGTTGTCGCCAATCTTGGTGAGCGAGTCATCCTGCACGGTGCCACGATGAATGGTTACGGACTCACGAAATACATTATTATCGCCAATCACTAATTCAGTTGGCTCACCATCGTACTTTTTATCCTGACAATCCTCGCCAACAGAAGCAAACTGATAAATAGTGTTGTTTTTCCCAATGGTCGTAGGGCCTTTTAAAACAACGTGCGAGCGAATGTCGCAGTTATCGCCAATAACAACATTTGGACCAATGACTGTCCATGGGCCAACGCTGACATTGGCTCCAATCTCTGCGCTCGGGTCAATAATTGCGGTTTCGTGAATCACTTAAACTTCTCTTCTTGCACAGATAATTTCAGCAGTACAGGCGACATCGCCATCAACTTCGGCACGCCCGGTAAACTTCCAGATACCACGGCGTTCTTTTTCAAAGGTGACATAAAAGTCTACTGTATCGCCCGGGATAACCTGACGCTTGAAACGCGCGTTATCAATACCAGCGAATAGGTATAAGTCGTTTGCGCTCTTTTTACTCTCTGTAATTTTAAAACCGAGTAAACCACAGGCCTGAGCTATTGCTTCCAGCAACAAAACTCCCGGGAAAATTGGTTTGCCCGGGAAGTGGCCATTAAACATCGGTTCATTAAAGCTGACATTCTTTATCGCGTGCAAAGAGTCTTTCGAGTTTGTCTCGATAACTCTGTCTATTAATAAAAACGGATAACGATGGGGAAGTAAATCTAATACCCCTTGAATATCAAACCCTGATTCCGTAATTTTCAAACCTTTCACCTTACTCAGTTGTTATTGTCAGCTTGTTTTTCCAGTTCTTTTACACGCTTAAAGAGATCATCCAATTGGCGGAACCTGGCACCATTACGCCGCCATTCACGGTGTCCGCTGGCAGGTATACCTGACGCATAAACACCTGGCTCAGTGATCTCTTTTATTACCATAGCAAATCCCATGATTTGCACATCATCACATACGCTAATATGACCATTAATGGCTGAGGCACCACCAATCATACAGCGTTTACCGATATGACAACTACCGGCTAAAACCGTACAACCGGCAATAGCAGTGTCTTCGTCTATAAATACGTTATGAGCAATCTGGCACTGGTTATCAATGATACAACCCGATGAAATAACGGTGTCATCGAGTGCACCACGGTCAACCGTAGTACTAGCACCAATTTCAACGTTGTCTTTAATAACAACACGGCCCAGTTGGGGAATTTTCAACCATTTACCATTTTCAGGCGCCCAACCAAAGCCATCAGCTCCAATAACCGCCCCCGCATGAAATAGACAGTTATCACCAATAACACAACGGTGATAAACTTTTACTCCCGACCAGAGCGTACAGCCAGAACCAAGCTGTGTTTCAGCTCCAATATAGCAGTGAGCTCCAATACTGGTGTTATCCCCAATGATGGCCCCGTCTTCAATAACGACGTATTCACCAATACTAACGTTAACACCAATACTTGCTGATTCAGCAATTTTCGCGGAATCAGCCACGCCCTTCGCAGGCTTAGGCGTGGTATCCAATAACTGTGCAATTTTGGCAAATGCAGCATAAGGGTTGGATACCCGAATTGCGTTATTAACGGCATCACTGTCGTCTTTTTCGGAGACAATAACCGCCCCGGCAGACGTAGTTTCTAGCTGACTTTTGTAACGACTATTTGCCAAAAAAGCTATAGCGTCACCAGTAGCAGACTGCAAGGTCGCCACGCGCAAAATGGGGAGCTGCGCATTTCCTCGCACCTCCCCACCCACATGGTCAGCCAACTGCTGCAATGTGTACTCAGTCATAGATTAGTTACCTGAGGTCATTTTCTCGACAACCGCACCAGACAAGTCGTTATCTGCTTTCATGTAAGTTACAGCGTTACTTTCAAGAACCATATCGTAGTCTTTGTCTTCAGCTACTGCAGTAATTGCATCCTGTACCTTGCCAAGCAACTTATTACGCTCTTCGTTTTGGCGACGACGGGTGTCTTCCTGAAGCGCTTTGCTTTTTAGCTGAGCCTGAGAGATAGTCTCTTCCAGGTCACGCTCTAGCTGAGTTTTTTCAGACGCAGACATAATTGACGCATCACGTTCTTGCTTTTGACGCAATTCCTGAACCTTTTGCTCAAGACGACGCATTTCTTCAAAGCGATCCTGGAACTCGTTCTGTAACTGCTCTGAAATTTGCTCACGCTGTGGTAGCTGTTGGAATACTTCCATCATATCGACCACACCAATTTTCTGCTGTGCTTGCGCGGCGCCTGCAAAAAGTGCTGTTGAAACAGCAACAGCTGCAGCTGTAGATTTAATTAACTTTTTCAAGGTAAAACTCCTTCAAATTTTGTTACTAATATTTAATTATTATTATCAGAATGTGGTTCCGATATTAAACGAGAACACTTGAGTTTCATCACCCTCAACTTCTTTCAGAGCCCGCCCCAGAGAAAAGGTCAGCGGACCCATTGGTGATATCCATTGAACGGATACACCCGCTGAAGCTCTGAAGTCGCCTGGCGAACTGTAATCCGTTAACGGCTGACTTCCCTGAGCCAGCTGCAGGTCTTTATACCTATCGTAGTCGAATTCTGTATCCCAGACCATACCGAAGTCAACAAAGACACTTGTTCTTACGCTATTACGCATACCTTCATCGACAAAAGGTGTCGGTACGATAAGCTCAAGCCCCCCGACAACTTTTGCGTTACCGCCAACGGCAAAGCGGCTCACCTGAACTTGTTGTGAATCTGAGCCAGATGGCAAACCATTTGGCGCCCCGGTTACGTCTGGTGGTGCCGGTAGCTGGCTTGCAGAACTGTAAATAGCTCGTGGTCCAACAGTGTTAGCTTCGAAACCACGTAAGTCGCCCTGTCCGCCAACTCGGAAAGACTCCCAGAATGGCAATAAGTAATCATTGCCTCTGTCATCTGTACCATAACCATTACCATAACCTAGGTTAAGGCGTGTCAGGAATGTCCATTGCTGGTCACGCGTTAGTGGGTAGTAATGTTTATATTCATAGTTCGTCCGGAAATACTGGACATCACTAAACGGCGCAGAGATCTCAATGCCAGCGCGTTGAGAAGAACCACTAGTTGGAAAGCGCCCTCTATTTAAGGTTACACGGGACCAGCCCATATTAAACTCATAAATATCGAAAGCGACACCGTCGTCAGGGTTCTCCCGGTTTAAGTATGCGGAGTAAAATTTCCGTATTTGCTCATAACCGTCAACGTTCGTTACTTCCTGGTTTTTATAACCAATACCAAAGTTAAAGCTGTTGATTTCATCAACCGGGAAGCCTACACCGCTTGAAACACCAAAGGTTCTCTGATTGTAACGAATTAAGTTTTCCGCCTGACCGGCATCAAACTCACTCATATACACTTGTCCTGAAAGGCTAACACCATTCATTGTGAAGTACGGGTCAGTATAGGAAACGTTAACGTTTTTATTAAAGCGGCTGGTACTGACATTAAATCCAACTCTGTTACCAGTGCCCAGGAAGTTATTTTGCTGAACACCCGCATTAAGTTGCAAACCTGAGTAGTCACCATAACCAACGCCGGCGTTAAAGGAGCCCGATGGCTGCTCTTTCACCTTATAGGTCACGTCAACCTGATCATCTCTGCCTTCGACTCGCTCAGTTGATGTTTCAACTGTCTCAAAGAAACCAAGACGTTCAAGACGAACCTTACCTTGTTCAATTTTATTGTCAGATAACCAGGCACCTTCCAGTTGGCGCATTTCACGACGAAGCACCCGGTCTTTTGTCGCACCATTACCTTCAAAATTAATGTGACGTACATAGACACGCTTACCCGGTTCTACCGAGAAAGTAATTTTAACCGTTTTGTCATCGTCATTATGTTCTGGAATGGCCCGAACTTCAGGGTAAGCATAACCGTAACGACCATAAAAGCGGCTAATCATATCCTCGATATAAGTCACCTGTGCGGCGTTATAGAGGGTACCTTCTTCAATAGTCGCAATTCGGCTGACTAGCTCTTCGTGGCCTTTTAGATCCCCAATAACATCGGTTTCGCTTACGTTGTATTTATCACCCTCTTTAACATTGATGGTGATATAAATACCTTCACGATCGGGTGTCATAGAAACCTGAACTGATTCAACCTGGAAACGCAAATACCCACGGTCCCGATAAAAAGACTCTAAAGTCTCTAAGTCACCACTTAACTGCTGTTTCTGGTAGCGCTTTTCGCCAATAACGTTCCACCACGGGAGGTCATCGCGAAGTTCGAAAGCATCAAGAAGTTGCTCATCGGCAAACGCCTTATTACCCACAATATTAATTTGTGCAATTTCAGCAGCGTCGCCTTCGTCGAAGTTCATACGCAACTCAACTCGGTTGCGCGGCAAATCAACAACTTGTATATCCACCGATGCATTATATTTACCAACACTATGATAGAAATCTTCCAGACCTTTCTCTATGCCTGAAATAGTCGTTCTATCCAGAGGTTCACCAGTAACAATATTATTATCAAGCAAGCTCTCTTCAAGCTGCTCGTCTTTGATATCGCTGTTACCTTCAAAGGTAATTTCAGCAATGGTTGGTCGCTCACTGACGGTGAAAATTAACGTATCGTTATCTCTCCGTGCATCAATATAGTTAAAGTGAGTCGAAGAGTAGAGTGAGCGAATGGCGCTACGAATCTGTAACTCACTCACTTCATCACCCACCCTAACCGGAATATAAGTTAACGCAGCACCTAAAGCGACACGTTGTAACCCTTTAACTTCAATATCCTGAACAACAAACTCGTCTTGTGCGTAGGCTGGTGCTACTGCACCTGCAATCATGGCACTCACTAACAGCTTTTTAAACGTCATTATCACTAGCTACTTTTTTGTTAATTCGTGACTCAGAATGCGAAACGGGCGATGTCATTTGATATTGCTAACGCCATCAACGCGAATACCAGCACCCCACCAATCCTATAGCAAACGTCTTGCACTCTTTCGGATACCGGCTTACCACGAATCCATTCAATGCTGTAAAACACTAAATGACCGCCGTCTAACACCGGTAAAGGTAATAAATTTATTATCCCTAAATTGACACTTAATAATGCCAAAAAACTTAAAAAATAGACGAACCCGTTACTAGCGCTAACACCAGCACCTTCAGCAATACTTAAAGGCCCTGCCAGGTTCTTTACAGAAACATCTCCGGTCAGCAGTTTACCTATCATTTTCACGCTAACAACCATCAACTCCCAAGTTTTTTCTGCGCCTTTCGCTAAGCCCCCGAAAAACCCGTATTGATGGTTGAAAACATAATTATCAGGTAACGGTTCAGTCACCGGAACTACGCCAAGGTAGCCTATGACACCATTTTGACTTTCCCGTTCCCCTATTTGAACAGAAACTTCCTGCTCAACGCTATTTCTTTCAACCGTAAACAACAGACTCTGCCCAGCCGACTGAGCAATAATTTCACGTATTTTTTCCCAGCTATCGACCTGCTCACCGTCAATAGAAATAATAGTGTCGCCCGCTTTAAGGCCGCTCGCATCAGCAGGTGAGTCTGCTTCAACCTGACTAAGCTCGGTGTAGACTTCAGGCTGATAAACCTCAATACCTAAACTTCCAAAGGTCGACTCTGTCTCAGGATCAAACCGCCAGCTGGTCAAGTCCAGCCTGCGCTGAACTTCACTTCCCGCCGGAGTTCTTAACGTTATTATCGTCTCGTCATCGCCAATAGCGGACATTAAGCCCAGCTGCACTTGTTGCCAGTCATAAGCTTCTACATCGTCGACTGACAAAATTTCACTGCCTCTTTCCAGATCTGCTTTTGCAGCAATGGAGTTTTCTTTGATATCACCAATAACAGGCTTTACCGTCGGCACACCAATACCGAACATGAGCCATAGCACCGCTACCGCAAGGACAAAGTTAGCAACAGGACCCGCCGCTACTATGGCAAAACGTTTATAAACCGACTGTGCATTAAAGCTTACATCTCGCTCTTCTTCGGTAACATCATCAATGCGTTCATCCAGCATTCGAACATAACCGCCAAGAGGGATAACACCTAGTTGATAGACCGTACCGTCTTTTCCGGTACGCTTCCAAATAGCGCGACCAAAACCAACAGAAAAGGTTATTACCTTAACGCCACAGCGTCGAGCAACCCAAAAATGCCCGAACTCGTGAAACGCAACCAAAATTCCCAATGTGACAACAAACGAAAAGAAATACCAAATTGCGTCTATCACTGTGCGTACTCCTGCAACCATTGTTTAGCTGCTAAACGCGCTTTTTTATCGATAGCTAATAGCGTCTCGATGCTATCAGCCTCATGAGTTGTTACCGACTGTAATACGGAATCACAGACTTTAGCGATATCGGTAAAGCCCACCTGTTCCTGCAAAAACGCATCAACGGCTATTTCATTGGCAGCATTTAAGGCTGTCGTTGCCCACTGCCCTGCCCAACACGCTTCTATTGCAAGCTGCAGACAGGGATAGCGAGCTGACTCGGGCTGTTTAAACGTTAACTGTCCAATTTGAGTAAAATCCAGATTTGATACACCGCTTTCTAATCGCTCAGGATACCCCAATGAATGGGCAATTGGGGTGCGCATATCAGGCTCCCCCATTTGCGCCAGAACCGAGCCATCTGTGTACTGGACCATAGAATGGATAACACTTTGAGGGTGAATCACCACTTTCAACTGTTCACGTGAGCAATTGAATAACCAGCGGGCTTCAATATATTCCAGTCCTTTATTAAGCATAGTGGCCGAATCGACAGATATCTTTCGTCCCATAGACCAGTTGGGATGGTTACATGCCGCCCCTGGAGTTTGTTTCGATAGCTCTTCAAGCGGTATATCCCGAAACGGGCCACCGGAGCCAGTTAATAACAGATGCTGAATACCATGCTCTGCTAAAGACATAGTGCCAACCAACTGCTGGGCAGCCTGGGGTAAGCACTGGAAAATAGCATTGTGTTCGCTGTCTACTGGTATTATTCGAGCGCCAGAACGTTGTGCGTGGTCAATAAACAATTGACCGCTCATTACCAAGGCTTCTTTGTTGGCCAGCAAGACATCTTTACCCGCATCAATAGCAGCTAATGTCGGGGCAAGTCCTGCAGCGCCAACTATCGCTGCCATAACAATATTGACGTCGCCTGCGGCACTAACTTCTGCTAAAGCTTTTTCGCCGTAGGTTACCTGTGTTGATACCTCAGTGCCTAAAAGCTCTTTGAGCTCTGACGCACTGCTTTGAGAGCCCATAACGGCGTATTGCGGATGGTGCTTCAAACACAGCTCAGCCATTACCTGAACCTGGCTGTGAGCGGTTAGCGCAAAAACCTCAAAGCCTTCCGGGTGTCGTGCAACAACATCCAGAGTGTTTTGACCAATGGAGCCTGTTGCTCCCAAAACCGTAATTCGACGCATAGGTTTAATGCAAAAACTCCAGATAAGCTAAGGTAAAAATAGGCACTGCAGCTGTAAGACTGTCAATACGGTCAAGAATTCCCCCATGCCCCGGTAAAATTGATCCGCTGTCTTTTACTCCGGCACTGCGTTTAAACATACTTTCGTTTAAATCTCCGAATACCGACGCCACTACAGTAAACAACCCGGTTAAGTAATAACCGGTAAATTGATCAGCTGGCACTTTAGTCCAGTGCGCCACAACCATCATCACCACAAAAGCCAGAGTTACCCCGCCACATAAACCTTCCATCGTTTTGCCCGGACTTACGGCTGGCATCATTTTGTTGCGCCCATAACGAACGCCGGCAAAATACGCACCGACATCGGCAGCCCAGACTAAAAGGAGAATAAAGAGAACAACCCAGCCACCAAAGAAGCGTGACTCATCAATATCGATAGAGCGGACCGTGACTAAGGCAGCCCATGTAGGAATAAAAATCAGCAGCCCAAAAACACCAACAATGGCGCGGGTTCGCGACCACATACGGCGACTTGAGGGGTAGTTAACTATCATTGCCAAAGCTACGACCCACCAGATGCCACCGGCAAGGATAGTGTAATAAATCAGTTTAGAAAGCTCGCCATCGCGCCATAAGTGTTCATACGGTGCCAGCCATGAAAGCACACCAATTATAGCTCCAACAAACAGAGTATAAGCAATACGCGCTGATGTGCGACGCACGCCCATTAGAGGAGACCATTCCCAGGCACCCAGCATTAAAACCGCCTGAATAAACAGAGAAAAGCCCCAAAGCGGCAGCATAAAAACCCCGTATAGTGCCACTGGAACCAGCAATAATGCTGTAATAATACGTTGTTTTAGCAAGTGTTATTCCTCTATCCGAGTTTCTATGCCTTGCATAAGCACGGTCAATTGTTCGCTGGTTAAACCGAAGCGACGTTCACGTTGAGCAAAATCCGTTATAGCTTTAGCAAAAATGGCATCGTCAAAGTCGGGCCACAATGTTGAAGTGAAGTACAGCTCTGCATAAGCCAACTGCCATAATAGAAAATTACTAATACGACGCTCACCCCCCGTTCGGATGAGTAAATCCGGTAATGGCTGATCGGCCATCATAAGTTCACCGGATATTGCCTCTTCGGTAATTTCTGAAGGCTCGATCTCGCCGGTTTTCACTTTATCAGCCAACTTACGACTGGCTTGAGTGATATCCCATTGACCACCATAGTTTGCAGCGATATTTAAATTTAGCCCACTATTATTCTGAGTCTTTTCTTCGGCTTCTTGTATTCGCTTTTGTAAACGCTTTGAGAAAGCACCTTTATCGCCAATAATGCGCAAGCGAATATCATTATCGTCTAACTTTTTTACTTCGCTTTTCAATACTGACATAAACAACTCCATCAGTACCGATACTTCAGTAGCGGGACGCTTCCAATTTTCACTACTAAATGCAAATAAAGTCAGAGACTCTATACCGTTACGGCGAGCAAAAGCGACCGCTCTGCGCACAGCTTCTGCTCCGGCCTTATGCCCAAAAGTTCGTATTTTACCGCGTTGTTTCGCCCAACGACCATTACCGTCCATGATAATGGCGACGTGTCTGGGAACTAACTGCTCTATTGACGGTAATTCTTTCATTCAATCTGCCGTAAACATTAAAAAACGCCGTGCGAGTATACCTGACACGGCGTCATAGACCAACGTAGGTAAGGTTTGATGGTTAAATTTCCATCAAGTCCTCTTCTTTTGCTTTCAACGATTCATCAATTTGCTTGACGTATTTATCCGTCAGTTTTTGAATCTCATCTTCAGCACTACGTTCTTCATCTTCAGTAATTTCTTTTTCTTTCAGAAGGTCTTTAATATCGCTGTTCGCGTCACGACGAATATTGCGTACCGCCACTCGCCCCTGCTCTGCTTCCGCGCGCACAATTTTAACCAGGTCGCGACGACGCTCTTCAGTCAATGGTGGCAAAGGGATGCGAATAACAGCTCCGGCTGATGCCGGGTTTAACCCCAAGTCCGAATTAATAATTGCCTTTTCAACCGCAGCTGAAGCCGACTTGTCAAATACGGTCAACGCTAAAGTTCTGGAGTCCTCGGTGGTGATATTAGCCAACTGTTTCAGCGGAGTGTCAGTACCGTAATAGTTCACCATAACACTATCTAAAATGCTGGGGTGAGCTCGTCCCGTGCGTACTTTCGACATTTGACTACGCAATGACTCAACACTTTTTTCCATGCGATCTTTAGCGTCTTCTATAATTTCTTTTATCACTGTCTTATACCCTTCTATTCAATAGCGGCAATTACTCTGCGTCTTTACTAATTAGTGTACCTTCTTCTTCACCCATAATCACGGCTCGTAAAGCACCCGGCTTATTCATATTAAACACCCGTATAGGCAAAGCGTGGTCTCGCGCCAGAGTGAATGCCGCTAAATCCATTACTTTTAACTGTTTTTCCAGTATATCATCGTAATTAATATGCTTATACAAGGTTGCATCCGGATTACCCACAGGATCATCCGAATAAACCCCATCAACCTTCGTTCCTTTAAGAACAACTTCAGCTTCAATTTCAATTCCGCGTAAACACGCCGCTGAGTCTGTCGTAAAGAAAGGGTTGCCAGTTCCGGCAGAGAAAATCACCACCCGACCTGACTTTAATAAACTAATAGCTTCTGCCCAGTTATAGCTGTCACAAACACCCGTTAATTCAATAGCTGACATTAAGCGAGCGTTAACAAAAGCACGATGCAGAGCGTCACGCATTGCCAGACCATTCATCACTGTTGCCAACATACCCATATGGTCGCCCACAACACGATTCATACCAGCTTTGGCTAAACCTTCTCCACGGAATAAGTTACCGCCGCCAATGACCAAGCCTACCTGAACCCCAAGTTCAACTAATTCCTTAATTTCCTGTGCCATACGATCAAGCACTTTAGCATCAATGCCAAATGGTTCGTCCCCCATAAGGGCTTCACCACTGAGTTTTAACAATATGCGTCGATAACTGGGTTTCGGATGGGTGCTCATCATTGCCTCTACTCTTTCCTTTAGTTTAAAAAAAACCGCGTCCTGAACGCTCAAGACGCGGTTTATAATTTTCTATTTCATGGGGCTGGTCGAGACCACGCTGTTAGCCTTTGCTCGCTGCCGCCACTTGTGCCTGAACTTCAGAAGCAAAATCTTCTTCTTTACGTTCAATACCTTCACCCACTTCAAAGCGAACGAAAGTAACAACATCGGCACCAGCTTTCTTCAGTAACTCACCAACAGTCATTGATGGATCTTTCACGAAAGGCTGACCAGTCAGGCTGATTTCACCGGTAAACTTACGCATACGGCCTTCAACCATCTTTTCAGCGATTTCTTTCGGCTTACCGCTTTGCATTGCGATATCAACCTGAATAGAACGCTCTTTCTCAACAACTTCAGCTTCAACGTCTTCAGGCTTAACAAACTGTGGATTACTTGCTGCAACGTGCATACATAAGTCACGAGCCAAGTCTTCATCACCACCGGTAAGAGCAACTGCAACACCGATGCGAGCACCGTGAGTGTAAGTTGCAACAACATCGCCAGCTTCAAGAGTTTGAACACGACGAACGTTCATGTTCTCACCAATTTTAGCCACTAAGTCTTCACGAGTTTTCTCAACCGTTTGACCACCGATGTCAGTCGTTTTTAACGCTTCAACGTCATTTTCTTTGTTAGCAAATGCAACGTTAATGACTTTATCGCCAAATGCCAGGAAGCTGTCGTCACGTGCTACGAAGTCAGTTTCGCAGTTTAGCTCAACTAACGTTGCCTGGTTGCCTTCAGACTTAACTAAAATAACACCTTCAGCTGCAACACGGCCTGCTTTCTTCGCTGCTTTGGCCTGACCGCTTTTACGCATCAGGTCAATTGCCGCTTCCATATCACCGTCGACTTCCTGCAATGCTTTTTTGCAGTCCATCATGCCAGCGCCTGTGCGCTCGCGCAGTTCTTTTACTAGAGCTGCTGTAATTGCCATGATTCTATTCCTCGATTATTCAGTTGCTTCGACGAAATCGTCAGAGTCTTTTGCTTCAACTTGCGCTGTACGTGCTTCTTTTACCGCTTCTGCAGCAGTGTTCAAATACAATTGAATTGCACGGATCGCGTCATCGTTACCCGGAACAATGTAATCAACACCGTCAGGGTCAGAGTTTGTATCCACAACAGAAACAACTGGAATGCCCAGGTTATTAGCTTCTTTAATAGAGATGTGCTCGTGATCAGCATCGATAACAAAAAGAACGTCAGGTAAGCCGCCCATGTTTTTGATACCGCCTAAGCCTTTTTCCAGCTTTTCCATTTCACGAGTGTTAACCAAAGCTTCTTTCTTGGTTAGTTTGTCGAATGTTCCGTCCTGGCTCATTGTTTCAAGGTCTTTTAGACGCTTGATTGATTGACGAACTGTTTTCCAGTTAGTCAACATGCCGCCTAACCAACGGTGGTTTACATAGTACTGACCACAGTTAATAGCTGCTTCTTTAACCGCTTCTGCTGCTGCGCGCTTAGTACCAACAAACAGGATTTTACCTTTGTTTGAAGCAACGTGCTGCATGTAGCTCAACGCATCGTTGAACATAGGCACAGTTTTTTCGAGGTTAATGATATGAATTTTGTTACGAGCACCAAAAATGTAAGGTTTCATTTTTGGATTCCAGAAACGAGTTTGGTGACCGAAATGGACACCTGCTTTCAGCATGTCACGCATTGACACGTTAGCCATAATATTTTTCCTTTTTAGGGGGTTAAGCCTCCATACATCCCATAAGCCGACTTGTTCTTAGACAAGCACCCCGCCTTATGTGTCGATGTATGTGTGGATTATCATTTACATACAAGTTTACTTTGTTGGCATAAGGCCAAAAAAGCGTGCGTTTTATACCATAACGAGCACACTTACACAACAAAAAACGTTACTTAACTTATGTTTTAACCCGCCTCAAAGATAGCGAATTCTATCAGTCGCTGTTAAACTGTCGGCTTTTCCAGCAGTCACGGACAGGAAGAGAATGACCATCTCAATTAAGACACCCGAAGAAATCGAAAAAATGCGCGCTGCAGGCAAGCTTGCCGCTAGTGTTCTTGAAATGATTGGTGAATACGTAAAACCCGGTGTAACCACAGAAGAGCTGGACGATATCTGCCACAAGTATATTACTGACCATGGCGCTTACCCTGCTCCGTTAAATTACCATGGGTTCCCTAAGTCCATTTGCACCTCTGTTAACCATTGTGTCTGCCACGGTATTCCTGGTCCCAAAAAGCTTAAAGATGGCGATATTATGAACATTGATGTCACCGTAAAGCTTGATGGTTACCACGGCGACACCTCAAAAATGTTTGTGGTAGGTAAGCCTACTATTATGGCAGAACGTTTGATTAAAGTGACCCAGGAGTCCCTTTACAAAGCGATAGAAATGGTCAAGCCAGGGATCAAGCTCGGCGACTTTGCGGAAGTTATTCAAAAGCACGCGGAAAGCCACGGCTACTCAATTGTCCGCGAATACTGCGGACACGGTATTGGCTCCGTGTTTCATGAGGATCCACAAATTCTTCATTATGGCCAGGCAGGTACCGGCGAAGAGTTAAAAGCCGGAATGTGCTTTACTATCGAGCCTATGGTTAACGTTGGCAAGCGCCACACGAAACTGATGAAAGACGGCTGGACCGTACTTACCAAAGATCGCAGTCTGAGTGCACAGTGGGAGCACACTCTATTAGTCACGGATAACGGTGTAGAGGTTCTCACATTACGTAATGACGAACCTGACTTAGCGCGAGTTATCGAGCACAACTAACTGACTTCAGGGGGTATTATGGCTGATGTTGAACAGGATAAAGACTTCCATGGCCGTTGGCCTGACAGAACTCATACCCCTTGCATTAAAGACTATAAAGCACTTCTGGAGAGCTACCGTAACTGGTCTGCGGCGCGTTTTGTTACGGCCGACATTGATGAGCTTGTTCATCACCGTTCGACATTTTTTGATCAGCTCATTTGCCAATTGTGGCAACAGTTTAAACTTAACAATGAACCCGCCACTATATTAGCTGTTGGCGGTTATGGCCGTGAAACACTGCATCCGGGTTCAGATATCGATTTACTCATTTTAATTGCCCCCCAGAGCGAAGACGCTGAAACCAGGTTGTCTGAAAAGCTCAGTCAGCTTATTACCTTTTTATGGGATCTTCATTTAGATATTGGCCATTCGGTACGCACCATCGACGAATGTTTTAGTCAATCAGAAAACGATATTACTATTGCTACAAACCTTATTGAGAGCCGTTACCTTCATGGCTCTGAGGATCTTTATAACGAATTTCATCAACAATTATTGAATGACTTTCCATGGTCGAGCCGAGACTTTTATCAAGCCAAACTTGATGAGCAAAAACAACGACATCAGCAATATCACAGTACGTCCTATAATCTCGAGCCTAATATCAAATCAAGCCCCGGTGGACTGCGTGACATCCAGACCGTTGGCTGGATTGCTAAGCGTCACTTCCGCACCCATTCAGATGAAAACCTGGTTGAATACGGTTATATGACGGCCGATGAGTTCGTCGAGCTACGTGACTGCATGAACTGGTTATGGCGCATCCGCTTTGCCCTCCATCTTGAAGCTGGTAAACGCGAAGACCGCCTTTTATTTGACTTTCAGCCCGGCGTAGCGGTTCGCCTGGGTTATGGCAATGACGGTAAAGCATCCGTCGAAACCATGATGAAAGATTACTTTAAAGTGGTTCTTCGTGTCAGCGAGCTCAACCAGATGTTACTGCAATTCTTTCATCAGGCCATACTGGGCACACAGGACTTACAACACGCAGAGCATATTAGCGATGACTTTGCGGTCTCAAATGAGTTGCTCACCGCACGACATGACAACGTATTCGACGACCACTGCAATATTGTCCGGGCTTTTGTCTGCATTGCCGAACACCCACAGATAAAAGGCATCCATTCAAATACCATTCGTTTACTCAGAAACGCGCGCGCTCAGTTAACCGAGCCTCTTAGCCATGACCCTGAATGCAGAAACCTGTTTAACCAGCTCATTCAGCATCCCCGTGGCTGTGGCCTGGCGTTTGCACTTATGCATCACCACAGCGTATTGGCCAGTTATTTATCCCAGTGGCAACAAATTGTGGGGCAAATGCAGTTTGATCTGTTCCACGCTTACACTGTTGATGAACACACTTTTCGTCTGGTGAGAAACCTATACCGCTTCAGCGACGAAGACTACCAGGACCAGTTTCCCTTATGCGAAAAGCTGGTAGCACAGATGGATCGTCGTTACTGCCTTTATTTAGCGGGTATTTTCCATGATATCGCCAAAGGCCGCGGAGGTGATCACTCTGAATTAGGCGAAATGGACGCGCGCAACTTCTGTCATCAGCATGGTTATGACGAAGAAGACGCTGAGTTGGTTGCCTGGCTGGTAAGACACCACTTAACCATGTCAGTTACCGCGCAGAAACGTGACATTCATGATCCTGAGGTTATACAAGACTTTGCTAATCAGGTTTCAACGCTCGAGCGGCTGGACTACCTTTATTGTCTTACGGTGGCCGATATTCGCGCAACCAATCAGTCGCTCTGGAATAACTGGAAGGCAACCCTGCTGGAAGAGCTATACAACGCAACATCTTATTTGCTGCAACAAGACAGTAATAAACCAACTCTGGATATTCGCCAGAAAATAAACGAAAACAAAGCCAATGCAATGGCTTTGCTGTTAAGTGCCGGGTTTGAAAAGTCAGAAATTCTCGCTTTGTGGGGCCGTTTTACTGCCGATTATTTCTTCCGGCATACGCCAGAGCAGATCAGCTGGCATTCACAGCATATATTAAACTTGCCGACCGACCAGTTACCACTGATTCTAATTGGTGATGAAAACAACTATGGTACAACCGAGCTGTTTATTTATCATCATGAAGAAAGCCACTTGTTTGCGTCTGTTGCCGGTGTTCTGGATAGCCAGCAGTTAAATATTCTGGATGCACAAATCCTTGCCACCCGTGACGGTTTTGTCATGGATACTTTCGTTGTACTGCAACGGGACGGCAAGCCATTGACAGAACCGCAGCGCATTGAAGAAGTCAAACAACAATTGCTGGACGTTCTGCATAAACGCATACCTGTCCCCAGTACAAAACGCCCCTTGTCACGGCGCATGAAAAACTTTTCAGTAGCCACAGAAGTGACATTTATACCAAGTAAGCATCACGGTCGCACAACCTTTGAGCTAGTAACTCTGGACAGACCCGGCCTTATTGCTAAACTTGCGGCTATTTTACAGCAACAAAATGTCACCTTACTTGCCGCAAAAATTACCACCATAGGCGAGCAGGCAGAAGATTTATTCATTGTCACCACGGAGCAACAAACCGCTTTGGACGACAAGCAGAAACAAACGTTAAAAAAACAAATTATCAAAGACCTGGAGTTTTAAATTCTTATCATGGAAAACATAAAACAACGCATCATCGATGCATTTGAACAACGTGACCAGCTCAACGCCCATACTGAAAATGACGACTTGCGTGAAGCAGTTCGCTACGTCATTGACGAGATTGACCGCGGTGAGTTGCGAGTCGCTGAAAAAATTTCGGGCGAGTGGGTTGTTCATCAATGGTTGAAAAAAGCCGTTCTGCTGTCGTTTCGTTTAAACGACAATGACCTAATTGAAGGCGGCGAAACACGTTTCTGGGACAAAGTTCCGGCTAAATTTGCTGATTATGACAGTGCTCGTTTCCGTGCCGAAGGCATGCGTGTTGTACCGCCGGCTATGGTGCGTAAAGGCGCCTTTATTGGCCGCAATGTCGTTGTTATGCCGTCATACGTGAATATTGGAGCCTATGTTGGCGAAGGCACTATGGTTGATACCTGGGCTACTGTCGGCTCCTGCGCACAAATCGGTAAAAATGTGCACCTTTCAGGTGGCGTGGGTATCGGTGGTGTATTAGAGCCACTGCAAGCCAACCCGACCATCATCGAAGACAACTGCTTTATTGGTGCGCGTTCAGAAATTGTTGAAGGCGTTATTGTTGAGGAAGGCGCTGTTATTTCAATGGGCGTTTACATTGGCCAGAGCACACGCATTTATGACCGCGAAAATGATCGCATTCTATACGGTCGTGTACCTTCAGGTTCCGTTGTTGTACCAGGTTCATTGCCTTCTGCAAACGGAACGCACAGCCTTTACGCTGCCATCATTGTTAAGCGGGTTGATGCTAAAACTCGTGCCAAAGTGGGTATCAATGCCCTGCTACGCAGCGCGGAATAGTCATTATTCAGTAAATGGCCGATGAAACTCATCCGGCAGTGGTATTTCCAGGTTAACGGGTTCGCCACTGACCGGATGTTTAAAGCTCAATGCAGTTGCCGCCAGTAATAGACGATTAATATCGAAGTGAGAGCGGAAGAAGTTGTTGTGCCGGCCATCCCCATGGTTGGTGTCACCAACAATGGGATGTCGAATGTGTGCCATGTGTCGGCGTAACTGGTGCTTACGTCCCGTTTCTGGTTGTAACTGAACCAATGAATAACGCGTGGTATCGTGTTTTTTGCTGACCTTATAAGGCAATTCAACCTGCTTTAAGCATTTATAATGCGTCACCGCCGGCTGTTTTTCTTTATCGGTATCCGCGTCAGCGTCCGCTAATTTATCCAGTTCTTCTTTTAGCGCGTAATCAATAGTACCGCTTTCAGCTACATAACCTCTGACGACCGCATGATAGGTTTTTCTTACCTCACGAGCGGTTAACTGTTCAGTCAAAGTTCGTGCGATATCACTACTAAGAGCAAAGGTGAGTAACCCTGACGTTGGCCTGTCCAGCCGATGCACAGGGTAGACATGACGCCCCAATTGGTTTCGCAGCATTTGCATAGCAAATTCACGGGCACCGCTTGCTATGCGGCTTCGGTGAACCAGTAAGCCACTGGGTTTATTAATAACAGCTAAATGTTCGTCTTGGTAAACAAGTTCTAACTGCTTCACCGTTAGACGTCTTCCTGCAGAGGGTCAGTGCCACTTAGCAGCACATCAAACTCACGGATTAAAGCGATAAGTTGTTCGTATTGTTCAAGCTCGTTACGGTAGGTATGAGCAGCCATTGGACTAACCGCGACGCCCTCAGGCAAAGGTCGTTGACTGTCGACCAGAGACCACATCCGCGGCAACATAATAAATTGCAGCCACTGATGAAACTCCAGCGTATCAACAGCAAAAGGCTGCTGACTTTCCAAAGCCTGCACGGGAGGCTGGTGAGACTGCCATAAGCCAAGACTGTTCAGTTCGCGCTCTATTCTATCAAGTAATCGAGCGGCTTTCTGATACTGCTCCATATCAGACTCCGTTACCACATCATTGTATAAACCGATATAATGGCGCCATAGTGATTTAATACGCCTTAAAATTCAAGCAAAAAGGGAGCGCCTGTGTCAGCACCGACCATCACCACCTTGGGTGAGTTTTTGCAAGCCGGCCAAGCAGAGTACAAAATTTTTGATATTGGCAGATGCCTTACTGAACTGTCTCAGGATGATTTTGCTGCTATTGAGCACCAGCAACGTCCTTACCCCTACCCGATAGCCAGACAGGCTCAACTGGCGATATTGTTTCAGCATAAGCAGCATGATCAGCAGCCTTTCATCTGGTTTTTGCAGTTCCCTCTGGATGAGCGCGGGCTTTTAAATTTAGCGGCACGTAATCAATACCTTGAATATGTGGTTAACGCATTGGGCCACGAAATTACCGGTGAGATGACCGAGGAGCAACAAAAGCAACTGCAGCAGAATCCTTATTTACTCACACCTAATGAGCATCAGCGGGCTGCGTTGCATGCACGGGTTCAGCGTCAGCTAAAGCTGTCACCGTCAATTCACTTTGAGACCGCGGAAGCTTACTTAAAACAACCGGAAGCTGACATTGACTGGCAGCAAATTGGCTTACAAGGCCTGCACGACTGTGCAGCCCGGTTAGAGCAACTGCCAGAATTGAGCGAAGCCATAGCAACACATTTTTCGACTTACCCTAAAGCGGTAAGACAGCCGCTCGCCGTTGCCCTTGAACAGCAAAACATCACGCCACGACTACGAGATTCATTGCTTGAGCATGTTAAGAGCAATGATGCACTGCTTTGTACAGACAGCCTGAGAGCGTTAGCTTCCGTTGCAGCTCACCCGCGCGTACAAAAGTCCGTCAACGAGACCATTCCTGATGCAAACGCTGACCAACTGGTTGTTGTCGCCGCCCGATTATGGCCCGTACTTAACGATGAGCACAGCTTGTTAAGCTATTTAGATGCAATCGCTTCACTGGATAACGCCCTGTTTGATGCGTTATTTCAGGACATTATTGCCTTACCGGATATACGTCCCCTGCTTCTGTCTATATTGGCACAGCAGAAACAGTCGGAAGCCGTTGGCGAAGCTTTAAACCGATTAAAACAGCAAACCCGGAGCGCTTGATGAACTTACTTGATGTTATTGTTTTTCTCGGGTTGGCAACCGCAGTATGGGTTTTCTGGCAACATCGCCAGCAGTCGGAAAGCGCGCAGAAACACGCTGTTTTTTATTGTAAACAGCAAGGTTTGCAGTTTCTGGATATTCGTCGTGAGGATACCCGATGGTCTTTTAAAGGAAGCCAGCCGGGCTGGCGAAGTACATTTAAAATGGGGTTTAGCAGCGACGGAGAAACTCGTTATGAAGGAGAACTAACCCTTCATAACCAGCGCTTAGTTGGTGTTGAGTTACCGCCGTTTCGAATTCCCGGTCAATAATTTAACCCAGGCATCTTTATACATAACCCAGTCACCCAGTAAGCTATATAAAGGATACTGAAAAGTGGCTGGCTTATTCTTCTCAAACACAAAGTGACCCAGCCAGGCAAATCCATAACCAATAATCGGCAAAGCCAGCAACCACCAATAGTTAGCGCTAACCAAAGCGTAAACTAACACAGCCAACACCAGGGTGCTGCCAATATAATGTAGGATCCGACAACGCTTGTCAGAGTGCTCTTGCAAGTAGTAAGGGTAAAACTCTTTAAAACTGGAATAACTCATTAGCTTTAATCTTCTTGCCTAGGGTAAAAGAGTACTTCACCGGGTAGCTTTTCAACTTCTATCTGGGCCTGCAAACGGTAACCGCGCTTCTTGAAAAATGCCTGATAATCAGAGCGGGTGACGTAAACTGCAATGCCCTGAGATTCAGGATCTTCTTCAAATACCGTTTTAGCAGCCTCAACCAATAAATGCCCTACCCCTTGAGATTGATACTGCGGCGCTACGGCAATAAAAGCTAACATATGGTAGGGAACATCGGGCATCGCTTGCTGAATAAGACGCTCTTTTTCAAGCACCTGTCGGGTACTTAAAAAACCTGCAGTCAGCAGCATACTAATGCGCCAATGCCAAAAACGACCAGGACCAAAGCTCTTACCAGGACGGGTGAGACAGGCGACACCTAATAGTGTGCCGCCGTCACGGATACCAATAATGGGTTGTCCACTTTCCCAAAACGCATTCAGATCTTCACGAATTGCGGCTCGTAGACGCTTTTCGTAATCCGGCTTATCGGCCCGAAAAATCTTTTGCAACAATTCATCGTCATAGTAAGTCTGAAACAAAAGCGAAGCCGCTAATTTAAGATCTTCGGCAACAAGATAGACAAGCTCTCCCTGAATATGCTCGCTGCTGTTCTCACTTGCCTTATCGATTTCACTTTCTGTTTTTTCGGTTAAGCCTTGCATAACAACCACTGATTAGTTTTTTATAACACCAAGTTAACCATTTTTCGGGATCCTGTCGAGAGCCATTTCTCCGGTACCTGCCAGGGTATCGTCAATGAACACAATAGCCGTGCACTCATCACGGGTCGTCATACCGTCAGCATGCTTCATGTTCTCCTGATTATTTTATTAATAAGTTTGCTTCAATATATTTTCAGCAGTTCATTTAAAGCAAGCTTCAGGCCAAAACGTAACTCTATGTTTTTATTCTTTTTATATTTTTCAGGTTTTGCTAATTTGCTAATTAATCGTTATTTTCACTAATTTTAGGCTCGCATTCATTGAGCCACCCAGACAAAGAGTCGGCAAGGACTTCATGCTGTTCCTTCCCCACCCATTCAAGTCCAATAGCACCGCTGTGGTTATCTATCGACAACAATAAGTCGTCGTTATCTGCTCCTAACCCAATAAACACCGTTTCTGGCTGTTTTAACCGGCGTTTCATTAAAATATGTCCGGTTATATTTGCCAACAACCGCTCACCATCTTCTTCACTTTGGATCTGTAATAAATGTATCGGATGTCCCTGATAAGAAAGCGCCAGGTCGCCCGCATACCAGCGCCCAAATAGCGCTTTAATGCTGTCATGGAAGGTTGTTTCTAAGGCTTTTTCCAGCTCATCAAAAGCCAGAGGCTTAGCTTGTAAAGACGGTGTCCATTCAACCGTATCGTCATCAATAACCTCGCCATATATTGGACTGCTCCACTCTTCTACATACTCCGTATAACGGACAGGAACCTGATTTTGATAACGCTCCATTAAGGCATCGATAGTTTCTTCTAACGTCTTCATCTGGCACTTACACCTAAGAAAATTTACAATAAGGGCATTGTACTTACGGAGCGACTTAAATGCCAAAGAAGCACGCACTCGACCACTTATCGCTGGGGCAAAGCACAGACTACCCGAGTGAATATGACCCGAAGCAGCTACAACCTGTCCCCCGCTCGCTGAATCGTGAGCCCATTGGTCTTGTTGGTAAGCTGCCTTTTTCCGGTGTCGACTTATGGACTGGCTACGAAATATCCTGGCTGAACTCAAATGGCTTGCCACAAGTCGCTGTCGGTTACTTTGAAGTGCCTGCGGAAAGTCCGAATCTCATTGAATCAAAGTCCTTTAAGCTTTATTTAAACAGTTTCAATGACTCTCATTTTGGCTCCTGGCAAGAGGTTCAGGTAGTTATGGAAAAGGACTTATCTGCATGTGCCGGAGCCAGGGTCAGTGTTACCTTAAAGCCCTTGTCTGAGCTAGAAGGTGAATCCATTGCAACCTTTCCCGGTCTTTGTATTGATAAGCAGGACATCACAATTTCGCAATATGACTACCAGCCGTCATTATTAATAACGGAGCATAATGAGACAGAAGAGAAGCTACACAGTCACCTGTTGAAGTCTAACTGTCTTATCACGAACCAACCCGACTGGGGATCCGTCTATATTCATTACCAGGGGCCCAAGTTGGATCATGCGTCATTATTGGCGTATTTGGTCTCATTCAGGCGCCACAATGAATTCCACGAACAATGCGTTGAACGTATTTATCAGGACTTAAAGGCGCTGGGGATGAAAAAACTGACGGTTTATGCCCGCTATACTCGCCGCGGAGGCCTCGACATAAACCCATTTCGTTCGGACTTCGAACCAGCGCTGCAGATGCAGCGCATGGCTCGACAATAAAACCTTAGGCATTAGGATGAGGAATTTGTAACCATTGAAGAAACCGGGCCTGTTGCTCAGCCGTTGGCTCATCCACAGGCTCAATTTTCGCATCTGTGGCGGGTTTGGCTTTCACGCTCAAGGTTTTTTCATGCAACTGGTCACGACGGAAGAACGTAACAGTTATAGACTCTCCTGCCTCATACTCTTTAAAAGCATCGCTGAAACGACCATCAACCACTTTGTGTCCGTCAAAGGCGATAATAACGTCACCGGGGGTAAAGCCAGCTTCCCACGCGGGGCTTCCTTTACTAACACGAGTCAGTTCCATACCGCCGCTTGTGTCATTAGCATTCCAGCCTGCCCACACTTCTGGCTCGTCATCTTTCTCATAAACCAGTTCCAAACCAACTCGTTCCAACATGGTTTCAAACGGAATATCGGCAGGCGTTTCAACATTATTCTGCCACCAGTTCTGCCAGGAGCGGCCTGTCAGCTCTTTTAGAATGGTTAATACATCCGCGGCAGTAAAACCTTCATGGTCAGCATCAAAGCGCTGATAGAGTTCATTATGAACATCGCGGTAACTCACTTCACCTTCAGTTGTTTCCAGAAGTTCACTGTCCAGCATCCAGGAAACCAGCGCCCCCTCTGAATAAATATTAACTGAGTCGTTATGAGCCCTGTCACCGTATTGGTCTATCCATGCTTCAAATGACGCCTCAGCTACCGACATCTCTTCACGCCCCGGTTTCGCTTTGTGCCGATCAATACTTGTGGCCACACGTTCAAAGTATTCTGACGGTTCCATAATGCCTGCGTGTAACAACAGATGATTCTGGAAATAACTGGTGGAGCCTTCTGCTATCCAAAATAAATCTGTGTAGTTTTCTTTTTGATAGTCATAAGGAACTAAACCACTGGGGCGGTATGCTTTTACGTTCCAGGTGTGAACAAACTCATGCGATGCTGTCGACATAAAAGACAGGTAGTCATCGCGGCTGGCAAAGCTATAACGTGGTCGCTGAATTACCGTGGAGTTCTTGTGTTCCGTTGCGCCACCGGCACCAGTTGTTGCGTGGATCATGAACACATAACGCTCGAACGGATAATCACTCCATATAGAATCACCAGTTCCCACCAGCTTTTTTAAATCTGAAACCGTCTTTTCAGCATCGTAATTTCCTTCCCCCCAGAACACCACTTCGTAGTTCCGTTCATCCTGAGTAAATGCATAGTGCGTGTTAATACCGGTCTCTATTGGGGAATCAACAAATACATCCCAATTCTGGGCAGTAAACTGATGATCTCCCTGGCGCTCCATTCCCGAGTAGCTTTTCCAGTTCTCAGGAACGTCAAGAGAAACTGAAATTGGTTCATTGCGCCACGCGTCGGCATACATAAATACGGCAGATGCATCCAAATAAGCGTGAGTGTCGTCTATATGGCGACTACGACGCCCCAACTGATTCGCATAGATTTCGTAATCAACGGTAACCTCACCGCTTTGCTCTGGCAGGTATATGCGCCAGGTACTTTTATCAACTTTTTCCCAACGCAGTTCTTCACCATTGCTGCGCACTTCAAAGTCGCGCACGCCATTCGCCAAGTTTAAAATTCGGTAATAACCTGTTCTCCAGGCTGGCATTTTTATATCCAGGAACTTTTCTTCGCTGGCCGGAAAAGTAATTGAAACCTCACCTTTATGGTGTTCTGGTTGCGTCAGGTCAATTTTATAATCGGTATTTGCCAATACTACTGAAGGGGCTAACATAACACCAACAGCCAATAAGCTCTTACGCACAGTCAGTCTCCGTTAATTTCGAGTTTTTTGTTAGTCTGTTTTTGCAAAGACTACCACAATTCACCAATAGTAAATAAATTCAGATAGGTTAGACTTTATAGTAATAATTTTCGTATCATAGCTATTGCATTCAGTATTGGGTAGGTGAGCATTGGCAGTACCTGAAACACCACATGAAAAGATTCAGCATCTTAGCAAAAAGTTGCAACAGAGCATCCAGTCTCGTAAGCAATTAGAAGATGACTATTTACGTGACTCACAAAGATACTCAAATTTTGTGAATGATCTTTGCTTAGCGTTAAGTGGTGTTGATACGGAGCTGGACACTCTGCTGCATAAGCTGCGCGGACACCTGCAGCAGAATGCTTCTGCGGCCGTTCTCGAGCCAATTATGCAGAAGCTTAGCGACGCAATATCGCAGCATACCATTCGTTTGCAGACACAGCTAAAGCTAACCAACGAAAGCATCTGCCAGGCGCTGACTTCAATTAAACCGCACGATAATAACAGCCGCTCTAAACTGCAGCGTGTCGCCAGCGAATTTGAGCAACCGACAATGACGGTTTCTCACTATCTTCCGTTGATGAACCAGTTACTGGCACTTTCTTATCAACAGCCTGCTGTTAAGACAGAGACACAGGTTAGTCAGTACCAGAGCCAATTGCTCGACTTACTAAGCGAAGTTGAATTTTCAGGAAACGCTGCCGATACTCTGCGACAAATGAAAGTTGCCCTGCAAAAACCGCAGACAAGTGAAACTCTGCTCGCCATCACTTTAAAAATCATGCGGTTAGTTTTCAGTAACATTAATGATGAACGAAAATCGGCACAGCATTTCTTAAAGCAACTGAATGTTTCGCTGGAATCGGTTCAAAGTGTGCTGGGTAAAACTATTAATCATTCTTCAGACTACGCTGACCAACGCGTTCATCTGAATCAAAAACTGAAAAATGGCGTCTCAGAAATTAGTGCTTGTGTCACCGATGCCTGTGAGCTTTATGATTTAAAAGAGTCCGTTGGCAAGCAATTACAGACGTTAAGTGAAACGCTGAATCAACACTTGAAGTTGCATGATGAAGAGCGTGAAAACTTTAACAGCAACACGCTGGAAATAAAGCAGCAGCTAAGGGATACCGAAGCTCAGGTCGAGTACTACAAAAAAGAATTAGCAAAACAGCAGTTTCGTAGCTTACAGGATAATCTGACCAAGTTACCAAACCGGTCGGCTTTTGAGGAACGCCTGAACCTTGAGTTTGAGCGTTGGGTAAAAGGTGAGACACAGCTTACTATCGCGGTAATAGACGTCGACCACTTTAAAAATATTAACGATAACTTCGGTCATATTGCCGGCGATAAAACTCTGCAAGTTATTGCTGGAACCCTCAGCAAAGCACTCAAAGAGTCTGGTTTTGTCTGTCGCTACGGTGGCGAAGAGTTTGCTATTATATTCTGTTCGGATGATCGGGAAGCTTATCAGCACATCGAAAATGCACGGGGAAAAGTTGCAACTATTCCGTTTAAATTTAAAAGTGAAGACATTCGTATTACTATTTCAGCAGGAATAGCGAAGTGTCAATACAACGAAGATACGCCATTAGCGGTTTTCGAAAGAGCAGATAAAGCTCTATATGATGCAAAAAATAGCGGGCGCAATAAGGTCATGAAAGCGAAATAGAAACAAGACGCACGACCAACGCCGGCACAAGGATGACGCCGAGTCATCGTTTTTACAGGAGTATGAAAACATAATGAGAGCAAGCATTTCTCCAAGAGGCAGTATGTCTCTTTTGTCACAGCTCGAAATAGAGCGTTTAAAGCAGTCCTCAAACAGCCAACTTTATAAATTATTCCGTAACTGCTGTCTTGCGGTTTTAAATGCCGGTAGTAACACCGACAGCAGTGCTGAAATCTACGATAAATACAAAGACTTTGCAGTTAACATTATTCGCAAAGAGCGCGGCATTAAAATTGAACTTATAGAACCACCCGCCGAAGCCTTTGTTGACGGCGAACTGATTGTCGGAATACGTGAACTGCTCGAGTCTGTATTACGTGACATTCTTTTTACCGGCGAACGCTATTCTGAAGAAGAGTTAAAAGACGCTGACAGTGCAACTCTGACCCACGTTGTGTTCGATATCCTGCGAAACGCACGTACCATTCAGGCCATGCAAGAACCTAACATGGTCGTGTGTTGGGGCGGCCACTCTATTAGCGAAAACGAGTATAAATACACCAAAGAAGTGGGTTATCAACTCGGTTTACGAGGCCTCAACATCTGTACAGGGTGTGGCCCCGGAGCAATGAAGGGTCCAATGAAGGGCGCTACTATCGGACACGCTAAACAGCGTATTAGCAGTGGCCGTTACTTAGGCCTTACAGAACCCGGGATTATTGCAGCAGAACCACCTAATCCTATTGTCAATGAGCTGGTTATTCTGCCTGATATTGAAAAACGTTTGGAAGCTTTCGTGCGCTGCGCGCACGGAATTGTGATTTTCCCGGGTGGCGCGGGTACAGCAGAAGAACTGTTGTATTTACTTGGCATTTTGATGCACCCGAAAAACCAACAACAAAGTTTGCCCGTAATTTTGACAGGTCCCGAAAGCTCTAAAGACTACTTTGATGCTTTAGATACTTTTATCGTCGATACGTTAGGCGAAGACGCCCGCGGTTTTTACCGTATTATTATCGCAGACCCTGCCGGTGTCGCTCAGCACATGCACGCCGGCATGGCGGCGGTAAAACAGTATCGCCGTGACTCAGGCGATGCTTACTACTTTAACTGGACCCTCTTTATCGATGAAAACTTTCAGCGTCCTTTTTATCCGACTCATGAAAATGTTTCATCGCTTAACCTGCATCCAGAGCAGCCCAAAGAAGAACTTGCCGCTGATTTACGTCGCGCTTTCTCTGCCATTGTTGCCGGTAATGTGAAAGACGATGGTATTCGCCAAATTAGAGAAAAAGGCGTATTTACTATTCATGGTGAAAAACAGTTAATGAAGCGACTTGACGTATTGTTAAGAGCATTCGTCGAACAGGGTCGTATGAAACTGCCGGGTTCGGTGTATCATCCTTGTTATAAGGTTGTTACTGACTGAAGGATTTATGAAAAATAAAGTCTTTGTCATACTTGCTATTGGTGCCGTAAGTTATCTGGCTATTGTCGGGGCAGTACTGATGCTTTATCAGGCTGACCCCGCCGATTTGCAGTGGCAGGAACGGGAAACCTACAACGCCAGACAAATTGGTCAGTTGGATCTCGGTATGTCCAAAGACAGCGTTATCCGAATTTTGGGCTCCCCGGATATCAACGAAGCAAAAGCCTCACCCAAAGGTGACATGCAAGTATTGTTTTATCGTACACATCACGTGACTTCTGACGGTATCACTACGAAAGATGAGTGTACCCCTCTGGTTTTCAGAGACAATGAGCTCATCGCCTGGGGTAACGATTCATACCGCGACTATCAGGATAATCAGAGGCGCGAATGAATAAACTGACGGAGTGTTGTGAAAAAGCCGGTAATTTACTGAAACAACACGATATTCGTCAGCTTTATCGTTTAGTTCAGTTTATTGATGAGGAATACCAGCAAAACCGCTGGCCGGAGCTTCTTCCAATTTATGCCGAGCAACAGTACCCGGAAGACAACCACGCGATAAGTGAGATACTTGCCGTTTGCGTTAACGCCTTAAAGTGCGGTTATCAGTGGTCTTTACACACCCATTATCGCCGAATTCTGGCTGCGGCCTGTATCAGTGCAAAACTTAATCCCGACCCTGGCTATTGGAAACAGCGTCAGCTGCGACAGTCACTGTGGCTTTCTGCTTTAGAGACATTGACGTTAAGCTCACCCGATATCGTTGTATTTAGATACTGGGTTGAAGCACTGACTCAAGTGCAGCTAAAACGAATCGAACCCAGCCTGGCGTTTTTTCCGTTATTAAATGGAGACTTTCGCTATCGTTTCTGGGCGCTTCTAACCCAGCAAGACACCTTCTCAGTGCGGCTGACAGGCCAGAAGTTTTCGAATGAACAAAACAAACAAACTGCCGTATTGCTGGGCTTTGAAGGCAAGCATGCCGTCGTAGCCTTAATTCATAAGTTGGACAGTCCATTTTACCTGAGCCCGGAAGAGTCAGGAAATTGGCAAATAAACAATCGAGCTCTGACGAATGAACAACTCAACGCTCTGAGTAGCCATCGCTTAATGAAACAAGAGCAACAGAGCTCAGTACAGCAAACACCGCGTTCACTGTTAAAAGCGATTAATCGATACGCAAATGCAAATGGCGCCTTGAATGCCGTCATTCAACAGGTAAACCAGCTTCCTTTTTTAGCCAATAGTCTGCACGCTGCAGTCCAACAAAGTGAGCGTATTGGTTACAGCGAAGCGAGCCGTATGGATTTAAAACAGGCATACTTGTGGCTGGGTTCTAAGCGAGCTTCCGTAATTCTGGCCACTGCATTCCTGCAGCACCAGTTTTCTTTAAACACTATTCCTTTGCATAAAAATTTGATGCAAAAGCTCGGCTTATTAACCACTTTATTGCAGCGTTTATCAGATACCACAAGCATTAATTTACCCACACCGGCGCCGCTACTGGCTTTACTTTCAGGTTCCGACTTATTTCGACACCCAGAGCTGATAAAGTCCGCTAAATGGCCTCGGCCTAAATACGTTGAGCATTGCTACAGCACCAGTTGGGTAGGCTCAGCGCTGGATATTAGTGATTTTCGCCGGAGTAAGCAGTTGGTCAAACGCTGGCAGCTGCCTCCAGCTACTGAGCGCCTATTAGATCCAGATAAAGAAGAAAATGATGAGTTAAGTGCCCTTTTCTTTTTGTCACACTATTTGACCTTAAGCACTTATTACCCCGATGTATCATTAAGCAGCTCAGTCAAATCCCTGCTAAAATCCAGTTGTCAGCAATTAAAAATCGATGCTGATCAATTGACAAAAATTAAAACAAAAGCAGCCTTCGACAGTCATTGTTACTCACCGTTATAGTGCTTATTCGCGTGGTGAATAGTACAGAGCTAGTCAGTATTATCAACGCGGTGGTAGAATGACCGTTCCTGTTTTTTGTTGTAACACGGTTTAAAGGAAGCAATTCATGAGTAGAACCATCACAGTTATTCCAGGTGACGGCATAGGCCCGGATATCGTTAAGTCAGCAACCGCAATTTTAGATAAAGCGGGTTGTGACTTTCAGTATGAATACGTAGAAGCCGGCCTGACTGCTTTGGAAAAAACCGGAGAGCTATTACCGCAAAATACTCTTGATGCGATTGAACGTAACGGTGTTACTTTAAAGGGGCCATTAACAACCCCAGTTGGCGAAGGCTTTACTTCAATTAATGTCAGCCTGCGCAAACATTTTTCTCTCTACGCAAATGTGCGCCCTGTATTGTCCTTTAAAGGGACTCAGGCCCGCTATGAAGATATTGATATCATCACCATCCGCGAAAATACCGAAGGTATGTACTCGGGTTTAGGACAAAAAGTCTCTGAAGATGGTAATGAAGCTGAAGCTATGAGCAAAATCACGCGCGAAGGTGCAGAGCGTATCGTGCGGTTTGCTTATGAAACAGCGCGCCGCGAAGGTCGTAAAAAAGTTACGGCAGTTCACAAAGCCAATATCCTGAAGTCAACGTCAGGCTTATTCCTTAAAGTTGCTCGTGAAATTGCAGAAGAATACCCGGATATCGAGTCGACAGAAATGATTGTCGATGCGGCTTGTATGCGTCTGGTAATGAACCCGGAAGAGTTTGATGTGATTGTTACCACAAACCTGTTCGGCGATATTCTATCTGACCTTTGTGCTGGTTTGGTCGGTGGGCTAGGTATGGCACCAGGCGCTAACATTGGTAAAAACTGCGCCATTTTCGAAGCCGTACATGGTTCAGCTCCGGATATCGCCGGTAAAAACCTGGCAAACCCAAGCTCAGTAATTCTGGCTTCGATTCAAATGCTTGAGTATTTGGGAATGCAAGAACAAGCAACCAATATCACCAAAGCACTGGCCGACGTCATTGCCAGCGGCGACCGTACAACTCGCGACTTAGGCGGTTCACACGGCACCACAGACTTTACTCAGGCGGTTATTGACCGGCTTTAAGATTTTCGGCATGGCCATGGCTCTCATGGCTATGCCGAAACGAGCTAGCTCCGTGGCAGCCAACGTAAGTGTACAGTGACTTCTTCACGGTCGTGATAAAGGTGTTTAGCCTGAATTTCAAAAGGCTTGGTGCCTTCAGTCTGAAGCTTATCGGTAATCTGACTCAAATACTCTTTCACCGCCGCATAGCGCTGTCGCATTGGCAACTTCAAGTTAAAAATGGCTTCTTCACAGTCACCTTCCAATAACCAACTGGTCATCAACTCACCGACACGCGCCGGTTTTTCGACCATGTCACAAACCAACCAGTTAATATTCTTACGTTTAGGACGAAACTTAAAACCATCTTCTTTAATGTGCTTAACCTGACCCGTCTCCATTAAAGACTCTGCCATAGGCCCGTTATCGACCGCCTGCACCATCATGCCACGACGTACTAACTGATAAGTCCATCCGCCTGGAGCAGCACCTAAATCCACGGCTTTCATGCCCGAGTGAACACGTTTTTCCTGCTCATTTTCAGGTACAAACACCTGGAAAGCTTCGTCCAGTTTCAGAGTTGACCGGCTAGGTGCTTCTTTGGGCATACGTAAACGAACAATGCCGCCTTCGTGCACTGTCTGGTTATAGCTATAAGAATACCCCACCAGCGCATGTGCCGAGTTAACAAATAACACGTGTAACATAGGTCGCTTAGCCAAAGGCTTATTACTTAAAAGCTCTTCTTTACGCAAGGCCTGGCGCAGTGGAACACTGAACTTCCGGCAAAACTTTGATAGCTGATTAGCTTCGTTGGTATCCGGCGTTTCTACTCGCAGTTCACCCGCTAAACCAAAAGTTTCTCTGTGAGGTTTCAGCACATCAATAACTTCGGACGCACGATCTTCAATACCGGCCAATTTTACCGGACCAAGTAAGGCAAACATTTCTCGTGCAAAAACAAGGTCTTTAAGCGACAGCTTACGGGCAATGTGTTCCGCTTCTTCATGCTGGCAGTTATAAGTGACATAGGCCTGATCAGGTTGAGTCTGACAGTAGCCGTAAACACCCAGCTCTGCCGTTTTATCCTGAATTTCAGCCGCACAATCGCCTTCAAACCCAGCGCGACACAGTAATACAATACCACTGCCTTTGCCGCTAACGATGTCTTTCATTAACTACCTGCTCCTAACTTCACTGCGCCAACTAACAAACTGAGCCAACCGGCAATAAATAACAATCCGCCGAGCGGCGTTATTGGCCCGAACCATTTAATGCCCGTCAACGCTAACGCATACAAACTGCCCGAAAACAAAATTACACCCGCCAACCATAAGTAACCGCTGGCAACAAACCAAACCGAATGTGACTGCTTTAACCAAAGTGCTAAGGCAAATAATGCCAGGGCGTGATAAAACTGATAAGTAACACCAGTTTCAAATGCGCTTAACAAGTTTTCGCTTAACTTCGATTTAAGCCCATGGGCAGCAAAAGCCCCCAGCATAACGCCTGTACCACCTAAAATGGCCGCCACAATCAAAAATAACTGACTCATTGAATGAACTCCTTAATAGCATCTGCCGCCTCTTGCCATAGCTTAGGCGTATTCGCCGCTTTGGCTTTTGTGGCGGCAAAACCGTGATCGGCACCCTCTAGCCATTGTAACTGCCAGTTGTGCGGTAGCTCCACGCATTGCCCATGCTCCGCTCTTTTCAAAAGAGGCTTACTAAACGGGTCCCGAGTGCCCTGTAAAATCAGGCCCGGAGCCTGTGTCATTTCCAGCTCTTCCAAACGTGACTTTTCCGGCTTATGCGGCGGATGAAACGGAAAACCCAAAGCAATTACTGCTTTCGCGCTGTACTTGTCAGCTAAGCGCAACATCACCCTGCTTCCTAATGACTTACCCATCAAAACTAACGGCTTACTATCTTTCTGTAATTCACTCAGCAGCTCGTCAATTGCATCGACCAATACCGGCATTTTATTAGGAGGTCGTTGCTTAGCGGTTTCCCGGACCATTTCCCAATAAGGAAAATCTGGCCGCACAACTTCCGCGCCAAGCACCGCACCCTGCTCCGCAAAAAAATCCATAAACTCTGTATCCGGTCCACCGCCTGAACCGTGCAAAAAAACAATACGAAAGGTTCCGTTCAAATTCTGCTGTTGATAGCGCATTATTGATTAAACTCTTGCTCTTCTTTTTGAACCAAACCGAGTAGCCATTGACGGAAAGTCGCGATTTTACCTATCTCCGCCTGATTGTCACGACAAACAAGATAAAAGGCTTTATTCCGCTGCAAAGCCTGAGGAAAAATACGAACCAGATGTCCGCTGTCAATTTCGGATTTAACCAGCACATTATTCGCTAATGCAATGCCTTGTCCGTGAACCGCCGCCTGCAAAGCCAGGCTGGAATGGCTGAATACCGGTCCGTTATCGCCTTTATACTGGGGCAATCCTACCAACTGAAACCAATCCTTCCAGGCATTTCGGGTTTCATCATGCAGCAGCGTTTGTTTGAATAAATCTATCGGCTCTTGAATATTGGCTTTGTCTAACAACAAAGGAGAACAGACTGGCCATAAATATTCTTCATGCAGCTGGTAAGCTTTTACGCCGGGCCAGCGGCCATCACCATAGTAAATAGCAACATCAACATCGTCCGTCAAAGACCCACTAATTTCATCCACGGCTTTAATGCGTATGTCCATATCAGGGTGTTCTTCGCGAAAACTACTGAGCCGTGGGACAAACCATAAAATAGCAAAGCTGGGTGGAACCGACACGGTCAAAGCCCCACGCTCAGACACTAGCCGAAGTTTATCGGTAGCCTGCGCCAGTTGCTCAAAAATATCCCGTAATTCTAAGTAGTATTCCTGCCCTTCTTCGGTCAGCAACAGCGAGCGGTTACGTCGAATAAAAAGCTTAAGCTCAAGAAAGTCTTCTAACGCTTTTACCTGGTGACTGACGGCCGCCTGGGTCACAAATAACTCTTCGGCTGCTTTGGTAAAACTGAGGTGACGCGCTGCCACTTCAAATGATTTAAGTGCGTTTAAGGGAGGTAATTTCCGCATGCCATTAACTAAAAAGCGTCTCTGTTTAGTAGATAACCACCACTATAACAGAGACGCCCTTTGTTCGGCTATTTATCATTACTTTAACTAATGTGACTTACAGACGAACGCCGCCGTCAATCTCGACCACACGGCCGCTGAAGAAGTCATTTTCAATAATGTAGCGAGCGCTGTGAGCAATTTCATTTGGCTGCCCCCAACGTTTCAACGGAACCATAGATAACGCGCGATCAACCGCTTCAGGTTTCATCTGCGCCGTCATTGGGGTTTCGATAAAGCCAGGCGCAATGGCACCACAACGAATGCCGTAGCGACCCAATTCACGAGCCCAGGTGACTGTCATGGCAACCACACCGGCTTTGGTTGCGGAATAGTTAGTCTGTCCCATGTTGCCGGCACGCGCGACACTGGAAATATTGATGATAACGCCTTTCTTACCAGCTTTTACCATCTGCGCTGCGGCTTCACGGCCGCATAGGAAGGTACCGGTGAGGTTCACATCCAGAACCGACTGAAATTGCTGCAGTGGCATCTTCTGTTTCAGTTCGCCGTCTTTGAATTTAATCAGCAGGCCGTCACGCAGCAGGCCTGCGTTGTTTACCAGCACATCAATACCATCAAACTCTTGCTGAATTTGTTCAAACACGGTTTCTACCGACTCTTCGTCAGTAATATCAACTTCATAGCCAACTACTTTGGCAGCACCCAGCTTTTCGCAGTGCTCCTGAGCTTCACCTAATACGTCGCCGTTAATATCGATAAGTGCAAGTTTAGCGCCTTGTTTGGCGAAATCTTCAGCCATTGCAAGGCCCAGCCCCTGGGCACCACCGGTAATAACAATAACACTGTCTTTAATTTGCATGTGCTTCCTCGTTTCTTAGGTTACTTCTGTGACTTAGGTGCCACATAATTAAAAATACTGGAAAAATCCTGACGACCGTGGCCTTGCTCAGACCAGCTATGGTAAAGATTACGAGTCAGTGACCCCATAGGCGTTGCTGCACCACTTTCTAACGCGGTTTGTTGCGCCAGGCCTAAATCCTTAGCCATTAAGTCAACCAAAAAGCCGCCCTGATAGTCGTTACTTGAAGGCACGTTGTCCATTACGCCAGGACACGGATTATAAACCTGTAAAGTCCAGTTGCTACCCGAGCTTGCCAGCATAATTTCCGATAAAACTTTCGGGTCCAGCCCGTTCGCCTTACCTAATTGCAGAGCTTCTGAAGTACCCACCATTAACACCGACAACAGCATGTTGTTGCAAATTTTTGCAATCTGTCCGGCACCGACATCACCAGCGCGGAAAACATTTTTCCCCATGTCATTAAGCACGGTGCGAGCGCGGTCCACATTGGTTTCTGTGCCGCCGCAAATAAAGGTTAAGGTGCCGGCTTTCGCGCCACCCACACCACCAGAAACCGGCGCATCAATAAAGGCAATACCGGCTTTCTCGAGCTGTTCACCCACATACATAGCGGTATCTGATGAAATGGTACTGCAATCAATAACGAGCTGATCTTTGGTCAGTTTATTAATTAAACCGTCGTCTCCAAGGTAAACAGCTTTTACGTGGCGGTCTGCCGGCAGCATAGACACCACAAACTCAACGCCGTCGATGGCTTCAGCCGCTGTTTTCGCTGCCTGTGCACCGTCCGCAACTATAGCTTTCAGCGCGTCTTCCGATAAATCAAAAGCCTTAACGGTGTGGCCTGCTTTTGCCAGGTTGCTGGCCATAGGGCCACCCATGTTTCCCAGTCCAATAAATCCTACGGTTGCCATACAGGCACTCCTTCTTGTTAATTCGTTTTATTTATCAAGATCGGCTAATGGATGCGTTCGCTCGCCCCAGGGCGGTAAAAAGAATGCATCAACCTCTTCTGCTGGTACTTCGCCTACCGAGCTATGCTGCCATTGTGGGTTCTTATCTTTATCAATCAGCAATGCCCGAATACCTTCTGCAAAGTCACCACGAACCGCACAGTTACAAGACAAGGTCAGCTCTAACCGGAAACAATCCGCCAACGACAGATCAGAGCCCTGCTGCAGTTGGTTCCAGACCAGGTGCGAAGTAAACGGGCAACCATTTGCCAGATTCTTACGCGCCCGCGCCAGCCATTTATCATCGGTTTCATCATTCACAATACGTGTAACAATATCGCCAATGTCATTGCCGGCTGTTAATTCTGTAATAAGCGACTGGTGTGGCTCAACCTGAGGGTTAGGTAAGGCCGTTGTGTCGTTGCTGGCAACTGAACTTAATAAGTCGGTCACTTTCTGCTTATTCAGTGCGGAGGTATTACCCCATTCCATTTCTTTAAGCTGAGTCAGAATCGTTTCTTTACTTTCGTGACCCACGAAATGGTCTGCCAGGTTCAGATATAACGCATCATTTGCGTTCATCGTTGCACCCGTAATACCTAAGAATAAACCACAGCCTTGTGGCATGCGATTAAGGAAGTAGGTAGCACCAACGTCCGGATACAAGCCAATCGTCACTTCCGGCATGGCCAGTAACGAGCGCTCAGTCACAATACGGTGGCTGGCCCCGTTCATTAAGCCCATACCACCGCCCATGACAATACCGTCACCCCAGCAAATGAAGGGCTTAGGGAATGTCTGGATAAAGTAATCAAGCTGATATTCCTGGGTAAAGAAGTTTTCAACCTCTTCCACTAATTTACCTGGCTCGGCCTGCATAGCTTTATACATAGCGACAATGTCACCACCGGCACAGAAGGCTTTTTCACCAGCGCCCTGCAACCAGACACAAGCCACTTTGTCGTCATCTGCCCATTTCTTGAGCTGTGGTAGCAGCTTTTCAGCCATTGCCAGACTCAGAGCGTTCAGTGATTTTTCGGAATTTAATGTAGCAACGCCGATGACTTTGTCACCGGCGTTTAGTTCTTCAAAAAGTACAACGTCTTGCATGGAGTCTCCTTACAAGATTTCGCGGTCGTTATCCGCCAACATACGGCGACCAATAATCATACGCATGACTTCGTTCGTGCCTTCCAGAATCTGGTGAACACGAACATCACGCACATGGCGCTCTAATGGATACTCTTTTATGTAGCCATAACCACCGTGCAGTTGCAGTGCGTCGTTACACACCTTAAAACCAACATCGGTCGCAAACTGCTTCGCCATAGCGCAATAGGTGGTTTTGTCAGCGTCGTTGTTATCAACTTTACTGGCTGCCAAACGCACCATTTGGCGGGCTGCCACCAGTTCAGTGGCCATATCGGCTAACTTAAACTGTAGCGCCTGAAATGCCGCAAGAGGCTTGCCAAATTGCGTACGTTCCTGCATGTAGGCTTTAGCGGTATTCAGCGCCGCTTGTGCGGTACCGACAGAGCAAACGGCGATATTGATGCGTCCACCGTCTAAGCCCATCATGGCAAACTTAAAGCCTTCGCCTTCTTTACCCAGCAAGTTTTCTGCCGGAATACGAACGTCTTCAAACGTTACTAAGCGAGTTGGCTGGGCGTTCCAGCCCATTTTCTCTTCGGCTTTACCGTAAATAACACCTTTGGCATCGGCCGGTACAGCAAAGGCAGAAATGCCTTTAGGACCATCTTCGCCAGTGCGTGCCATAACCACCAGAACGTCAGTTTCACCGGCACCGGAGATAAACATTTTAGAGCCGTTCAGAACATACTCGTCGTCATCTTTTTTCGCACTGGTACGTAAGCTGGCGGCGTCTGAACCTGAACCAGGTTCTGTCAGGCAGTAAGAGCCCAGCTTCTCACCGGTAACCAACTCTGGTACCCACTGGTCAATCACAGACTGTTGGCCGAACGAGCCAATCATCCAGGTGACCATGTTGTGAATGGTCATCATGGCTGTTGTTGCGGTACAACCACCTGCCAGTTGCTCAAAAATAAGCGCTGAATCTAAGCGGCTCATTCCAAAGCCGCCAGCCTCTTCCGGCGTGTACATGCCCATAAAGCCCATTTCACCGGCTTTACGGAACACTTCAATTGGGAAGTGGTGTTCTTCATCCCACTTAGCCGCATTAGGCGCCAGCTCTTTATCAGCAAACGCTTTAGCCGTATCAACAAAGGCTTGCTGGTCTTCTGTCAATTCGAAATTCATCGCCATCCCCTACTACCTTAGGTTAATTGACATGTTAGGGCCGGCTGGATCTTCCAGATCGCTCTCAAACCAACGCGCCGTTACTGTCTTCGTTTCACTGTAAAAACGAACGCCCTGCTTACCATAAGCATGAAGATCACCAAAGAATGAACGCTTCCAGCCGGTAAATGAGAAGAACGGCAGTGGTACCGGAATTGGGATGTTAATTCCTACCTGACCCACTTCAACTTCGTGCTGGTATTTACGCGCTGCTGCACCGCTTGCAGTAAAGATAGACGTACCATTACCGTATGGGTTGTTGTTAACCAGCTCTAAAGCGTCTTCTAAGCTGTCTACTTCCGTGGCGCACAATACCGGACCGAAAATTTCCGTTTTGTAGATTTCCATATCCGGCGTTACGTTAGAGAATACTGTTGGACCAACCCAATTACCGTTTGGCAGGCCATCAACTTTGCAATTACGACCATCAACCAACAATTTCGCGCCTTCTTTTTCACCCTGAGTAATCAAAGCTTCAACGCGCTCTTTTGCTTGTGGGCTAATAACCGGACCATAAGCGGCATTTTCATCATTCCATGCGCCCGGACGAACTTTCGCAATGGCTTCAGCAATTTCAGGAATCCACTCTTTTGCCGCACCAACAAATACTGCGACAGAAATCGCCATACAACGTTGACCCGCTGCACCAACAGAAGAACCAACCATGTTGTTGATCACTTGCTGTTTATTGGCATCTGGCATAATAACGCAATGGTTTTTCGCACCAGCAAAGGCCTGTACGCGCTTACCATTTTCTGTACCACGACGGTAGATGTACTCTGCAACCGGCACAGAACCAACGAATGACAAGGCACGAACGGCTGGATGATCCAGCAGAAAATCAACCTGATCTTTATTGCCATGCAAGACCTGCAACACACCTTTAGGCGCGCCAGCTTGTTCAAATAATTCCACCAAACGATTTGGCGTTAATGGATCTTGCTCAGAAGGTTTAAGAATAAAGGTGTTACCACAAGCAATTGCCAGCGGGAACATCCACAGTGGGATCATGGCCGGAAAGTTAAATGGCGTAATACCTGCGCAAACCCCAAGTGGCTGAGTGTAGCTGTAAGAATCAATTTTACGGGCAACGTTTTCAACAGTTTCACCCATTAATAACGAAGGAATATTGGCTGCGTGTTCAACCACTTCTATACCACGCCAGACGTCACCTTTTGCATCTTCAAAAGTTTTGCCGGTTTCCTGCGCCAGAGTTTCTGCTATTTCTTCCTGATGTTCTTTTAACAAGGCCTGATAACGCATCATGACACGAGCGCGTTCAGAAACAGGCACTTCTTTCCAGGTTTTAAAAGCTTCGCGTGCACTCTCAACCGCTGCTTCCATTTCACTCTGGGTAGCAACTGGCACTTGTGCGATAACTTCCTGTGTCGCAGGATTGGTGACAGGAATCCACTGTTCTGACTTCGAGGCGACAAATTCGCCATCTATATACAGAGGCACTTTCTTAGACATAATTCACCTTCTTATTGTGTTATTTTGTCATCTATTGATGAGCTAAATTTAGTTAAGTGAGCCTTAACGTGACCCTCTTAATTCTGATTACTTTACTTTGGGCCGCCAGTTTTTCGCTAATCGGCGTTTATCTTGCCGGCCAGGTTGACGGTTATATTGTTGTGTTTATCCGCATGATTTTAGCACTGATAACCGTGTTACCGTTATTTCGTTGGCGGCATTTGTCTCCCAAAAGTGGGCAGCTACCTCAACTGGCTAAACTGGCCGTTATTGGCGCTATACAAATTGGCGCCATGTATTTGTTTCTTTACCATGCGTTTTTGTATTTGAGCGTTGCCGAAGTGCTTTTGTTCACTATTTTTACACCGCTCTACATAACCCTCATTGACGAACTCATACTTAACCGCAAGCATTTACCTCTTTTATGGTGGATTGCTGCGGCAGTGTCCGTTTGCGGCGCTGCCATAATTCGGTATCAACCGCTGTCGGATGATTTCATCACTGGTTTCTTTTTAATTCAGGCAGCTAATGCTTGCTTTGCCTTAGGTCAAGTTGCTTATAAACGTTTACCGACCGGTAAGACGTTGGCACAAAGTCAGCAGTTTGCTGCGTTTTTCTTTGGTGCCAGTGTTATTGCCGGCCTGGGTGTTTTGCTTTTTGCTGACCTAAACATGATGCCTGCAACTAACCTCCAGTGGGGCATTTTACTGTGGCTTGGTATTGTCGCCTCAGGCCTTGGTTACCTTGGCTGGAACCTTGCCAGTAAATGGGTCAACACCGGACAGCTTGCCACTATGAACAATGCCTTAATTCCCGCCGGAATTCTGGTTAATGTCTTATTCTGGGAACAGTCCTTTGACTACACCCGTTTAAGCATTGGTGCTTTGATCATAGTGCTTGCCGTTTGGCTAGCCGGGCGGGTTCAAAAGCTGAAACCCGCAGGCTAGCCTATACCGGCAAAGCCCGACTACATCATTTCCACAGCCAGAGCGACAGCTTCGCCGCCACCGATACACAACGAAGTAATGCCTCGTTTCTGGCCTTTTTGTTTTAAGGCGTGCAACAGCGTTACCAGCAAACGTGCACCGCTTGCGCCAATAGGATGCCCTAACGCGCAAGCTCCGCCATGCACATTCACTTTGCTCGCATCCAGTTTCATTTCCTGAATTGCCAGCATGGTTACCATGGCAAAGGCTTCGTTAATTTCCCATAAATCGACGTCGTCTTTTGTCCAGTCCAGCTTGCTCAACAATGAATTCATTGCGCCAATAGGTGCAATAGTGAATTCAGACGGTGCCTGCGAGTGCGTTGTGTGACCCATCACCCGGGCCAACGGCTGCATACCTTTGGCTTTTGCTTCGCTTTCACGCATTAAGATAAGCGCCGCAGCACCGTCAGAAATAGAGCTTGAGTTAGCCGCGGTGATAGTACCGTCTTTTTTGAACGCCGCACGTAACTGAGGAATTTTATCCAGTCGTGCTTTACCCGGCTGTTCATCGGTATCTACGGTAACTTCACCTTTACGAGTTGAGTAAGTCACCGCTGTAATTTCATCTTTAAACAAGCCGTCTTTAATGGCTGTCTGCGCTTTGGTTAAAGAATGAATCGCAAATTCATCCATTGCTTCACGATCAATACCGTACTCATCAGCAGTACTTTGCGCGTAGCTTCCCATGGCTTTATTCTCGTAAGCATCTTCAAGGCCGTCGAACATCATGTGATCCAGCACTTGTCCATGCCCCATGCGATAGCCGCTGCGACCTTTAGGTAGCATATACGGCGCGTTGGACATGCTTTCCATACCGCCCGCCAGTACAACGTCAGCAGAACCGGCTTTGATTAAGTCATGAGCCATCATCGCGGCTTTTAGGCCCGAGCCACAAACCTTGTTTATCGTTGTAGCGCCGGTCGAACGAGGTAAGTCAGCATAAAGCATCGCCTGACGAGCCGGAGCCTGACCTAAGCCTGCCGGCAAAACATTACCCATGATAACTTCCGAAATATCATCGGCTTTCAAACCGCTGTTACTCAGTGCTGCCTTAATGGCTACTGCACCCAAATTAGGAGCAGAAACTTCACTCAGACAACCCTGAAAACCGCCCATTGGCGTACGGTTGGCCGCCACAATCACGATGGAATCGCTTGACATCTTTCCTCCAAATGCACTTTACGTTAACGTAAACTTCCTCTAAGCTTAGATCCCAGAGCAACCAAAAAGCAAGTACCGATGGACAATAAAGTAACTTACAGTATTGGTGAACTGGCAAAACAATTTGACATTACCACTCGCAGCATTCGTTTTTACGAAGACGAAGGTCTGCTCTCTCCCAGACGCCAGGGCCAACAGCGCATTTACACCAATAAAGACCGGGTTCGTTTAAAGCTGATTCTACGCGGTAAACGGCTGGGCTTTTCTCTGGCTGAAACCGGCCGTTTATTTGAGTTGTACGATGCAGATAACAGCAGCGCGGCGCAGTTACAAAAAGTACTTGAGCTCATCGGTGAGAAAAAGCTCTCGCTCAAACAACAGATGGAAGATATTAATGTGTTACTGACCGAGTTAAGCGGTCTTGAGCAACGTTGTCAGGACGAGCTTAAGACCATTAGCTCATCAGTTTCAGAAGTTCATTCTCAGGAGTCGTTATGATCAGTCAATACACCACCTTTAACTTTGGGCTCGGCGAAACAGCCGACATGATCCGTGAGCAAGTTAATGCCTTTGCGCGTGACGAAATTGCCCCTCGCGCCGCTGAAATCGATGAGAAAAATGAGTTTCCCAGCGACTTATGGCGCAAGCTTGGCGATATGGGTCTGCTCGGTTTAACCGTTGCCGAAGAGTATGGTGGTTCTGGCATGGGCTACCTTGAGCACGTTATCGCTATGGAAGAAATTAGCCGTGCATCAGCCTCTGTTGGCCTGAGCTATGGGGCACACTCCAATTTGTGTGTGAACCAGATTCATCGCAACGGTAATGAAGAACAGAAGCAAAAATACTTACCTAAGTTATGTACTGGTGAACACGTTGGTGCCTTAGCAATGAGTGAACCTAACGCCGGCTCTGACGTTGTCAGTATGAAACTACGCGCCGATAAAAAAGGCGATAAATACATTCTGAACGGCAACAAAATGTGGATCACAAACGGTCCTGAAGCGAACGTCTTTGTTATTTACGCAAAAACCGAACCCGAAAAGAACTCTCGTGGTATCACCGCTTTTATTGTTGAAAAAGACACGCCAGGGTTCAGCCAGGCACAAAAGCTCGACAAACTTGGTATGCGTGGTTCAAACACCTGTGAACTGGTGTTTGAAGATGTCGAAGTGCCTGCAGAGAACATTCTGGGCGAACTTAACGAAGGCGTTAAAGTGTTGATGAGCGGCCTTGATTACGAGCGCGCTGTTCTTGCTGCTGGCCCTTTAGGCATTATGCAGGCCTGCCTTGATACTTGCGTACCTTATATTCACGATCGCAAACAGTTCGGTAAAGAGATCGGCGAATTCCAGCTGATTCAGGGCAAAGTTGCTGATATGTACACTCGCACTAATGCCGCGCGTGCTTACGTTTACGCAGTGGCTCAATCTTGTGACCGTGGTGAAACTACCCGTAAAGACGCCGCAGGCGCAATTCTTTACGCAGCCGAATTAGCGACTCAGCTTGCGCTGGACGCTATACAGTTATTAGGTGGTAACGGCTACATTAACGAGTATCCGACAGGCCGCCTGCTGCGCGACGCGAAGCTTTATGAAATCGGTGCCGGTACGTCGGAAATTCGTCGTATGCTTATTGGTCGCGAACTGTTCACTGAATCAAAATAATAAGGAGGCAACGCCGTGGCGATTTTATCCAGTAAAATCAACACCCGCGATGCACAATTTGCGGCTAACAGTGAGTCTATGCAGGACGTCGTTAACGACTTGCAAGAAAAAGCGACAAAGATTCATCAGGGCGGTGGTCCTAAGTATCAGGAGCGCCACTTATCCCGTGGTAAATTACTGCCTCGTGACCGTATTAATAAGTTGCTGGACGCTGGCTCGCCATTTTTAGAAATTGGCCAGTTTGCCGCCTGGGAATGCTATGAAGATTACGTTCCTGCTGCCGGCGTTGTCGCTGGCATAGGTCAGGTTGAAGGCACTGAGTGCATGATCATCGCCAACGATGCCACTGTGAAAGGCGGCACCTACTACCCGCTGACCGTGAAGAAGCACTTGCGCGCTCAGGAAATTGCCGAGCGTTGTCACTTGCCCTGTATTTACCTGGTGGACTCTGGCGGTGCCAACCTGCCCCGTCAGGACGAAGTATTCCCTGACAAAGAGCACTTTGGCCGCATTTTCTTTAATCAGGCGAATATGTCAGCCAAAGGCATTCCTCAAATTGCGGTGGTTATGGGCCTTTGTACTGCTGGCGGTGCGTACGTACCCGCGATGGCGGATGAAAGCGTTATTGTTAAAGAGCAAGGCACCATATTCCTGGCAGGTCCACCTTTGGTTAAAGCGGCAACGGGTGAAGAAGTTTCAGCCGAAGAGCTTGGCGGCGCCGACGTGCACACACGTATTTCCGGTGTTGCCGACCATTTTGCTCACAACGATGAGCATGCTTTAGCTTTAGCACGCCGCTCGGTAGCACGCCTTAACCGAGGCGAGCCAACTAAGCTGGATCGTCAACCATCAAAACCACCGCGTTACGACGCAAAAGAGCTGTACGGCATTGTCGGTACCGACCTGCGCAAGCCTTATGACGTCCACGAAGTGATTGCACGCATTGTTGATGATTCTGACTTTGATGAATTTAAAGCCAACTACGGTAATACGCTGGTGACGGGTTTTGCCCGCATTGACGGCTACCCCGTTGGTATTGTCGCGAATAACGGCATCTTGTTCTCCGAGTCAGCACAAAAAGGTGCTCACTTCATTGAGCTTTGTGCGCAACGTAAAATTCCACTGGTGTTCTTACAAAACATTACCGGCTTTATGGTCGGTAAAAAGTACGAAGCCGAAGGCATTGCCAAACACGGCGCGAAAATGGTTATGGCCGTTTCCTGTGCGAAAGTTCCTAAGTTTACCGTCTTAATTGGTGGTAGCTATGGCGCCGGTAACTACGGCATGTGTGGCCGCGCTTATGACCCGACCATGATGTTCATGTGGCCAAATGCCCGTATCTCGGTAATGGGTGGTGAGCAAGCTGCAGGCGTTATGGCGCAGGTCACCAAAGATAATTTAGCCCGTAAAGGCGAAAACCTGAGTGAAGAAAAAGAACAAGCGCTGAAAAAGCCGATTGTTGAGCAGTACGAGAAACAAGGTCATCCGTATTATGCGTCTGCCCGCTTATGGGACGACGGCATTATTGACCCGGCACAAACACGCGAAGTTCTGGCACTAAGCCTTGCTGCTTCATTAAATGCACCGATTGAAGACAGCCGTTTCGGCGTCTTCCGCATGTAATCGGAGGTTGTTAATCATGGCAAAATACACAGAGCTTGATATCAACAGCCAAGGCGTTGCGACGCTGACGTTAAACCGCCCGGATGTTCACAACGCTTTTGACGATGTGATGATTGCGGAACTCCTGAAGGCATTAACAGAAGTTGAGGAAAGTGATAGCGCGCGCGTGCTGGTACTTCGCTCAGAAGGCAAAAACTTCTCAGCTGGGGCTGATCTCAACTGGATGCGCTCCATGGCTGATAAAAACTACCAACAAAACGTTGATGACGCCGGAGAGCTTGGGCTTTTAATGGAGCGTCTGGACTTGCTCAGCAAGCCCAGCATTGCTTTAGTCCAGGGTGCCGCTTTCGGCGGTGCCGTAGGCCTTGCTGCCTGCTGTGACATTGTACTGGCGCAACCGCGCAGTAGCTTTTGTTTGAGTGAAGTGAAAATTGGACTGATTCCTGCCGTTATCAGTCCTTATGTTGTCCGCACCATTGGCGAGCGCCAGTCGCGTCGCTATATGCTGACAGCAGAACGTTTCTTTGCCGATAAAGCGCAGGAACTGGGCTTAGTTAATGACGTTGTTGAAGACTTCGATGAGCCCCTGAACAAACTTTTGGAAGCGCTTTTAGCGAACAGTCCACAAGCGGTAGGTGCCTGTAAGAAACTGATTCGCAATGTCGGTTCACGACCAATCGATAAAGGCGTACGTGAACACACCATTAAAGCCATTGCCGAAATTCGCGTGTCGGACGAAGGTCAGGAAGGCCTCAGTGCGTTTCTTGAAAAACGCCCCGCCGCCTGGCTTAAACAGAGTTAACAACAGGTCTCATTATGATCAAAACATTATTGATTGCGAACCGTGGTGAAATTGCCTGTCGTATTATTGCCACAGCTAAAAAAATGGGAATTCGCACCGTAGCGGTATTCTCTGACGCCGACCGCAAATCGCGCCACGTTAAACTGGCCGATCAGGCTGTACATATTGGTCCGGCAGCAAGTACTGAAAGTTACCTCCGGGGCGACAAAATCATTGCTGCGGCTAAACAAACCGGTGCCGAAGCTATTCACCCCGGTTATGGTTTTCTTTCGGAAAATGAAGACTTCGCTGACCAATGTCAGGCTAATGACATTATCTTTGTTGGCCCGCCGGTATCGTCCATTGCTGCTATGGGCTCTAAGAGCGCGGCTAAATCTATTATGCAGGACGCCGGCGTTCCACTGGTTCCGGGTTATCATGGTAGCGAGCAAGACATCGAAACCTTAAAAGCAGAAGCTGAAAAAGTCGGCTTTCCGCTACTGCTGAAAGCGGCGTACGGCGGCGGTGGTAAAGGTATGCGTGTGGTCGAAAACATGGGCGAATTTGATGAAGCTCTGAATTCGGCGAAACGCGAAGCTAAGTCCTCTTTCGGTAACGATAAAATGCTGATGGAGCGTTTTATTCGTAACCCTCGCCACGTAGAAATTCAGGTGTTTACCGATGAACACGGTAACGCTGTTTATTTGGCAGAGCGCGATTGTTCGGTACAGCGTCGTCACCAGAAAGTGCTTGAAGAGGCTCCGGCTCCGGCATTAACCGAAAAAACGCGCACCGAAATGGGTGAAGCCGCCATTCGCGCCGCTCAGGCAATAGACTACGTTGGCGCCGGTACGGTTGAGTTTCTGTTTGACCAAAGTGGTGAATTCTACTTCATGGAAATGAACACCCGCTTACAGGTTGAGCATCCGGTGACGGAAATGATCACCGGGCAGGACTTGGTCGAATGGCAGCTCCTGGTTGCCTCAGGCCAACCACTACCTCTGGCTCAGAATGACATTCAGGTAAACGGTCACGCGTTTGAGGCACGTATTTACGCAGAAGATCCGGACAACGATTTTTTACCTTGCACCGGTACCATTAAACACTTGCGCACTCCGGCAGAAGAAAACGGCGTTCGCATTGATACAGGTATTGAAGAAGGCGATGAAATTTCCGCCTTCTACGACCCTATGATTGCGAAACTGATTGTCTGGGACACGGATCGTACTCGTGCTCTGCTGCGCTTACAAAAGGCCTTACGTGAGTACCGTTTAACCGGCCTGACGACGAACGTCGACTTTTTGCATCGTTTGGCTTCACACCCAGAATTTGTGAAAACCAACCTGACAACAGAGTTTATCCAGCAATATCAGGAAGACCTGCTGCCCGATAGCTCAGTGAATTATCAACAAATTGCGACCGAAGCCGCTTTATTTGATATTAGTCAGCGTCAGCAGCAACGTGGCAGTTCACCATGGCAAAGTGGTAATGCGTTTAGAATGAACTCAGCAGCTACACATACAGTTCCACTGCAATTTGGCGAAGAAACCTATGCGATATCGCTCATTGAAACTGCCTCAGGCGAATTCCTGCAGAAAGTTGATGAGGAAAGCATTCGCTGGCAGGCGTCTTTAACCGACGACAAGCTCACGCTGACTGCGGGCAGTATGCGTTATCATCGTTATGTCAGCGCCGATGATCAGCAAATTACCGTATTTACTGACAACGGCCCTGTCATTTTCCATCGGCACCGTGTGGCAGACACCCTTTCCGATGACGCCGCTCATGGTGGCCATGTTGCGCCAATGAACGGTACCATCATGGAAGTGCTGGTAGAAAAAGGCGATACTGTTGAAAAAGACCAACCGCTTGTCATCATGGAAGCCATGAAAATGGAATACACCATTCGCGCCGGGCATGAAGGTGAGGTGACCGACATTTTCTTCGCCGCTGGTGACTTAGTCAGTGACGGTGACGAGCTTATAGCAGTTAATGAAGCGGAGTAACAATGACCCTTGCAGACAAGATAAAGATCGTCGAAGTAGGTCCGCGTGACGGCTTACAAAATGAAACGGCCGTTTCTGTCGATGCAAAAGTTGCTTTGATTGAAGCGCTGGCTGATGCTGGCGTTTCCTACATTGAAAGTGCCAGCTTTGTGAGCCCTAAATGGGTGCCACAAATGGCCGACAGCAGTGCCGTTATGGAACAAATAACGCGCCGCCCGGGCATCACCTACGCGGGTTTAACACCCAACGTGAAAGGCTTTGAAGCAGCCGTTGCGGCTAATATGGACGAAGTTGCCGTATTCGGTGCGGCGTCGGAAGCCTTTACACAAAAAAACATAAACTGCAGTATTGATGAATCGCTGGAGCGGTTTAAGCCGGTAATTGCAGCCGCCAAAGAAAAAAACATCCCCGTTCGGGGATATGTTTCCTGTGTTTTAGGTTGTCCTTATCAGGGTGAGGTGCCGCTGGAAAATGTTGTCAAAGTTGCTGAGGCACTTTATGACATGGGCTGCTACGAGGTTTCACTTGGCGATACCATAGGTGTCGGAACCCCCTTAAAAGCACAGGAAATGCTCGCTGCGGTAGCCGAAAAAGTGCCCATGGAAAAGCTTGCATTGCACTTTCACAATACCTACGGACAGGCTTTAGCTAATATTATGGCTTGCCTTCCATTAGGCGTTGCCACTATTGATACGGCCGTTGCTGGTTTAGGCGGATGCCCTTACGCTAAAGGTGCCAGTGGTAACGTTGCCACCGAAGATGTGGTGTACATGCTAAACGGTATGGGAATTAAAACCGGTATTGATCTGGACAAGTTAATCGCAGCCGGGGCCGATATTTGTCAGCATTTAGCGCATGGCCCCCGTTCACAAGTCGCGATAGCAGAATTGGCAAAACAAGGGGATTAAACATGACTTCAGAAGCATTGTGGCAACCGTCAGCAGATACCATTGCCAATGCCCGCATGACGGATTTCCTGCAACAGGTGAATACAGAAAAAAATGTAGCACTGGCCAATTATCATGACCTTTACCAGTGGTCGGTCGACAACGACGAAAGCTTCTGGTCGATGGTATGGGACTACTTTGATGTTATTGGCGAAAAAGGTTCTACCGTCGTTACCGATAAAGAAAAAATGCCGGGTGCCAAATGGTTTCCTGAAGCCAAACTAAACTTTGCTGAAAACCTATTACGCCATAAAGATGATCACATTGCGCTTATTTTTCGTGGTGAAAACGGCGTAAGACAACAACTCACGTATGCTGAACTAAACCACGAAGTGGCCGCCTTTGCCGCGGGCTTGCGTCAACGCGGAGTCGAAGCTGGTGACCGTGTTGCTGCCATGATGCCCAATTGCATTGAAACCATTATTGGTATGCTGGCAACTACCAGTATCGGTGCTATCTGGTCATCCTGCTCTCCGGACTTTGGTGTTCAGGGCGTGCTTGACCGCTTTGGTCAAATTGAACCCAAAGTACTGATAACCGTTGACGGCTATTTTTATAATGGCAAAAACCTCAACATAAAAAGCAAAACCGCGGATATTATAAAAGAAATAAAAAGCATTGAAGCCACCGTTGTGGTCAATTTCAGTCAGCAAAAAGACCGCCTTAAAGGTGAAAATATTTTTGCCTGGAATGATTTTGGCGATGCCGAACAAACACAAATAGACTTTGTTCCTCGTAATTTTAATGATCCGCTCTATATTATGTTTTCATCTGGCACCACGGGCGTACCTAAATGTATTGTTCACGGTACCGGTGGCACGCTATTGCAGCATGTAAAAGAGCACGGCCTGCATACCGACTTAGACCGTGACGATAACCTATTCTATTTCACCACCTGTGGCTGGATGATGTGGAACTGGTTAGTCAGCGGTTTAGCTGTTGGCGCTACCCTCACCTTATTTGATGGCTCTCCTTTTGCACCGGAACCTGAATTTTTATGGGACGTTGCAGACGAAGAAGGCATTACCGTATTTGGTACCAGCGCAAAATACTTAGCGGCACTTGAAAAAGCCGACGTTAAACCAAGAGAAAGTCACAACCTGGAAAAACTGCGCAGTATCTTAACAACCGGTTCTGTACTACCGCCAGAAAGCTTTGATTACGTATATCGCGACATTAAAAAAGACCTTTGTCTTTCGTCTATATCGGGTGGTACTGACATTGTTTCTTGTTTTGCCCTTGGCTGCCCTATTCTGCCTGTCTACCGTGGTGAATTGCAGTGCCGCGGGCTTGGTTTAGCCGTGAATGTTTATGACGATAACGGCAAGCCGGTTCGTGGCGAAAAAGGCGAACTTGTCTGCGAAAATTCCTTCCCTTGCATGCCAGTGAGCTTTTGGGGAGATGATGACGGCGAGCGCTATTACAACGCCTACTTTGCCCGTTTTGAAAATACCTGGGCCCACGGTGATTTCGCCGAGCTAACTCAGAACGATGGCGTGATTATTTACGGCCGCTCTGATGCGGTTCTTAATCCTGGCGGCGTGCGTATTGGCACTGCTGAAATTTACCGTCAGGTAGAAAAAGTTGATGAAGTATTGGAAAGTATCGCTATTGGTCAGCAATATCACGATGACGAGCGTGTCGTTCTTTTCGTTAAGCTAAGAGAAGGTATAGAGCTTAACGACGAGCTGCGTCAAACCATTGCAAAAACCATTCGTGCAAACGCGACTCCACGTCACGTTCCTGCTGTAATTTTGCAGGTTGACGATATACCCCGTACTATAAGCGGTAAGATAGTTGAATTAGCGGTACGTAATGTGGTTCACGGTGAGCCTGTTAAAAACACAGATGCTCTGGCAAACCCAGAAGCACTGGATTACTTCCGTGATAGAGAGGAGTTGCGTTAATCCATGATGTTCCTGCACGGATCACGGCAGGCGGTCGTAGCAGCCATTGTAGGCCTGGTTATTACGGTTACCGCTTTTAGCTATTTGCGTTACCAAGAAAACCAAGTTGTCCACGACGCACTGGAAGCTGAAACTTACAGCTTACAGCGTGATATCCGGCAAAGTCTGGTTTCACATTTATTTGTCGCTGAACTTCTGGCGAGAGAGTGGGAACGCAGTGATCTGACCATAAAGGAACGCTGGAAGGAAAATGCCGATATCGTTACCTTGTACTATCAAAACGTGCAAGGTATCGCCTGGCTTAATGACGACCTCAACATTGAATTAATCTATCCCCAAAATGAACAGCCGGAGTTATTAGGCACCTCTTTCTCTAAAACTTCACTGGTTGGAAAACTGGAAGCATCTGAAGGTAATAGGCATGCCATGATGGGGCCTGCCGGAAATCTCGGTCGTATTAGCAGCGACATTGCCATTTTCGTCCGGGTTGAACGAGAGCAAAATCCAGGCTTTCTGGGGTTCATCATTAGCCTACAGAGTCTGTTCAGCAATGTTGTTCGCAGTAATATTAGTGAAGGCTTTCAACTGAGTGTACGAAGTGAAGACGACGTCCTTTTCCAGTTTGCCGGAGACTCTTCGTTACGTGATGAATGGTCCCATTATCACTCATTACAGTTGGTCGGCAACAGTTGGGAGCTTTCGGTTTGGCCTACGACGAATCATTTGGAACAGCTGCGCGGTGGTATCTCAGTAGCGGCCTTAATTGCCGGGCTCCTGGTTACCAGTATGTTGACTTTTGTGCTTTATATTCTGGGGCAAAGCCGCTTTAAGGCGCAACAACTGGCCGATTCAAACATTGAGCTTTATAGTGAAATTGACGAGCGAGAGCGCATTGAAAAGCAAATGGCATACCTGGCCGAACACGACTCGCTCACTGGACTGGTAAACCGTAATGCGCTAAAACGTATTTTGGGTGAATGGCTGGAAACTGAATCACCGCATAAGAAAGCAGCTTTGCTTTTCATTGACTTAGACAGATTTAAAGAAGTTAACGACGCGCTGGGGCATACCGTTGGTGACGAACTCTTACGCAGAGTTGCGCGCCGTATTACGAAGCTGGCTCCTAAGTCCAGTGTTCTTGCCCGGGCTGGTGGTGATGAATTCTTACTCGCTATAGCAGAGCCGGACAGTCGCAAGAGCGTTATAAAGCTATCTGAACAGTTACTGCAAGCTCTCGACACCCACTTCTTTGTTGATGTGTACGAGTTATTTATTAGTGCATCCATTGGTATTACCTTTGCTGAGGATGCCGACTTTAACGCTGAATACTTTATTCGTAATGCCGACACAGCGCTTTACCAGGCTAAAGAGCATGGCCGTAACACTTATAAAGTGTACGATAAAGCCATACACAGAGACTTGACCAAGAAGCTGGAACTCGTTAAACGACTGCGCCATGCTGTTTCTAAACAACAATTAACGGTTTATTACCAACCTAAGGTTGAGTTAAGCAGTCGCCGTATCAGCGGCCTTGAGGCCTTGGTGCGCTGGGTTGACGACGACGGCAGCATTATTCCACCGGATGAGTTTATTCCATTGGCTGAAGATACCGGTTTGATTATTCCGATATCGGAATACGTTATGGAAGAAGCGTTTCTCCAGTTGAAGCAATGGCACGATATCGGATTTGAAGAGCTCAGTATCGCGATCAATATTTCAGGAAAGCAGCTACACTTACCTGAGCTGGTTGATGATATTATGGAGCGCGTAAATGAAGCTCAGATACCACCAAACAAAGTCGAACTAGAGCTTACTGAGCAAGTCTTTATTGAAAATATTCAGTCACATACCCGCTTTATGCATTCGGTACGTGAACACGGAATGTCACTGGCAATCGATGATTTTGGCGTCGGTTACTCTTCATTGTCGTATCTTAAGAACTTCCCGGTGACTTCATTAAAAGTTGATCGCTCCTTTGTTAAAGACCTGCCCCACAACGAAGATGACGCAACCATTACGCAGGCTATTATTAGTCTTGCACGCAACCTGAATATTCAACTGGTTGCAGAAGGTATTGAAACAGAAGAACAAGTCGAATTTTTATTACAGCGTGAATGTAGTACCGGCCAGGGGTTCCTTTTTAGTAAACCCGTACCGGCACGACAAATCACCCAATTATTACAGCAGTATAAAGGGCTTATCCCTATCCAGATTGCCTGAATATAGCGGAGGTTAACGTGGAACGCGAAAGTATGGAGTTTGATGTCGTAATTGTTGGTGCAGGCCCTTCTGGGCTGGCAACCGCCTGTCGACTCGGTCAACTCGCACAAGAAAGTGAGCAAGAGCTCATGATATGCGTTGTTGAAAAAGGCGCCGATATTGGCGCGCATATTTTATCAGGTGCCGTTTTTGAACCACGTGCCTTAAATGAACTTTTCCCTGACTGGAAAGAGCGCGGCGCGCCGCTTAATACGGAAGTCACCGGCGATGATATTCTGCTGTTAAAAGACGAAGATAGTCACACTCGTCTACCTGACTTTACCGTGCCAAAAACCTTCCATAATAAAGGCAATTATATTGCCAGTATGGGTAACCTTTGTCGCTGGATGGCAGAACAGGCAGAGCAACTAGGTGTAGAGATTTTCCCGGGCTTTGCGGCCTCAGAAATCCTATACAACGAAGACGGCAGCGTTGCCGGTATTCAAACTGGTGACATGGGTGTTGCTAAAGACGGCAGTGAAAAAGATGGCTACATGCCAGGTATGGAACTGCGTGCTAAATACACTTTGTTTGCAGAAGGTTGCCGTGGACACTTAGGTAAAGAGCTGATTAATAAGTTTGAACTGGATAAAGACAGTACACCTCAACACTACGGTTTAGGCTTTAAAGAAATTTGGGATATACCAGAAGAGCTGCATGAACCCGGGAAAGTGGTTCACACCGCAGGCTGGCCGCTAACCGATAGTAATGCCAGCGGTGGTGGTTACCTTTATCACGCTGAAGACGGGCAAGTGTATTTAGGCTTAATTGTGGACCTCAACTATGCAAACCCCTATCTGAACCCCTTTCAGGAGTTCCAACGCTTTAAAACACACCCTGCAATTAAAAACGTGATAGAAAACGGTAAGCGCGTATCCTACGGGGCTCGAGCCATTGCCAAAGGTGGTTATTACTCGTTGCCGAAAATGACATTCCCGGGTGGTTTACTTGTCGGCTGTAACGCCGGCACTTTGAATTTTGCCAAAATTAAGGGTAACCATACTGCCATGAAGTCGGGCATGGTTGCCGCTGAATGCGTCTTTGAACAACTTAAAAATGGCAAAGCCAACGACGACATCAGTAGCTTTAAAAACGCCTTTGAAAACTCATGGGTATTTGATGAGTTATACCGCTCTCGCAACTTTGGCGGCGCTGTTCATAAGTTAGGTACCATGTTAGGCGGCGCATACAACATGGTTGACCAAAATTGGTTTGGCGGCAAATTACCCTTTAAATTTAAAGAGTGGACACCGGATTATAAAGCCACCGGTAAAGCCGAAGATTTTAAGGCAATTGACTATCCTAAACCTGATAATAAACTCACATTTGATCGTTTATCATCTGTCTTTTTATCTAATACTAACCATGCTGAAGATCAGCCTTGTCATTTAAAGCTGGAAAACGCTGATATTCCTTTAGAGGTTAATTTACCGAAATACGCCGAGCCCGCGCAAAGATATTGCCCCGCCGGCGTTTATGAGGTTGTTGAAGAGGACGGGAAACAAGTTTTCCAGATTAACGCTCAAAACTGTATACATTGTAAAACCTGTGACATTAAAGATCCCAGTCAGAATATTACCTGGGTTGTTCCGGAAGGTGGTGGCGGACCAACTTATCCTAATATGTAAGTAAAGTGTAAATCTCATAACAAAAAACACCAAAGCATGCTAAATGTTTTGGTGTTTTTTTTATTTTAGGAACTTGTAAATTTTTAACCTGTCGACTTATTTAAGTCCTAAGTGTCCCTTAAACGAGGTGTATTATGAAACTATTAACGTCCTTAGCAATATTATCTTTATTAGCCTCCCCTTTCGCTCTGGCTCAGCAATCTGAAGATAATAACAATGAAGAACAAGAGCGCAGCGAAGAAGTTCGCAAGCAGCAAGACGACTTAAAAGCTGACATGGAGGCCATGCGAAACGAGCAAAAAGCTGAAATGGAAGCTATGCGCAACGAGCAAAAAGCGAAAATGGCAGAACGTAAAGAGGAACGGAAACAACAAAAAGCAGAGCGCAAGGAAGACAAAGCTGAGAAAAAAGAGAAATGGAAATCGATGAAAGAGAAACGTAAATCAGAAAAAGAAAAAATGAAAGAAAAACGCCAATCGCTTAAAGATAAGTCTGACGACTCAGATAAGAGTGAAGACAAAGACGACGATAATAACGATGACGACAATGGTAACAATTAATTGTTAATAACTGAGTGTATAAAAGGCGGATCAATGATCCGCTTTTTCCGTTTGACACATAATTTTTAATTAATAATAAACTTCAATTAAAATACTTTATCTCGCTATAATGAATACAAATCAACATGAAATTTAAGTCAATCAAATAAGGTAAGAATCAATGAGTGATTTCATTAATATTCTGCGTCATGAGCGTCGTTTAAAAGCTGCACTAAAAGAACTTAACTTAAATGAACTGGAAAGCATTAAAGAAAAGTTCGATTCGGTTATCGCTCAGCGTCGTGAAGAAGAAGCTGAGAAACTGCGCCAGCATGAAGCCAAACAAAAGAAAATTGAAGAGTTTAAAAGTGCAATGGCAGACGCCGGTATCGAGCTTTCAGACATATTAGAGCAAGAGCTGGGTGGAGAGCCTATTGTTAAAACAACTCGCAAGAAAAGAGCGCCTAAGCCGCCTAAATACGAATACACTGATGAAAATGGTGAAAAGCAAACCTGGACCGGTCAGGGGCGCATGCCAAAAGCTATGAAAACAGCGATTGATAATGGCAAACCTTTAGAGTCTTTTTTAATTAAGTAATAAGACGAATTTATGCGTAGTCGCGATGAATAATTAATCAAGACTACGCTTTTTGTTGAACAATAGACTCAGCTTGATTAGGCTATAGAAAATTCAAACTGGCAAGGATCGACATTGCGCTATCGTTTCATAGCATTCGTATTAACGCCATTATTCGGCCTTTCTGCCTGCAGCATCTTACCTCAGATGCCAGGAGGCTTTAATCAAATCGACTCGGGTGACATCAGAATTTACCATACAGGCGACACGCCATCGCGGGCGTACGAGCTCGTTAGTGTTGTAAATGGTGAAAGCTGCCAGCGGCAATTTAACGGTGAACCGGCGTCAGATAACAAAGCTATTCAAGCTCTACGGGTCGACGCTGTTCGATTTAAAGCACATGCCGTCATTGAAACCCAGTGTTTTTCATTAAAACCTAAAGCCGACTCCATCTGTTACAGTGAAGTCAGCTGTGTAGGCCGTGCAATTCGGTGGCGTGATTAGTTGCTTCTGGTTAACGTCACGTCACCTACCCCAACTTCAACCTGAACATCCGTCGAACCATTACCCCGATAACTGGATTCCGAAGTTACTAACATTCTGTTTTCCTGAGTATTACCGAAGTTTCTCAAGCTGGTATCGCCAACACCTACTGAAGCTTCAACCAAACCATACTCACCGTTGGCAAGGTTCAGTGACACATCGCCTACGCCCAAATCTACTTTTACATTGTTGAATGGCAAGTCACCGGATATTTCGCCAACACCCAAATTTACTTCTAATAACCGTGAGCGAGGAACTGACACCTTCCAATGTTGAGACATATCATCGTGCGGCGTGGCGGATATTTCCAACTGATTACCGCTACGCTCCCCTTTTATGAGCACCTCTGACAAATCACCACCACTGGCAAACCAGCCGTCATCATCAGATTCAACGCGCAGTTCAATTTCAACCGCCTCACCTTCAGTAATTCTTAGCTCAACAGTCCCGACCGTTGCATCCAGGCGAATTTCTGTATCGCTGCTGACAATATAGCTGTCAGTCAGAGTGCGCTCGCGATCATTTGCAGAGAAAGCCGCTGTGCTAAGCGTAACTAAGCCGATAAAGCCTAAAGTTAAAGGCCAAATTTTATGTTTCATCATTTTTCTTTTCCTATTGTTATTAAAACCGTTCATGCCAAACTCTAAAGCACGTCATGTAATTTATTGATTAGCTCTGCAACGCTTATGCCAAAGATTAAAACCTTTTAATATCAAATGCTTAAATAAATCGAAAAGTAATCAGTTAGCGAAATAGCTAACTATGTGGTGAAATTGGCTACCTGTATTTCGCGTGTTCACTAACGGAGGCGATATGAAAAGCCAGCAACAACTGACACAGGTTGCGGTTATCCGTACGCCTTTTCCTGAGAAATTCAGCGTTCCCCGACAGCCGGGGTTGGTTCCTTCTGCACTCGCTCAAGTGGAACTGGTTGGTGACTACCAACACGCACAAGCCATAGAAGGCATCGAGCAGTTTTCACACCTTTGGCTAACTTTCGAGTTTCATCAGCACGATACCTGGCAGGAAAGAGTCCGGCCGCCGCGTCTGGGAGGTAACCAACAGTTAGGGGTATTTGCCACACGCTCTCCGTTTCGGCCTAACCAGTTGGGTTTGTCCGTTGTCGAGCTGATTGCGGTACAAACGGAACCTAATGTCGTCTTGACTGTTCGCGGAGCAGATTTAGTCGATAAAACGCCAATTGTCGATATAAAGCCGTATATTCCCTACGTTGACTCTATTACCGATGCCCGAGCGGGATTTGCACAAGAAAAGCCTGAGTCTCGTATGAAAGTACAATTTTCGGACGCCGCCGAGGCAGTGTTGAAAAGCGCACATTCGAGCTCTTCCGGCCTAAGGACACTGGTTACTGAGGTACTTAATCAGGACCCTAGGCCGGCCTATCACAAAGCGCAGTCACCCCAGAGAACTTACGGCACCGCACTTTTAAACTATAATATTCGTTGGTATGTACAACAAAACACCGTTTTTGTTGAAGAAATCTCATTAAAACAGCCGTAAAAGGCTTTTGAGCTGAGTCAGACACTGCTAAACTTCGCTCTAATTTTTGACCACTATAAATTGCAGAGATGCCGGACTATGCGCAGCAGCCAATATTTATTATCTACGCTTAAAGAAACACCTTCTGACGCTGAGATCGTGAGTCATCAGCTTATGTTGCGGGCAGGCATGATCCGTAAGGTCGCCGCCGGACTTTATACCTGGACTCCCACCGGCCTGCGTGTACTACGTAAAGTTGAGAATGTTGTCCGTGAGGAAATGGAAGCCATTAACGCATTGGAAATTTTAATGCCGATGGTACAACCGGCCGATCTCTGGCAGGAATCTGGACGCTGGGATGATTATGGCCCGGAGTTATTGCGTATCAAGGATCGCAATCAACGTGACTTCTTATTGGGCCCAACCCACGAGGAAATTATCAGTCAGTTGGTACGCAAGGAAGTCAGTAGCTATAAGCAACTGCCATTAACCTTATTCCAGATCCAGACAAAATTCCGCGACGAAATTCGCCCTCGTTTTGGCGTTATGCGTGCACGTGAGTTTATGATGAAGGACGCTTACTCTTTCCATCTCACTGACGAGTCGCTGCAAAAAACTTACGATGACATGTACAAAGCGTACAGCCGTATTTTTGAGCGCCTGGGTCTGGATTATCGTCCGGTTATTGCAGACACAGGCTCTATTGGCGGAAGTCACTCGCACGAGTTCCACGTTTTGGCCAGCTCCGGCGAAGACGCTATCGCATTTTCTGACTCATCAGATTATGCCGCCAATGTGGAAATGGCCGAAGCTTTGGCCCCTGCAGGAGAACGCCCTGCTGCAACGCAAAAAATGGAAAAACATCAAGTACATGGTGATGAACTGGCCGCTGTATTACAGCCACTATCTGTAGAAAGTCAGCAAGCTGTTAAGTCCGTTATTGTCAAAGCATCAGATGACATTGAAGCCGAGTACATTCAACTTGTATTACGCGCGGACCATGAACTGAATACAGTAAAAGCGGAAAAACTCGAACAAGTCGCGGCTCCGTTGGAAATACTGACTCAAACTGAAAAAGCAACGGGTATAGAAGCGCCTTACATTGGCGTAGTTAAGTCAAAGCTCCCATTGCTGGTTGATCGCAGTGCCGCTCACCTGGCCGATTTCGCCTGTGGCGCCAATGAAAATGGTCATTGGCTGACGGGCGTCAACTGGGAGCGCGACACTTCGGACTCTACCGTAGTGGATATTCGCAATGTTGTTGCCGGCGACCCAAGCCCTTGTGGTCAGGGTAAAGTGAAAATTGCCCGAGGCATTGAAGTCGGCCATATTTTCCAGCTCGGCACAAAGTACAGTGATGCCATGAAAGTTGGTGTACTGTCTGAAACCGGTAAACATGAAACTCTGACTATGGGTTGTTATGGTATTGGTGTATCGCGCATTGTTGCTGCAGCAATAGAACAGAATAACGACGATCGTGGTATATGCTGGCCAGATGCCCTGGCGCCCTTCCAGGTCGTTATTGTGCCAATGAACATGCATAAGTCAGCACGTGTTCAGGCGGCCGCTGAGAAGCTTTACGAAGACTTGAAGGCTCAAGGTATTGATGTTCTGTTTGACGACCGTAAAGAGCGTCCTGGGGTCATGTTTACGGACATGGAGCTCATAGGTATTCCACATCAGGTTGTTGTTGGTGAACGTAACCTGGATGAAAACCAGGTTGAGTACCAGAGTCGTAAAGGCGGCGAGAAGCAAAAAGTCAGTTTAGACGACTGCGTTAACTTCATTAAACAGCAGTTTTAAGCTCAATAAATAAAGTAAAAGGCCTGATAGCAAAACTATCAGGCCTTTTTACCTTAACAGAGCGAGTTTTAAGATTCTTGCCCTGCCAACGGCTCAATGTAATGTAAGTGCATGTCCCAGGGGAAGTGAATCCAGGTGTCTTGTGCTAAATCAGCAACAAAATCATCAACCAACTCCATTCCTGCCGGTTTTGCATAAACCGTAACAAACTTTGCTTTTGGTAAGCGGTCACGTAAAAACTTCAGGGTATTGCCCGTATCAACTAAATCGTCTACAACCAAAAAGCCTTCACCATCAGTCGTTGCGGTAACGTCTTTCATTACCTGTAAGTCGTCTCGTTGCTCGGTGTGATCATAGGAACTCACCGCCACACAGTCGACCACACGAATATTTAGCTCACGCGCCACAATAGCCGCTGGCACTAAGCCGCCACGGCTTACCGCAATAATACCTTTATATTGCTCCGCCGGTAATTGACGGCGCGCCAGTTCACGCGTCGCACGATGCAACTCTTCCCATGATACAAAAAACTCGCGGTTTGAATGCCATCCCATAATTTCGTTACCCTAACCAAATAAATTTAGCGACAAAAAGCGCGCCTAAGAAAATTACGCTCGGTGTTAAATCTTGATAGCGTCCGCCGAGTAATTTCACCACAACGTAACTGATAAAACCTAACGCAATACCATCTGCTATTGAAAATGTCAGTGGTGTCATCAATAAAACCACAGCAACAGGTGCGGCCTCCGTAATGTCATCCCACTTTACGTCTTTCAGTGTAAACAACATTAAAACAGCAACGTAAATTATTGCCCCGGCCGTTGCGTAAGCTGGGATCATACCAGCCAACGGCGCGAAAAACATTGCCAAAAGAAAGAGAATACCGACCACCACCGCAGCAAGCCCGGTTTTGCCGCCTGAGGCAACTCCTGCTGCAGATTCTATGTAGCTGGTGGTGGTTGAAGTACCCAGCATTGACCCCGCGACGGTGGCAGTACTGTCCGCCATTAGTGCTTTATTCAGCCGGGGCATTTCACCGTTAGCCTTTGCCAGACCCGCTTTTTGTGCAACGGCCAGCAAAGTGCCTGAGGTATCAAATAAGTCCACGAACAGAAATGCAAAAATAACGGACAGCATACCAATATCGAAAGCTGCCGCTAAGTCCATTTGCATAAAGGTTGGAAGCAGACTTGGAGGCGCCGATACAATGCCATTATATTCAACTAACCCCGTTGCCCAAGCAATAAGTGTGACCAGCAAAATACTGATTAACGCCGCTCCCTGTACTTGTCGCGCAACTAACCCAATGATTAGAAAAAAGCCTGCGGCTGCCAGCAGCACAGAGGGTTCAGATAAAGAGCCTAAGCTCACCATTGTTGCGTCGTTGGCGACAATTATGTTCGCATTCTGCAAGCCAATTAACGCCAAAAATGCACCAATACCGGCGGCTATAGCCAAACGTAAGGTGGTAGGAATGGATTTTATTATCCACTCGCGCACCCGAAAAGCAGAAAGTAAAAAGAACAAACAACCGGAGAAGAATACAGCTCCCAATGCCGTTTGCCAGGTATACCCCATGCTAAATACAACGGTGTAAGTGAAAAAGGCGTTTAACCCCATTCCCGGCGCCAGTGCTACTGGGTAGTTCGCCCACAACCCCATAATCAGACAACCAATAGCTGCCGCTAAACAAGTGGCGACAAATACAGCGCCGTAATCCATACCCGTTTCGCTCAAAATAGACGGGTTAACAAAGATAATGTAAGCCATGGTCAGGAAAGTTGTCAGTCCACCAATAATCTCTGACTTAACAGAACTACCACTTGCTTTAATTGAAAACAGCTTTTCCAGCATGAGAAACCTTGAAAGTTTGGCGTTGTGGTTAAAAGGCAGGTATTTTATCCTAATTGCCGCGTAATTTGTTGTTCACTTTTTATTTTTTAAACAGGATACAGAATTTATCATGCCAACCGTTTATTTCGTCGATGCCGATGGGAATCAGTTTGAAGCCACAGTCGACTCGGGAACCAACGTTATGGAAGCCGCAGTCGAGAACTTTATTGACGGCATTATTGGAGAGTGCGGCGGCGTTATGTCGTGTGCAACCTGCCATTGCTACATTCCGCCTGAGTGGCAGGATAAGCTCCCTGCTCCGTCAGAGCAGGAAGAAGATATGATCGATATGGTCATGGAGCCACAGGAAAACAGTCGGCTTAGCTGCCAAATAGAAATAACTGACGAGCTGGACGGCTTAGTTGTTCATATGCCTAAGTCTCAGTTCTAAATAGATTAGAGAGACTAATTGACGGCTGCCACCGGCATAAGAACTTCGTCGTGGTAGCCGGTAATTACCCGGATAGTTCCTGAAAGCGAACTGTCTAATTCAGCATCGCCCGTATCGACCCGCAACGGCTTATTGTTCAGTGCCTGTAGCTTAGTCTTAGTAGCAACGACCCATATATTGTCTTTACCAATATGGCGAATAACTCTAGGACTCAACTGCTGATTACCCCGGCCAAATAAATGACCTTGCCCGCCTATTAGGGTAATAACCAATTTAATGCTTCCCGTTTTATGCTGGCTCACTTCGTCATACAAACGGCTTTCAGTAACATCGCTGGCTAATAAGTTGTCGTCTTGAACCAAGTCAACGCCAAGTAAAGTGTTCTCGTGCCCCATTGCCTGCATAACGGCTTCCACTGTAGAACCCGACCCCATTACTAAAAGTTCATCATCAACCCGTTCAATAATCTCTGCAGCAATATCGTCCAGAACCAGTTCATCACTTTCTTTGCCGCCCATTTTTACTGCCTGAACGTATTCCAGCTCCGCCGGTACAGACATTTCACCAAAACGTCTGGCTTTTACCGTACCTTTTCTAAAAGCCTCTTCGTCAATATCCATAACGTCGGCATTGTGAATACTTGATAACTCTCCCTGAAGAATTTTCTCAATAACTCGCCCCGCGGCTGTAGGGCTAATAGCATAAACTCCAGAATGGATTTTTACGCCAGCGGGTATACCCAATACCAGTTGTTGTTCAGGCACCACTTCATAAATATCGCGCGCGGTACCGTCACCTCCGGCAAATAAAAGGATATCGACCTTATGAGCAATAATTGCTGACACTGCCTTTTTAGTGTCTTCAGGCGAAGATGGCGATTCTGCAGCTGAATAAACCGACTCAAAAGAGAAACCGAGGGTATTTAGACTGTCTGCCCCCATTTCATTCTCAGCGGTGACAAAATTCAACTGTTGCTTGTATGGTTGGAGTAATTGTAATGCGGTTTCTGCGCGTTTCGATGCCTTTTTTTCAGCGCCGGCAGATAATGCTTTTTCGCGAATATCGGCGCCATCGCTTCCTTTCAAAGCTAAGGCGCCGCCAATCCCCGCATAGGGGTTTATAATGAGACCAACGGTCAGCTTACTGCTCACTTCCATTATTTATTCGTCGTTAGCCTCATCTTGAATCGCTTCGCCTGCTTTTTCTAAGTCACGCCCCGCGCCTTCTATCGTTTCGCAGGCAGATAAGCCTAATACCGCTATAGCAACTAATAACGCTCTTAAGAACATAAGTAACTCCTTGTTATTAACTAATAATGAATACGAACTTTTTGGCGGTTAGGCCAGCTACAATTAAACTCCCGACACAACGCTTTTGCAAACGTTACCGCACGCTTTGGTAGCGCCTCAGTTTCCAGCAATTGAGTGAGTTGCTCTGCCACCTTTTCGGTAAAAGCCTGCCTGTCTACTTCCACGCCATTGAGATTATCTACGCTGACTTGAAAAGGAAAGTCACAGCATAATGAAAATAACCATTCCAACGCTTGCGGTTTTCGTTCAACCTGCTCAAAAGACTTTTGCTGGGCTTCATTTCGTCCGTCGGGTTCATACCAATAGCCGTAATCAAACTGCTTGCGCCGAGCTTCACCGGCTATGCACCAATGAGCCGTTTCGTGCAGTGCTGAAGCAAAAAAACCATGCGCGAACACCACCTGGTTATACTCGCCTTCATGCCTTGCTGGTTGATAATAAGGCTCGTCCTCGCCTGCAACCAATAAGGTGTTGTAATCTTCTTTGAAACAGCGCTTAAACACCTGAATTAAGCGCTGGTAATGATGTTCTGACTTCTGACTCATATCCGCTTAACGACTAATATCCGGCGTTTCAGTTTGTGCTAACAAGTTGTGCGCGCGCTGACGTAACCAATGGTCCGCCAGGACCAGGCTGGTCATAGCTTCAACAATAGGAACCGCACGTATACCAACACAAGGATCATGACGGCCTTTGGTGACGATAGCCTGCTCTTTGCCCCAGCGGTCAATTGTCCGGCCACTAATGGCAATGCTGGATGTCGGCTTTAACGCAATATCGGCAAACACAGGTTGCCCACTACTAATACCACCTAAAACGCCGCCAGCATGGTTCGACAAAAATCCGTCCGGCGTCATTTCATCACGGTGTTCACTGCCCCGCTGACTGACCACGTCAAAACCGTCGCCAATACTGACCGCTTTCACCGCATTAATACTCATGAGAGCTTTGGCTAAATCAGCGTCTAACCGGTCAAAAACCGGCTCTCCCCAACCCGGCGGAACACCGGTGGCCCGAACGCGAATTTTTGCGCCAACCGAGTCGCCTTCTTTTTTCAGTTGACGAATAAGATCCTGCATAGGCTCTACCGCATTGGCATCGCCACAAAACAGTTCATTATCACGTACTTGCTGCCAGTCAATGTTACTGGCCACAACATCACCCATTTGTGTCAACGCGGCCTGAACTTCAATGCCCTGCTGCTGCAACAGTTTGTACGCTATAGCACCCGCAGCTACCCGCATTGCGGTTTCACGGGCGGAAGAACGACCGCCACCCCGATAATCTCTTACACCGTATTTATGCTGGTAGGTGTAGTCGGCATGACCCGGGCGAAAAGTATCTTTTATATCAGAGTAATCCTGACTTCGTTGATCGGTATTTTCTATCAGCAGACCAATAGGCGTGCCGGTTGTGACACCTTCAAAAACACCGGAAAGAATCTTTACCTGGTCAGACTCGCGGCGAGCCGTGGTGTAACGGTTTTGACCCGGTTTACGGCGATCCAGTGCTTCTTGTAAATCAGCTTCCGTCAGCGCCAGGCCAGCCGGACAGCCGTCCACAACCGCGCCCAGCGAAGGGCCGTGACTTTCACCAAAAGTGGTTACTTTAAATAACTGCCCAAAACTGTTTCCTGGCATTAGCTGACCTTAGTCTCTCGTTGTTTATGTTCAATAAGCTGTTCTTTTGTCAGAAGGAAAACGCCGTCTCCACCATTGGCAAACTCAAGCCAGGTAAAAGGCGTTCGTGGGTACTTTTCGGCAAGTGCCGGCATCGAGTTACCCACTTCACAGACAAACAAGCCACCATCGTTTAGTAAGTCAGGTGCTTCTAACAGCATTTTATCCACCAGAATTAAGCCGTCATTGCCTGCAGCTAAGCCAAGCTCAGGTTCATGATGATATTCCGGCGGCAAGTCAGCCATATCTTCTGCATCCACATACGGCGGATTACTGACAATTAAATCGTACTTCTCAGCTTTAACCGCCTCAAATAAGTCAGACTGAATAGGCGTTACCTGATGGGTTAAACCGTGTTGCTCAATATTAAATTCCGCTACTTCCAGGGCTTCGGTCGAAATATCCAACGCATCCACCTCTGCTTCAGGAAAAGCGTAAGCACAGGCTATCGCAATACACCCTCCACCCGTACATAAATCTAAAACGCGGCGCGGCTGTTGCGTCAGCCACGGCTGAAAGCCGTTCTCGACAAGCTCAGCTATTGGCGAGCGTGGTACCAGCACTCGCTCATCAACATAAAAGGGCAAACCCGCGAACCAGGCCTGATGCGTAAGGTAAGCTGCCGGAATATGTTGCTCAATACGCTGCTTCAGCAATTCAGTAAACTCGTGCTTCTCAGCAGTTAACAGTCGGCAATGACCCATGTCAGCCAGCTGAACAGTGGTAAGTTGTAATACATAGCTTAATAAAGCCCGTGCTTCGTCAATTGGGTTGTCCGTGCCATGGCCATAATACACATCGGACTGGTTCAGCTGTGTTACGCTCCAGCGGATAATGTCATCAATACTCACTAACTCTTGAATGGCTTGTTCCAGATTACGCACTTGCAAAGGCTGTCTCCCGACCACTGAATGTTTTATACTGAATAAACTTAATGCCTTAAAGATACCTTAATTCAGCGCGGTTTTCATCAATCATGGTTGCAAACAAACGTCAGTCCTCATCACTTTCTGAAGACGATATTGAGCTTTTTCGTGAAGCCGCGAAAGGTGCTGCCCGTATTAAGCAGGATAAACTGCCACCCGAGTCACCAAAGATTGCAGAGCTGCGCAAACGTCGACAATTATCACAACACCCCAGCGCGCAACAGATTGCAGACACAAGCCGCTCTGCCAGCCACTACTTTTCCGATGATTTTGAAGCTCATTTTGGTGAAGGCCCCGTGCGTTTTGCTGCGGAAGGTGAGTCTGCTTATTTGGTAAAACAACTGCGTCGGGGAGACTACACGCCCGAGTTGTTGCTGGACTTACACGGTATGACACTGGCCACGGCACGCCAGGAGCTGGCGGCATTATTACTGGCATGTGAGCGCGAACATATAGACTGCTGCTGCATTATGCACGGGCACGGCAGTGGTAAGTTAAAACAACAACTGCCGCACTGGTTAGTGCAACACCCGCATGTTCGGGCGTTTCATCAGGCGCCACTGGAATGGGGTGGCGCAGCCTCGTTGCTGGTTTTGTTAAAAGTTGCGAGCTAACATTTAACCCGCACAGCGCTCCGCTATTAATAACTGCTGAAATTTACCGCGTAAGGTTTCCGGCGAAAAATCGACAACGGCAATGCCGGCTGTTGGAAAAATAGGCGGCTGTACGCTGGCATCCAGTTCATGCACCAAGTAACTCACTAATGGCATGTGCGACACCAGCACAACGCTGTTAAAGTTATGCTCCTGAATTTCCGCAGCAAGCCAACTGACAACCGAAGCAGCATGGCCGTCGGGCGTAATGTCATCGCAATCCTGGCGTTGCCCGGTTTTCAAGTGTGACAGTAAAATAGAAGCCGTTTGCTGGGCCCGCAGGTAGGGACTGACATAAACACAGTCAACTTCTGGCTGCTTGTCTATCAGCCAGGTGGTTGTTGTCATTACTTCGCGTTCACCGTTGGTTGTTAAACGGCGTTCGCGGTCAGAATAACTGCCCTGTGGGTAGTTCGCTTCACCATGACGCATGATATACAGCTTCATTCTGGCTTAGACTCCTCAGCCTGCGCTCGGCGTTTTGCATCAGGTCTGCCGCCGGTAACACGATCAGCACGACCTGACTGCTTGGCTTCTTCCGCACGGCGTTTACGTACAGCCTTGGGATCGGCAATTAGCGGACGGTAAATTTCAATGCGATCGCCGTCTCTTAGCTTTGCATCTAATTTCACCGTCTTATTCCAGATACCCACTTTTTGCTGTTCAAGATCAATTTCCGGAAAGTGTTCGAACACATCCGACATTTTAATGCACTCTTCCACCGTCGCGCCCTCTTTTGGGTGCACCGTCAGTAACACCTGCTTTTCGGGCGTCGCATAAGCCACTTCTATGGTTAACTTCTTATCCATGTTGGTTGCCGTAAACCTGCTCGGCTCGTTTAACAAAAGCATCAACCATGCGCGAGGTTACCTCACTGAATATTTTACCGAAGGCCATACCCAGCAAACGACTCGAAAATTCAAAATCCAGCTTAAGTTCAACTTTGCAGGCGTCATCTGCCAGTGGTGTAAACACCCAACCACCGGTCAATTTTTTAAATGGTCCGTTTACTAAGTCCATATCAATACGTTCGGGTTCGTGCAGCGTATTTCGGGTCGTAAAGGTTTTACTGATACCCGCTTTACTGATGTCTAGCGAAGCCACTTTTTGCTGGCCAGATGACTCCAGCACACGCGACGCAGCACAACCGGGAACAAACTCCGGATAAGCTTCAACATGATTAACAAGATCAAACATTTGTTTGGCGCTGTACGAAACTAAGGCACTTTTTTGGATACTGGGCATTTTTTTCCCTACAACAAAAATCAACTGCGCAATAATAACGCAACCAGAAACGCTTTGAAGCCCTTAAAGCAATTTTCTTTTCAGTGCGCATAGGTATAATAGCCGCCATGAGTAAAAAGAAACCACAACAATCGTCCAATACCATCGCTCGTAATAAAAAAGCGCGGCATGAATACTTCCTTGAAGACAAGTTCGAGGCAGGTATTAGTTTGCAAGGCTGGGAAATTAAGAGCATAAGGGCTGGCAAGGTCAACATTAGCGACAGCTACGTCATTATTAAAAATGGCGAGGCTTACCTTTTGGGTGCCGAAATTCAGCCACTGAACCAAGCCTCAAGCCACGTTTATTGCGAACCCGACCGCAGCCGTAAGCTGCTTTTAAAGCGCCGCGAGCTCGATAAACTTATTGGCGCTTCAGAGCGTGAAGGCTATTCCATAGTAGCAACAACTATGTACTGGAAAGGTCCATGGGCAAAGGTGGAAGTCTTTTTAGCCCGGGGTAAAAAATCACACGATAAACGCGACACCATTAAAGAGCGCGACTGGCAACGCCAGAAGGCTCGAATAATGAAGCATTCGGTTCGTTAGCCGAACATCAGGTAATTAGGGCAGCTCTGCGTGCCCTTTGCCACTTTGATAGTCAAGCGTAACGACAAAGTGTTTAAAGACACCATAGCCGACTAGCCCCTCAACCTTAACGCCTCTTATGCGACTGTGTTGAATTTTGTAACGTTCGCCAAAGTCTGCTTCTTCACCGGCAACAGGTACAGCCACATCCACATTCTTCACTTTGAACGGTCCAAAAATAACGGACGGTAAAGTAAAGGTGTCGGTGTAAGCAATACCGTTTACACCGCGTGACATGGTCTTACCCAGCGCAAACTCATCGAGCCATCCCCTGCGGGCAGCAATGCCTCGTTTCATATAAATTCCGCCGCTGTTACCGGTATCAAGAATCATCCAAATATCTTTTTCATCATTAAGAGTAACCCGGACCAATGGCCTACCCGACCCTTTTTGAGCTCTCATAGGCAAGTTAGCAACTTCATCCAGATTAAGAGCATCACGAGTGGCAAGGCGTAAGCGCCCGTTAGGATAGTCAAACTGCACAATAAAGTTTCGTAAAAATGGAGCACCAATGATGAGAGCATTACCGGAGTGACCAAAGTCTGCACCAACCAGGTTAAGCTCCATTTCAGAGCCAAAGAGTTGGGTCGGAACGCTTTCATATATAGGTTGACGCGACTTGTGATGAACGCCGCTAACGCCCGTAAAAGTTGAAATTTCGTACTCTAAATCATGCTTTTCTATAAATTTTTTATTAATAACATTGAGCTGAGAACCTGAGTCAATTATTGCATTGCCTTCAATGCCATCGACTTCAACGGTAATTCTTACGTGACCACTGTCTAACTCAAAAGGGATCCAATCGGTAACTTCAGCATGACTTGTAAACGCAAGCGCAAGCAGCAATAAACCCAAAAAGCGCACATCGACCTCCATGTATTCATTAGCGTGAAAAAATAACATTTTAGCAACAATCCTACTAAAATATTATCTAGCCGCCAATAGGGTTTTCATACTCAGGTTTCGTATGCGTTAGCTTTATTAGTAAGCTTTCAATTGATATAAAAAAGCCCCTGGCTGAATCTCAGGGGCTTTCGCGTGCACAAAAGCTATCTGAGCCTAAAGCTCTATGCAAATTTTACCGAAGTGTTTGCCTGATTCCTCATAACGAAAGGCGTCAGCCAACTCTTCCAACGCAAAGGTTTTATCAATCACCGGTTTAACGCCATTGGACTCTAAGGCGCGCACAAAGTCTTTTTGATGGTCACAACTGCCTACAATGAGTCCCTGCAAACGAGCTTGTTTAGCCATGAGTTTTGCAGTTGGAACTTCACCTTCACTTCCGGTTAGCACACCAATTAGCGCAATATGACCTGCAATAGCGACAGCATTAATAGACTGAGGCAAAGTACCCGGCCCGCCGACTTCAATGACGTGGTCAACGCCCCGGCCATTGGTCAATTTGCGAACTGTTTTACCCCATTCAGGGTCTTCTTTATAGTTGATCAGGTGATCCGCTCCCAACCTCTTGTAATGCTCCAGCTTGTCATTGGAAGACGAAGTTGCAAATACGGTCGCACCCAGGCTTTTTGCTAGCTGGCAGGCAAATACGGAGACGCCGCCACTACCCAGTACCAGCACCGTGTTCCCCGGTTTAATGCCGCCGTCTACCACCAGAGCACGCCACGCAGTAAGCCCGGCCGTGGTCAGGGTAGCTGATTCAGCATGACTGTAATTTTTAGGCTGGTGAGTAAAGAACTGAGTTGGGCGCACTACGACTTCCCTGGCGTAGCCATCAATTCCATCACCCGGTGTATTGCGGAAGTCGCCAACAGGCGCCGGCCCACTTTGCCAGTACGGGAAAAAGGTAGAAACGACATTGTCCCCTACCTTAAACTCCTCCACTCCGTCGCCAACAGCTTCCACTACACCGGCTCCGTCTGACATAGGAATACGCCCATCCTCGGTCGGTATAAAGCCGGCCGCGACACCGTAATCATGAAAGTTAAGCGAACTCGCTTTTATTTTTACACGAATTTCTCCAGGCCCTGGCTGGCCTGGATCATACATTTCTGTCACCTGAATATTATCAAGCCCGAATGGCTCTTTCAGTCTTAACGCTTTAATTTTATCAGTCATGATCGCAGTCCTTTAACTAAAACATGTGTTGAATAGTAGTTCTTATAAAGGGGAATTGGATCATAACGTTTCGGATAAAAAGCCTGGTCGGCCAGGCTCGATTTTCCCAACTACATATCTGAAAAACGGTTAGCTGTTTGTACCATCCGTTTTATCTCGTTTTCCTCAACATCTTTTATGGTATCAAGCAGCCCTTTCGCCCCGTCTGTATCAACACGAGAATATAAATGAGTATATAACTCAATTACTTGCTCGTGATGGTTCACCGTTTTTTCCATAATGTGCGACATATCTAATTCTTTATAGGGAGAGTCACAATGGCCATGCTCAACAATTGGATGTTTTTCGATATAATCGTAACACCATGTATTCAAAGCCTTTTCATCAGCCGTATTTTCAAACCCTTTGACCATACGCTCTAAACTGCCTTCGTGTTCAGCCAGGTAGCTTAGAATCATTTGCGAACGCTCATCCTTATTTTGCTTAGAGCAGTGCTTTAAACAGTCCTTCAAATTCTGATGAAACGAAACCGTCCAATTCAGCACATCTCTTATTGTTTCAACTTGCATTATATTGCTCCTCTACATCCGCGTTCTATTTTCGCTTGCTACCTGCTCCGGGAGGGCTTTGATGGCAACTCCAGGGAGTATGGCTTGCGTTGTCTTTTACATTCTGGTCTACGTACTTGTAATAGTCCTCTTTAATATGTGTCCACCAGTCATGACCTATTTCAATATCAAAACGGTGCAGTACATCCTCTATCGCATCAAGGCTTAGGTGCGAAGCATCATAAGCCAGGTTCAAAACCTGCGCTTTTTCATCGAACGACACAGCATCTAAACCGAATAGCTTATCAATCTCGACAATAGCAGCCTTTATATCTGCCGGACTCGTCGACTCCAACTTTAAATGACGTATCACCAGATTGACTTCTTTTACTCCTACACGATGTTCATTATCGCTCATGCTTATCTCCTACGACTCCCCAAACTCAGCGCTGCTCATTTTTACTTGAAAATTGCCGCTTTAATAACAGTGAATTACCAATTACTGACAACGAACTGGCCGTCATCGCAACCACACCGATCATGGGGTGCAACAAGCCTATTGCAGCAATGGGAATGGCAGCGACGTTATAGGCGCTAGCCCAGATTAGATTTTGAACAATCTTACCGAAAGTGCCCCGCGACAAATGCATCGCGTCTACAACACCAGTAAGCTCGCCCCGTACTAAAGTTACATCGGCAGCCTCAATCGCGACATCGGCACCGGCTCCAATGGCTATACCGACGTTAGCTTGCTTGAGCGCTGGAGCATCGTTAATACCGTCACCGACCATAGCAACGTAGTTACCATATTTTTCCTGTAGAGCGCGCACCGCATCAACTTTTCCAGCGGGTAGAACTCCGGCCTGCACTTCGTCGATCTCCACTTCGTTAGCCACTGCACGTGCCGCGCGCTCATTGTCACCGGTAATCATAACCACATGAAGACCAAGCTCGTGCATACCGCGGATGGCTGCTACCGACTCCTGCTTGATGGTATCGGCAACAGCAACAATACCGCATGCTTTGCCGTCAACCGCAACCAGAACGGCTGTTCGCCCCTTGCCTTCCAGTTCATTCAACTCCGGATCTAAATCCGTCAAACCACAAACATTTTCTTCGTCCAGCAACCTACGGTTACCAATTAAAACAAAGCCACCATCAACTTTGCCGGAAACACCTCGCGCACCCGTTGAACGAAACTCAGTAACCTCTCCCGGCGTTACATTACGCTCACCTGCCCCTTCAACAATGGCCCTGGCAATTGGGTGTTCGGAGGCGTTTTCCACTGTCACCGCCCACTGCAATAATTCCTGCTCATTAATACCTTTTGCGGCTACTACTTCAGTCAACTTAGGCTCGCCACGGGTAATCGTACCGGTTTTATCCAGCACTATGACTTTAATATCCTTGAAGGTTTGAATAGCTTCGCCAGAGCGAATTAAAATCCCCCGCTCTGCACCAATGCCTGACCCAACCATCAAAGCCGTGGGCGTTGCCAAACCTAACGCACAGGGGCAGGCAATAACCAATACCGCAATTGCCGACAATATAGCCAATACTAAACTGCTGGCATTAGGGTCAACCCAGGGCAGAAAACCGGCTCCCCATTCCAATATGGGTCGCAAGGTATCTGCCGCAAGCAGCCATACAATGAAACTTCCCAATGCAATGAACAAAACGATGGGGACAAAGCGGCCAGTCATACGGTCAGCAAATTCCTGAATAGGAACCCGCGAGCCCTGGGCTTGTTCAACGAGCTTGATGACCTGAGATAAGAAGGTATCGTCGCCGACTTTGGTAACTTTTACCCGTAAACGGCCTTCTTTATTAATCGTTGCACCAATGACAGTATCCCCTTCGGACTTGTAAACGGGAACTGACTCGCCAGTGGCAATGGATTCATCCAGATGGCTTTCACCATCCACAACCTCACCGTCTGTCGGTATTTTGTCGCCCGGTCTTATCGCCATAATGTCGCCGGGTTTTAGCTCTTTAACAGGTACTTCTAACTCTTTACCATCTCGCTCTACACGAGCAGTTTTTGCACCTAAGGTTATCAACTTACGAATTGCCTGAGACGCGCGCCCTTTAGCCTTTGCTTCGAGATAACGTCCCAGCAAATGAAACGTCATAATGGTGGCAGCCATTTCGATAAATGAGGTCATGGTGTAGAAAAAGCCGACCAGACCAATGATATAAGGGGGAACACTCCCAAGAGAAATCAGAACATCCATATTAAATGTTCGGTTGGTGAGCGAACGCCAGGTAGACTTATGAGTCGCAGCTCCGCCATACAGAAATACGACAGGAAATGCCAGTACAGCTATAATGGCTAGATAACCTGGGATCGGTTGCCAAAACATATGCGGCACCATCAACAGCATGATAAGCGTGGTGGGGATCCCAGCAATCCACAGTCGCTTTCCAGCCTTCGTTAAATACGCCTCTTCAATTGCTGCATCCTCATCTCGCTCACTGTCATTCGAGGTCGATACTTGAGCAACATCATAGCCGGCCTTTTCCACAGCCTCTTTAAGCTGTTTAGCGTCTGGTCCGCTGTCACTTAATGTCACGTACACCTTGTGACTGGCAATACTCGTTTCGATATGCTCGATACCTTTTAATCGCTCCAACGTTTTCCGAACGATACCTGCGCAGTGATCCGAGCCCATACCCGGCACAGTGAGTTTTACCTGATTCCTGTTATCTTTTTTTGGACTGTTCATAATTCTCCTTCAGGCGATAACTCAAAGAATAGCCGTTCGCTAAAATCTCACTTAATCTTTGGAATTCTCAGTTGACTGTTTTCGCCCTTCTTCCAGGCCTCGTTGATAAGCATCTTTTATACTCTGATCTGCATCGTCATGTTTCTTTCCGCTATGGCTCTTGTGCATAAATAAGTGCATCAACGGACATAACAATAAGATGAAATAAGGTAGATAGGGCAGAACATGATTTGCGTGTTCCACGAAGAGAAAGTAAAGCGCTACGCCGATTAGAACAATCACAGAGGTTCCATGCAGACCAGTCCAGTTCCCACGTTTGGTTGTCATAAAAACTCCTAGTAAAGGGGGGTTCAAGTTAAGTATAGACAATCTCGCCATAGAACGTTTGACCCAAATCAACCTCCTAACTCCCACAGTTACAAGACTTTCCGAATGCAGGAAAGATTACTACCCTCAAAGTAATCATTTAAGGAGGCGTTTACCTATGAGTCACACAGAAAAAGAAGCAACACTCTACCGTATGTCCACGGCTGAGCATCAATGTCCTTATGGCTTAAAGACAAAACACCTGTTGAAATCAAATGGCTACACTGTCGATGATCAGCTATTAACAAGCCGTGAAGAAACCGACCGCTTTAAAGAAAAACAAAATGTACAAACGACTCCACAGGTTTACATTAATGACAAAAGAATTGGAGGTTACGAAGAAGTTCGGAAGCACTTAGGAAAGCCTCTCCCGGATCCAGACGAGAAAAGCTATCAACCGGTTATTGCTTTATTCGCAATGACAGCCCTGCTTGCTATTGCTGCTTCTTGGCTTGCATTTGGCAGCTTTTTATCCATACAAACTGTTGAGTGGTTTATTAGCTTTTCCATGGTTGTGTTGGCACTGCTCAAACTACAAGACGTAGAAGCTTTCTCAACCATGTTTCTAAACTACGATTTACTCGCAAAAAAATGGGTTCCTTACGGAAAGATCTATCCTTTTGCTGAAGGCCTAGCCGGTTTATTAATGGCTGCCGAATTTGCGAGCGTTATATCTATTCCCGTTGCATTTTTCATCGGCTCAATTGGTGCTGTATCAGTATTCAAAGCTGTATATATTGATAAAAGAGAACTTAAATGTGCGTGTGTGGGCGGATCAGGTAATGTGCCCTTGGGTTTTATATCATTAACCGAAAACATCATGATGGTAGCAATGGCTGTCTGGATGTTTATTTCCATGTTCTAAAAAGAGCGCTTAGCGCTATTTTTAAATACGTTTCCGACGTAAGAACAAAACTTCTCCGGCTGTAATCAGTGCCATTCCAATTAGTGAAGCCCAAATAACCAATGGGTCACTATTCCACTTAATCCATAAAAACGCTGCTAAAACAATAATATCCAAAGTAATTGCGCTCAGCAATATAAAAACATTTGCCTTAACCTCTTTTCTAAGGTGTCTCAATACGCCCCAGTGAATGGCGATATCCATAACGATATAAAAGATAGCTCCTAACGAAGCGATTCGGGTCAAATCAAAGAACGCCGCCAATATCATTGCCATAACAATGGTATAAACAAGAGTGTGTTTTTGAATTGATCCGGGCATGCCAAAATGGCTATGAGGAACCAGCTTCATATTCGTTAGCATTGCCAGCATTCGGGATACGGCGAAAGCGCTGGCTATAACTCCCGATACCGTGGCTACAATTGCGAAGGCTACTGTAATCCATAGCCCCGTCTCTCCATAAACCGGGCGAGCAGCTTCAGCTAACGCATAATCTTTAGCTTTCACAATTTCGTCTATTGACAGGCTTGAGCCAACGGCGAGGGTTACAAGCACATAGATAACAGCACAAACAGCAAGTGAAATAATGATTGCACGCCCAACATTTCTTTTCGGATCAACAATTTCACCACCACTATTGGTAATCGTAGTAAACCCTTTATAGGCCAAAATACTCAGTGCGATGCCCGCTAATATGCCGCCTGTTGAAGCCTCTTCCGGAATAGCTGATATTGACTCAAACTGAACACCAGACGCCCACAACCCGCCTGCCGCTAAAACAACTAAGCCAGCAGCTTTAACAAACGCCATAAAAAAGGAAAAGGTCTGAATAAACTCATTGCTTAAAATATTAATCAGGAATGCGATAATTAGCAGGCCAACGGCTAGTGCCGGAATGAGCCATTGCGCTTCAAAAAGAATTAACTGGCTCGTGTACGAGGCAAATGTACGAGCAACTAAACTCTCATTAATTACCATTGAGAAGTACATCAAAAGAGCAAATATCGCCGTAATACTGCCTTTACCATAAGCTTTGCTAAGGAACATTGCGATGCCCCCGGCCGACGGATATGCCTGAGCTAATTTGACGTAAGAGTAGGCACTAAATCCGGCAATAATGCCGCCGCAAATAAAAGCCAAAACAAACCATTCACGCGCCAGCTGAGCAACCTGTCCGGTAAGTGCAAAAATACCGGCCCCAATCATCACACCGGTTCCCAGTGAAACTGCACCCCAGAGACTTAAACTATTCTTACGGTAACCATCTTGATTTTCGTGTTCATGGCTGTACTCAGTCATTATCGGATCCCAGCTTTTAGGTTTTAATTCGATCAGCGAATTAAAATAATACTCCTACCAGATTCATTCCTGCTTTTTAATAAAGTAGTTGCAAAGACCTTCACTGCCTAGTTTCCTCCCACAAATAATACCGAAACTACAGAACAATGACGTAGTGCCATGCCTGTACAGCCGTTATAGTCGCTTACTTGAGAATACAAGCACGCACGCAGAGCTTATACTTTGCAAATTAATTAATTAGAGTCTAACTTGGTTGATACGTATGTTAAACAAGGAGAAAATCCAATGAGTCACGAAATGTTTGGTGGTATGGGATTTTTATGGATGTTAGTGATTGGTATTATTTTCGTCATTCCCGCATGGCGAATATGTCAGCGCATCGGTTATCCGGGCCCGTTAGGAATATTAATTCTGATTCCCTTTGCCAATATTATCCTTCTCTATTTCATTGCATTTGGCCCGTGGAAAACAAGGCAATAGTTCAGCATCTGAAGTGAGATGCCAAGCTAGGAAAGAACCAAAGCTATAAAAAAAGGCCGCTCAAATGAGCGGCCTTCTTATGGAATTGGTGGAGCTGGCGGGAGTTGAACCCGCGTCCGCAATACCTACATCCTCGGTCCTACATGCTTAGTCAGTCTTTTAGTTAATCAGTGTGACGCCGACTGACAGGCTTCACAACTGACGAGTCCGATTAAGTTTAACGCTTCAGCTCCGGACAAAGCATCCACGCGAGTCTACATTAGGTTGAGCCATCCTGGTCCGGTCTCGCAGACAAAGCGCCGGGGGATGGGCTTAGCGGGTTATTAAGCCGCTAGAGCGTAGTTGTCGTCGTTTGCAACTATTAGGTTGAGGCTTTTTACGAGGCCTGCCTCACCTCGGCATGCACCTTGGGTTTCGTGTATCCCGTCGAATCCAGATCAGCCCCAAAGCTATTACTTACGTAATCTGTGTACTATAACTCAGACACCGCTTAAGTGCTATAAGTTCCGCACTCAAGCGGTTATTTATTGGGCTTTAATTCAGCTACTAGGCCGCCATATATAAGACTTTTTCAACCAATTTGCTGATGCCCTCTTCTGCGTCTGGCAAGTTTTCGGCCAGCATATAGGCTGGTGTGGTAACTAATTGGTGTTTATCATCCACAACAATATCGCGAACACCGCAGTTCACATGCTCGCCGCCCATTTTATTAATAGCGCTGGCTACTTCGCCATCGTTACCGATGGTGACTTTGACCCCTTTCCCGTAAATATGCGGCAATAACACTGGCGCAATACACATATAGCCCGCAGGTTTCTTGGCATCGACAAAAGCCTTACCAACTTTTAAAACCTCGTCATTGACCGTCATATCGGCGCCTTTTACAGCAAAATCACACAGGTTCTTCGCCACACCAAAGCCGCCTGGCAAAATTAACGCATCAAATTCAGTTGAATCTAAATCGCTTAGCGGCCGGACCTCACCACGGGTAATGCGCGCGGCTTCCTCAAGCACATTGCGTTTATCACCGCTTTCTTCACCTTTAAGGTGGTTAATGGTGTGCATCTGCTCTATATCTGGCGCAAAACATTCGTAGCTTGCGCCTTGCTTCGCTATATGCAATAACGTCAATACCGTTTCGTTCACTTCGGCGCCGTCAAAGACACCGGAGCCGGATAAAATAACTGCTACTTTTTTCATCGTAGAAACCTCCTGTCCGCTACTTAAAAACCGCTTCAATCCAGTTCAATGTGCGCGTCATTTTCGTCCCGCCATTTCCACTCATTTTCAAGTGTAGCGGTTGGTTGAAGCATGGCAAAATCTAACTGGCGTAATGGCTCAGAAGACTTTATCCGAATTGGAAAATCCGGATTCGCCAATGACGTTTTCGCCATAGCCAGTAACGCATTCGGATAATGTGCCGCTACATGCTCATAGTTTTTCTCACTAATGCCGCCATTAACAATTAACGGAATATCTGAGAACTCTTGTACAACATCACCCAACGTTTTATTGCTTCCACCTTTAAACGGTTTACGCATAACATCAGTGTCTGTTGTATGAATGTAATCCACACCAGCTTTATCCATAGCCTTAACCACTTTTATCATGGCGTCTTCACCTTCCGGCCACTGATATTCTGAATCCGTCACCGTAATTTGACTGAGTCGCACACCAACAATGAAGTCGTCTCCGGCTGCCGATTTCGCCGCCTTAACTACCAACTCAAGAAAGTGCATACGTTTCGCCATGCTACCGCCCCACTGGTCCGGGCGCTGGTTAAAGTAATCACTCAAAAACTCGTTCAGTAAATAACCATTAGCCGCATGCAGCTCAATACCATCAAAACCAGCTTCTTTAGCGCGGTTTACTGCACCAACAAAGCCGTTCATAACAGCATCAAAATCGGTCTCATCCATGGCTTTCACTTCAGGCCAGCCGTCTGTTTTACCATATAAATCTAATGGCTCGCCCTTAGGCTTTACTTCGCTAGGTGCAATTGGCGTATCGGTGTATTCATTGTGTTGAAACTGGGCGCCAGCATGCATCAACTGCATAATGAATTTGCAATCGTGCTTGTGAACACGCTCGACAATTTCTTTCCAGGCATCGGTTTGAGGAGCATCGGTAATACCCGGCTGGTTTTCGTAACCCTGACTTGCCTGGCGGTCAGTGTAAACGCCTTCACTGATGATCATACTCCAGCCACCTTTGGCGAAGCGTTCGTAATATTCACCCATTAACTCGGTTGGCTTACCTTTTTTATCGGCACTGGTTCGTGTCATTGGGGCGACGACAAAACGGTTTTCCAGTTTGTGGCCTTTTAGTTCAAAATCATCAAATGCTGAGCTCATAAGGAATTCCTTTATCATCTGGTACTGTTACATGACTTTGAGCATAATTACGGATAATTCAAGGGCAATTGATCACTTTGTTACCTAATTAGCACAAAGCACAACCGCCGCTTTTTGCTTACGACCGCCGTAGCCAAAGGCTTTGCTGAAAGTACTTATAGGCACAGGCAAATATTGACGTTCAGTTGGAGATTCCCAGGGTAACGTATCGTAATCCGGGTCATTGATGTAAATAAAGTCATCGTCTGCGGCGCAAATTAAAACCCAGTGTGGAGCGCGAATACCGTCGAACTGATAAGTTGAAATCAGCGCCATAATTAAACAACCCTGACTCAAATCTTCTTTTATTAAATTAACGTCATAATCACGTACAACAATGGGCACATCATGTTCACGTAAATAGGTCATATCGGCCTGCTGTATACGCTGCATCACAGTCTTTTTCTGTTCCTGACGAACTGAATCTACAAACAGGGGCTGCTCGGTATTAACTTCCACCCGTACTTTCAAGCCACGTTGATACGCCGCGCGCGCCAGCCCATGTGGCCCACAACCACCATGTCCGGAGGTCATATAAATGGTGGTTGCCTGACGCCAAATTTCCAGCTCTTCAGCTTGCGGATCGCTGCTCGGCCGGCCGAAATAATCCATCGCCATTAACAAGCTGGCTGGTCCGCAGGTAAACTCTGTCGACTGAGTCAGCATAGGAACATATTCATCCGTTGCCCCCACACCGGAGTCCTCGCCCATTTCATATCGGGGAAGCAGCTTTTGTAAAACTAATGCGTCGGTGGATTGTGAAGATGAAGGAGGAAAATACGCCTCGCGCAGCTCTATCGCACGGAACCCTTCACTATTCATCAACTGTTGCGCAACCGTATTAGAGGTGGCTACTTCGGTGCGCAGAAACAGTGAATGTCGCTTATCCGCGAGCTCTTCTGCAGTTTGTAGCAAACTCCGTCCATACCCCCGACTCCTGCAGCCTTCATCGACAACCAGCGCATAGAGCCGAGCCAGATTAGTATTATTTCGATATAGAACAACGGTATAGCCAATTACCCGGGCATCGGCCACCAACACATGAAAGTCTGCAGTGGATGACTCTATGAACCGCCGAAAGCTACGCTTACTAATAGCATCTTCGGGGAAAGTAAGAGCTTCCAGCGCAGTTACCGCATCTAAATGCTCATTCCGCGCAGGTTGAATACAAGCCATATTAAAAACCCCTTAATTTTACGCAGATTTTACGCCTAAAGAGGTTTTCGGTATAGAGAATTTACGCGCGCAAAGATTATTGTCATTAATAGACCAATCAGGTTCAGCAAACGAGGTTATCGTGAATTTAAAAGCAACTTTGCGCCTACTGACCTGGCCGATGATCTGGATAGCCTCTATTCAGTTCTTTTTTGCTTTACTCTCAGTTTTTGTTTTTAGGGACAAAACCTTTACCGACTTTATTTACCCCTCGTTGCTGTGTCTTATCCTGGCCTTTTTTCTCTTTATCCGGACTGACCGCGGTGAACAGAAAAAAATATTTTTCCGGGAAGCATTAGCCTTTGCTTCTTTTACCTGGATCCTCATGGGTGTTTTAGGTGCTCTGCCCATCATGTCCGTTACGGGTGTCAGTTTCACCGATGCCGTGTTTGAATCCGTAAGTGCCATGACCACCACCGGTGCAACTATTCTTACCGGTCTGGATGAGATGCCAAGAAGCTTCTTGCTATACCGCCAATTCCTGCAGTGGATGGGAGGGCTTGGTATCGTTATCTTTGTGGTCGCCATTCTTCCTATGTTAAATGTCGGCGGCATGCGCTTATTAAAAGCTGAAACTCCGGGGCCTATTAAGAATGATAAACTGGCTCCTCGAGTTGCCAGCACCAGTCGTTACCTGTGGCTGGTTTATCTGTGTCTCACAATAGGTTGCGCCAGCAGTTACTGGTTAGCCGGAATGTCGGCTTTTGACGCTATAGCCCATAGCCTGACTACTGTCTCTACCGGCGGCTTCTCGCCTTACGACGCGAGTATGGGTCACTTTCAGCAACCGGCTATTTTAATAGTCGCAGACGTATTTATGATTCTTGGTGCCATTAGCTTTGCACTTCACCATAAACTTTTCTCAAGTAGAGCTTTAAGCGGATACTGGCAGGATGAGGAAACCCGTTGGTTTTTAATCGCATTAGCCATTTTCAGTGTTATTCTCACTGCTCTGGCTTTTAACTCACAAACTCACGACTCGTTCTCGCAATCACTCAACCAAGCGGTTTTTCATGTTATCTCCTTTATGACCAGCACCGGATACGGAGCTGATGATCTTTCGGTCTGGCCAGCTGCAACAGCAGGTTTTCTAGTCACCGCAAGCTATCTTGGAGGTTGTGCCGGTTCAACTGCAGGAGGCAATAAGTTCATCCGCAATGTCATTACTATGCGCGTAATCAAGCACCAAATGCTACAAGCAATACATCCGCGTGCCATTATAAAAGTGGTTTATCAGGGTAAAGCAGTTACCACAGACGTCATTCAGGCCGTTATGAGTTTTATGTTATTAGTTGCTATTAGCTCCTTAATATTCACCGTTATACTTATGCTGACGGGACTCGACTTCTTTTCAGCATTTACCGCTGTTTCAGCCTGTTTAAACGTATTAGGTCCGGGTTTTGGTGAAGTTTCGAGTAACTTCATTCCAGTAAGTGATAGTGGCACTTGGGTGCTAACTCTGGCTATGATTTTAGGACGCCTTGAATACTTTACTTTGCTAACATTGCTACTTCCTCAGTTTTGGCGAGATTAACAGATGAGATTAACAAATGAGTAGGCAACCCTGGCTGGGCTACATTGCAGCTATTGTCATTACCGGCATAGCTGCAGGCCTTTCTTACTTGCTTGATCACTGGTTACTACCGACATCGGGCACGGTATTGATTCTGCAACTAGCCGTATTATTGGTCGCATTTTTGACCAACTTTCGTGCTGCTTTATTGGCGGCAATTGCAGCTTTACTGTTGTTCAACTTTCTATTTACTGAGCCTCGCTATTCACTGCACATGACCGACATCGATGAAATTGTGACAGCAATTGTCTTTATTACCGTAGCCGTTATTACCAGTCACTTAGCGACATCGTTCAGACTCCAGAAGGAGAGCTTACGTCAAGCTCAGCTACGTTCAAATATTCTGTTGTCAGTATCACACGATTTGAGAACGCCGCTTGCCAGCGTCATAGGCAACTTAAGTACTTTACAAGCTTATCAGGAACGTTTACCCGAACAAGAGCGGGCTGAACTTCTCCAGGGCGCTCTGGATGAAAGCGACCGTTTGCATCGCTACATTGAAAACCTGCTACAAGCCACGCGGCTACAGCATGGTGAAATTCGTTTAACGCACGCAGTACAGGATATACGCCCGGTTATCAGTAAAACGATTGCTCGTTTTCCCGCTCAGTCGCGACTATTAGTCCATGACAGCCTGCAATACGCTATGGTTGAAGTGCAGTCTTCATTGCTTGAACAAGCTCTTTTTAATGTCATTGATAACGCTCTGCGCTTTTCCGGCGACACAGCCCCTGTTTCTATAGAGCTATACGAAACTGATAGCTCTATCATTATCGATATTAAAGACGAAGGTCCCGGTATTGATTCAAATAAGCGGGCATTAGTATTCAACGTTTTTTATTCTTCTCGAGAAAAAGACTCAGGCACCGGCGGCACAGGTCTGGGGCTGTCCGTTGCGAAAGGAATTATCGATATTCATAATGGCCAAATTAGCATTGAAGACAGCAACAATGGTTGTTTAATCCGAATTGCTTTGCCGTGGGCCATCATTACCGAGGAAGTCAAATGAATGCTCAAACCAACACCGTTGGAACCCGCATTTTAGTCATTGACGACGAGCCGCAGATACGGCGTTTTATGCGCGCTTCACTAACCGCCGAAGGCTATGCTTATCTGGAGGCGACAACTGCCGAGCAAGGGATAAAACAAATTACCAGTCAGAATCCTCATTTGGTTATTCTGGATTTAGGTCTGCCGGACGCTGACGGTTATGAAGTGATGCAACAATTGCGCGAATGGAGTCAGGTACCCGTGCTGGTATTAACGGCACGCGATGACGAACTGCAGAAGGTCAAACTGCTGGAAGGCGGGGCCAATGATTACCTGACCAAACCTTTTGGCATTCGTGAGCTGATGGCTCGTATTCATGTTCTACTGCGCGACCTTTCAGATCAACAACAGCCCACTGCTGAAACCCAGTTTCGTTTTGGTGAGCTGCTAATTGACCGTGAGCAACATAAAGTGTTTTTGCAACATCAGGTCGTTAACTTATCTCGTAAAGAATACGCCCTGCTTGACTTCCTGGCCAGCCACCCACAGAAACTGGTGACGCAGCAACAGCTATTGGAAAAAATTTGGGGACACACTCACCACGAAGACACCCATTACTTACGCATTTTCGTCAGTCAGATTCGTAAAAAACTGAAAGACGACCCGGCACATCCCCAGTATATAGAAACAGAACCCGGTGTCGGTTATCGATTTATTGCTCAAAAATAGTGATTCAATAAGCGCCGGCATGAGCTACCTTTTATCACCTAAATCGTGTTAAACTTGCGCGCAAATTTTGCCAGTCGGGATTATTCTGTGAGCGATAAAAAACCTTCTTTAAGTTATAAAGACGCGGGCGTCGACATTGACGCTGGTAATGCATTGGTTGAACGTATTAAAGGCGTTACCAAGCGCACGCACCGCCCTGAAGTCATGGGTAACATTGGTGGGTTTGGTGCTCTGTGTGAAATTCCGGCGGGTTATAAGCAACCGGTTCTGGTTTCCGGAACCGACGGTGTTGGTACCAAATTACGCTTAGCTATCGATCTTAAACGTCACCGTGGTGTGGGTATCGATTTGGTTGCTATGTGCGTTAACGACCTTATTGTACAGGGTGCTGAGCCTCTGTTCTTTCTCGACTACTACGCAACAGGCAAACTTGACGTTGACGTAGCAGCCGATGTGGTTGCCGGTATCGGTGACGGCTGTGAGCAATCAGGCTGTGCCCTGATTGGTGGCGAAACCGCAGAAATGCCAGGCATGTACGAAGGCGGCGATTATGACTTAGCCGGTTTTTGTACGGGTGTGGTCGAAAAGTCAGAGATTATCGACGGCACTAAAGTTGCCGACGGCGACGCTCTAATCGCCCTAGCATCAAGTGGTCCTCACTCGAACGGTTACTCGCTTATTCGGAAAATTATTGAAGTCAGCGGCGCAGATTTAGAGTCTCACCTGCAAGGGAAAACACTGGCAGACCACCTATTAGAACCTACACGCATTTATGTGAAATCGGTTCTGGAATTGATTAAACACGTACCGGTACACGCGTTGTCACACATTACCGGTGGTGGCTTCTGGGAAAACATCCCTCGCGTATTGCCTAAAGGTAGTAAAGCCGTTATTGATGGCAACAGCTGGGACTGGCCGGTTATCTTCGACTGGTTAAAAGAAAACGGCAATGTCAGCATGAAAGAAATGTACCGCACCTTTAACTGTGGTGTGGGTATGGTTATTGCGGTTCCAAACGAGCACGCAGACAAAGCCATCCACATTCTGACCGATGCTGGCGAAGACGCCTGGAAAATTGGCCGTATTGCCAATGCAGCTGAAGGTGAAGAGCAAGTCGACATTCTGGCCGACGAGACTCACTAATGAAGCGTATTGTTGTACTAATTTCAGGCACGGGCAGTAACATGCAGGCCATTCAACAGGCCTGCGAAGACGGTAAAGTCGCCGGTAAAGTTGTTGCGGTTATTTCCAATAAAGCCTCCGCTAAAGGTTTAGAGAAAGCTTCGTCTAAAGGCATTGATACCGAAGTGTTAAGCCACAAAGAGTTTGACTCTCGTGAAGCTTATGACGCTGAGTTAAAGACATTGATAGACAGTTACCAGCCCGATCTGGTCGTACTTGCCGGCTTTATGCGTATTCTGACAGGCGAATTTACGCGCCACTACGAAGGCCGCATGTTTAATATTCACCCATCTTTGTTACCCAAATACAAAGGGGTGAATACGCACCAAAGAGCTTTGGACGCAGGCGATACCGAACATGGTGTGAGTGTGCACTTTGTAACAGAAGAGCTGGATGGGGGTCCGGTCGCATTGCAGGCTAAGGTTCCTATTTTCGAAGGCGACACGGTAGAAGATATTCAGGCCCGGGTTCACGAGCAGGAACATCGTATTTATCCACTGGTGGTTAACTGGTTCTGTCAGGGGCGTCTGAAACTGGAAGGTGGGCGCGTCACCCTCGATGGCGAAGTGCTAGGCGCCCAAGGCTACGCAGCAGATTAATTTACATAGACAAGCTCTTAAGCGACATGGTCGCTTGCTCGTCACCTTCTTTAAACTGCTGCATTTTAACCATCACATAGTTTAGCTCCGGCGCAAACCAGAAAAAGGTCTGACGCCGGTTATTATCCCTTATGCGCCCTACTTTTATTGCTTTAACCTCACCATAAGGTAAAGATAACTGCTGGTCTCGCGCTAATACCTCAAAACGGTACTCATCTTCGTTCCCTTTTTCATCAACAAGCCGGTATTCGAAGACTTCAGAACCATTGGCTAAATCAACACGCAACTGCTCCGTCACGTTGGCTTCATCTAACAAGGCATCTTCCCAGTTCACATCCAGCATGCGCCCGGTATCAACGTTACGGACTTTCTTCTCATCCGCTATAAATTCGCCATGAAAGGACTTATCCGACCCCGTTCCGGTTCTCATATAAATAAATTCGCGCGGTTCCAATCGGCTATTTTTTTCATCCACAATAAATACGGAGCGAGCTTCACGCGTATCGGACAAAATAAACCAGGAAATGTCGGACTTCGTTCGCAACTGCCATTCGTCCTCAGGCGACACTTCCAGGTAACGATAGCCTTCTCCATATTCGCTATCACCACGCGTGATCAAATAATCAGCCTGATAAGGTTTCATTGACTGTTCGATAGACTGCTCGGCATTTTGATGGTTATCGGCGCTGGCAGAGCTCATTGTCATACTGCCTACTAAAACGCTCGATACCAGCCAACTGACTGTCCTTTTCACTTTCACTTCTCCACTTTATTCACTACTGGACGTTTATATTGACAACAAAATTCAAACGCCCGTTCAATTTTTGCTTGAAAATAACCGCTCGTTGATCTAACTTGCACAGTATCACTGGTCAGACCTCCAAGTCGGAGTATTACACTATGAGTATTGCACTTTGGATTGTCGCTACTGTTTTAGTTGCGGCTGCATTAATTTACAAACGAGCCAGCCTGGCCATGTTCAGCGCCGGTTTAGTTATTATGTTCGCTATTGGTAGCGCAATCGACATTGTTGGCCCAGTTCTTTGGGTTATCTTAGCCATTGTGCTGGTACCACTCAACTTAGCACCGATTCGTTTGAATCTGCTGACTAAGCCTATTCTTAGCGCATATCGCAAGGTAATGCCAGAAATGTCTGACACCGAGCGCGATGCACTGGAAGCCGGCACCGTATGGTGGGATGGTGACTTGTTCAGCGGCGACCCTGACTGGAAAAAGCTTCACGACGTACCTAAGGCCGAATTAACGGCTGAAGAAAAAGCTTTCTTAGAAGGCCCATGTGAAGAAGTCTGCAAAATGCTGAACGACTGGGAAGTCACGCACGAGCTAACCGATATGCCCGAGCATGTCTGGCAGTACCTGAAGGATGAGAAATTCTTCGCCATGATCATCAAGAAAGAATACGGTGGTCTGGAGTTTTCTGCTTACGCGCAGTCTCGTGTGTTACAGAAACTGGCAGGCGTGAGTACAGTACTGGCTTCAACCGTCGGTGTACCTAACTCATTAGGTCCGGGCGAGCTGTTGCAGCATTATGGTACCAAAGAACAACAGGACCATTACCTGCCTCGCCTGGCCAGCGGTGACGAAATTCCATGTTTCGCACTGACCAGCCCGGAAGCCGGTTCTGACGCGGGTGCTATTCCTGACTCAGGTGTGGTTTGTAAAGGCGAATGGAACGGCGAAGAAATCGTCGGTATCAGACTGAACTTTGACAAGCGCTACATTACGTTAGCGCCAGTCGCTACCGTACTAGGTCTGGCATTCAAAATGTACGACCCTGACAACCTTATTGGTGAAGAAGAAGAGTTGGGTATTACCTGTGCCCTTATTCCTCGTGACACCAAAGGTGTTGAAATCGGTCGCCGTCACTTCCCGCTTAACGTCCCGTTCCAGAACGGTCCTATTCGCGGTAACGACGTATTCGTTCCATTAGATTACATTATTGGTGGTCAGAAGAACGCTGGTAAAGGTTGGCGTATGCTGGTTGAATGTCTGTCAGTTGGTCGTTCAATCACTCTGCCGTCAAATAGCGCCGGTGGCATCAAGTCAATTGCTCTGGCAACGGGTGCTTATTCGCGCATCCGCCGTCAGTTCAAATTACCTATCGGTAAAATGGAAGGTGTTGAAGAGCCAATGGCACGCATTGCTGGTAACGCTTACCTGATGGACGCGGTCACCATGTTATCGACCAAAGGTATTGACCTAGGCGAGAAACCTTCGGTTATCGGCGCCATTGCAAAATACCACATGACTGAAAAGTTACGTTCTTGCATGGACGACGCTATGGACATCCATGGTGGTAAAGGCATCTGTTTAGGTCCGAATAACTACTTAGGCCGTGGTTACCAGGGTGTTCCGGTTGCTATTACGGTTGAAGGTGCCAACATCCTGACTCGTAGCATGATGATCTACGGCCAGGGTGCCATCCGTTGCCACCCATTTGTTTTAAAAGAAATGGAAGCATCAGCGGAGCAAGGGCCTGAAGCTCTGAAAAAGTTTGATAAAGCCGTATTTGGTCATATTGGCTTTGCCATGAGTAATTTCGTTCGCTCGGTATTTTATGGCTTTGGTGGTCACCGTCTGAGCTCTGTTCCGGCAAGCGACGAAACCCGTAAATACTATCAGCAGATGAACCGCTTTAGTGCCAACATGGCATTATTGTCAGACATTGCTATGGGTAAACTGGGTGGCAGCCTCAAACGTAAAGAGCGCGTTTCTGCACGCTTAGGCGACATGCTTAGCTACTTGTACATTGGTTCTTGTATTCTGAAACGTTTCCATGACCAGGGTCGCATTAAAGAAGACCTGCCATTGGTTCACTGGGCTATGCAGGATACCTTGCATAAGCTGCAGGAAGCACAGTTAGAAATGCTGGCAAACTTTGGTGGTGTTGGTAGCTTCATGCGTGCAGTAATGTACCCGTTAGGCCGCATTGCTAAACGTCCTTCAGACAAGAACGACCACCAAATAGCTCGTATGCTAATGTCACCTAATGACGTACGCACACGCTTAGGCGAAGGCCAGTTCCTGAGCCCTGAAGGTCACTTCGGTTTCCTTGAGCAAACACTGCAAGACGTCATTGCTGCCGAGCCGCTGTACGACAAAGTCTGCAAAGCAGCCGGTAAACGCTTTACCTTTACTCAGTTAGACCAAATTGGTGCTAAAGGCAAAGAGCTGGGCGTACTGAGCGATGATGAAGTTGCGTTACTAGAGCGCACTGAAGTGGGTCGCTTACGTACCATCAATGTTGATGACTTTGCTCCGGAAGATCTGTTAGCCGGTAAAGCAGCGTTTGAATACGCATTAAAAAACCTAAAGAAAGGTGAAGCGGCATAATCGCTAACCTCTAAGTAAAAACGGCGCCCTGCTTTCAGCGGCGCCTTTTTTTTATGCTAGAATCTTGCGCTGGTTTAAAAACTTATAATAAAGGCGTGAGTTATGCAGTCTCCCAATAACGACTACAACGCAACCAGCAAGCGCGGTTGGTTTACCCGTTTTCTTGATACCGTTGAGTGGCTCGGTAATCTATTACCCCACCCAATTACCCTATTCGCTCTGTTCTGTCTCTTCATTATTTTCATTAGTGGCATTGCCGCTTACTTCGGTGTCAGCGCAATAGACCCCAGAGACGGCGAAACCGTTATAAAAGCTGTCAGCTTACTGAATGCTGAAGGAATACAACGCATTGTTACCAACCTGGTCACCAACTTTACCGGGTTCACGCCTTTAGGTACGGTTTTGGTTGCTCTTCTGGGTGTAGGCGTTGCTGAACGTTCGGGCTTAATCTCAGCCGCCATGCGCGGACTGGTTATGAAAGCCCCACCACGTCTTATTACCATTGTTGTGGTATTCGCCGGTGTCGTTTCCAATACCGCGGCCGAGCTTGGTTACGTGGTTCTGGTACCTCTTGCTGCCATGATTTTTTATGGGCTGGGCCGTCACCCTCTTGCCGGTCTTGCCGCAGCATTTGCCGGCGTTTCTGCCGGTTACAGTGCCAACTTGTTAATTGGTACCGTTGACCCTTTACTGTCGGGTATTACCGAAGAAGCAGCTAAAATAATCGACCCAAGCTATACCGTCGGCGCCGAAGCCAACTGGTACTTTATGATGGTCAGCACCTTCTTAATTGCCATTATGGGTGCTTTGATCACAGACAAAATTGTTGAGCCAAAACTGGGCAAATACAACAAAGACGAAGCTTCTATTGATTTATCCGATCAATCTTCAATGGATCCTTTAACCAAACAGGAAAAACGCGGGCTAATTTACGCTGGTATTAGTGTGTTGATTCTCGCCGGCATTCTGGCGTTAACGGTCGTGCCTGACTGGGGCATTCTGCGCCACCCTGAAACCGGCGAGGTCGCAGGTTCGCCGTTCCTCAAGGGCGTTGTGGTTTACATCTTCTTCTTCTTTGCCATTCCGGGTTATGTTTATGGTCGCACCGTTGAAACCATGCGAACCGACCGTGATGTCATTGACGCTATGTCGCACAGTATGAGTACTATGGGCATGTACATTGTGTTGGTATTTTTTGCCGCGCAATTCGTCAACTTCTTTAAATGGACTAACTTCGGGACAATTTTTGCGATTAACGGCGCCGAGTTCCTGACCAATATTGGCATGACCGGCCCTATCATTTTCTTGTTCTTCATTATGGTTTGCGGCTTCGTTAACTTAATGCTGGGCTCGGCTTCGGCACAGTGGGCTATTACTGCGCCTATCTTCGTACCTATGCTTATGCTGATTGGCTACTCGCCGGAGGTTATCCAGGCCGCCTACCGTATTGGTGACTCGGTAACGAACATCATTACCCCTATGATGAGCTACTTCGGTTTGATATTGGCAGTCGCCGCTCGTTATAAGAAAGACCTGGGTATAGGGACCCTGATTGCCATGATGCTGCCATACTCTATGGTCTTCTTTGTCGGTTGGTCAGTACTCTTCTTCCTGTGGGTGTTTGTGTTCGGCTTCCCTGTTGGGCCTGCAGCACCAACTTTCTATAACTAAAAAAGCTATTCTGGCCGGCGCATTACGCGGTATGCAATAACCGCTAATAAGCCGGCCACACCTATCACCCACGCCATAGCGTAGTCAGTAAAAGAACCAGCCTGACTCACTCCGGCAGACACCAAACCCGCAATTAAAAACTGTAAGCTACCGGTCACTGCCGAGGCTGAGCCCGCCCGCTCTTTTTGTTCTGCCAAAGCCCCGGCCATAGCATTGGGGAAAACCAAACCAAGCGTTGAAATATAGGCGAATAGAGGCAGCAAAATTCCCCAGAAGCTCGCATTTAAGTAAGCCATAACACACATTATGACCGAGACTATTGCCAGCATAGGCAAAGAAACATTAAGAATTTTGCGAGAGGAATGGTACTTCAACAACCAACCATTTAATTGAGAAAGCCCGATAATACCAATAGCATTCAGACCAAATAACCAACTATAGTGAGTTGGCGAAAGACCGAAAACTTCAATGAACATTTTCGGCGAACCAGTGATGTAAGCAAACAGGCCTGACTGAGCAATAGCGCCTGTTAACGAATAACGAAGAAAAGACGGATCGCGAAGCACTGACCAATAGGTGCTGCCGGTGTTCCGCATACGCACATCGTAGCGGCGCCCCCGCGTTTCCGGCATGACAAAGTGAATGGTTACCGCTGACGCAACGCCCAATGCAGCCACAATCAAAAACAAGGCTCGCCAACCCATCCATTCCGTTACATAAGCCCCAAACAGCGGCGCCAGAATAGGCGCAACGCCCATAACAAGAATGAGAAAAGAAAACACTCTGGCTGACGCTTGTGGTGTGTATAAGTCACGCACCACCGCCCGGGCAATAACAATACCGGCACAGGCTCCAATAGCCTGGAAAAAGCGTAAAACAATAAGCCACTGAATGTCCGGGGCAAAAGCACAACCAATAGACGTCACAACGTAGATTGCCAGCCCGATATACAACGGATTCTTGCGTCCGAACTTATCGGTCGCAGTACCGTAAAGTAACTGACCAATAAAAAGACCGAAGAAAAAAGCGGTAAGCGATAATTCAACGTGATGTGTATCGGTCGCATAATCAGAGGCAATAGCGCTGAATGCAGGCAGATACATATCGATGGAAAGCGGGGCAAAAGCCGTCAATAACGCCAGAATGACAACAATAAAACCAAATCTGGCGTTATCTGAAACAGGTGCAGGCTCGAACTGTCGAGCCACTAATTATCTCCGGCAGGAACGTAAGACTGTGTTGCAAAATCCTGTGGGCGTTTTAATACGTCCTGAGTACGGGCGTAATTCACCAAAGACTCAGCGTAGTCTATTCCTGTATTGCGGGCCCGACCTCGCTCACTGACACGATAAAACGTATCATAACCGTCCTGACCACCGGCAATAAAGCTATTGGTGACCATGACATAGGTTGCCCTTGCCGTCATTGGTTGCCAACTGTTGCTGCCTTTATCCCAAACCTGCAAATTAGACACACGGCTGCCCTTTTCTTTGGTTAAATCAACCGAGTAACGAATACCGGCACCATAAGGGTAAGCTCGTGTTGAGCCGCCGTCAGAGACGGAATAAGCTAACGCTTCTTCCATTGCCTGTTTGAACTCAGAACCACTGAGCTCCAGTTTCACCAGCGTATTCGCAAAAGGCAGTACGTTAAATGCGTCACCTACTGTGAAATCTCCCTGACGAATATCAGAACGGACACCGCCACCGTTTTGTATCGCAAAGTCGGCCTCTGGCACTGAATGCAAAAAGGCTTCGGCTACCAGGCGATGAGCACCTGAACTCATTACATCAGCGCAGCCGTCGCGTCGTGGTAAATCAATTTCCTGACTGCAAATTTGTTGCGGAACTTGCGCTAACACTTCAGCAGAAAAGTCCTCAACTTTGCTTTGATAATCTTCCAGCATATTTTGCAGCTCAGCATCCGGCTCGACAAAGCTGAACACACCACTTTCTTCCAATGCAGTCTTGATGGGTTCATAAGTTGTCACAATGCCGTCACTCACTTGAATATCATTATTCAAAAGGTAGTGTGGCCGGCCGCCGCATTCTTCAATTTTGTCACCGTCAAAAAACGCCTGCATTTCACCAACTACGAGTGAATACTGGTAAGCATGAGCAAGACAAACTTTGTCGCCATCGGCATTTGTTAACTCAGTTGGGTAGGGTCCATCAGATTCCATTCCAAAACCGCTGAAATCACCCAGTAAGGTGTGTGAGTCACCGCCAATGACGATATCGACGCCAGGCAGTTGCTGCACCAGCTCTTTGTCACGTTCGTACTGAATATGAGTCAGCAGGACAATTTTCTCAATGCCCTGCTGTTGAACTTCGGCAACATATTTACGCGCCGTTTCCAGTCCATCTAAAAACTCAGTAGTTTCATCGGGCTGTGACGATTTTTTAGTTTTACTGGCGATATCCAGACCAATAATGGCAATTTCCTCACCATTACGCTCAACAACGGTATAGGGTTTGAACATCTCCCAATCACGGTTCGGTGTTAAAGGAGAGTCACCCACTTTAGGCTTAATGTTCGCCCCCAGCTTAGCTGTCGGACAACGTTCAGTGCCCAACTGCTGCAGAAACTTGGCCAGCCCTGCATCGCCATTATCAAACTCGTGATTACCAATCGTGAAAGCATCAAAACACACGTTATTCATCATACGGGCGTCGGCTTCACTGCCAAATAACGTAAAATACAAGCTACCAGTAAGAGCATCGCCAGCATGCAGGGTCAGCACATTGTTATTCGCTTCTCGCAGGGCCTTAATTTGAGCCGCGACCCTTGGGAAACCTCCTGCTTCAACCTGCCACTCCTGATCACCCCAAACCAGAGTTTGCTGTTTTGGCGCCAAAGTGGAGTGATGATCATTAATGTGTAACAGCGTTAATTGGAACTTATTGCTTTGGGGCTCCTGAGGAGCAGAGGCACAACTGATTAACAGCGCAGAAGCTGCAACAGCCGTCCACCCTCGAACCATACGTTTTAAATTAAACTCGCCTGTTTTCACCAGCTGATCCTTTTAGTCTTTTATCAACCCAATTTCACGTAAGCGTTGCATTAGATAGTCATCCGCAGTAATCGGTTCATCGCGCTGCGGATTTTCTTCGGAAATACAGCTTTCCAAAGGCGTAATCATCACATCCGGATTAAAGTGCAAAAAGAACGGAATAGAGTAACGTGATTTAGCATTGTATGGTGCGGGAGGGTTAACTACCCTATGCGTCGTGGATGGCAACACATGATTGGTTAGCCGCTGTAGCATATCACCCACATTACAGATAATAGCACCTTCGATAATTGTTACTGGTACCCACGTCCCGTCTTTGGCTAAAACTTCCAGCCCCGGCTCACGCGAACCCACTAATAAGGTTAAAACGTTAATATCTTCATGTGCGCCGGCACGAACAGAAGGGGTATCTTCATCAATAATAGGCGGATAATGCAAAGGACGCAGAATTGAATTGCCGTTGTTGACCTTATTTCGGAAAAAGTCCCGCGGTTGGCCTAAATAAACGGCTAAAGCATCCAGTACCTGATTACCCAGCTTATCTAATGCCGCGTATATAGCGAGCATGTCGTCCTTAAACTTAGGCAGTTCCTGCGGCCACACGTTAGGTAACAACTGTGGGTAAGCCGGCTCACCTTCCACTTCCCGGCCCACATGCCAGAACTCTTTCAAGTCAACATGCGTCGCGTCTTTAGCAACCTCGGTACCAAAAGGAGTATAGCCGCGCGCACCACCCTCGCCCGGACGATGATATTGCTTCTTAATGTCTTCCGGTAACGCGAAAAGCTCACGGCAGGTATCCAGTGCCCGTTCAATAAGCGTTGTATCAACTCCGTGCTGAGTTAAGGCAATAAAGCCATATTTCTCATAACCGTTGCCTACATCTTGAGTAAAGGCATCAAAGTCGTCATGGTAACGACGCATATCAACGTGCGGGATAGACTGCATGGTGGCTTCCAACTTCCTAAAAGAGCTCAATGAATAGGCCTGTATTGTATGAATATTCAGGTTAAATCACAAGTTTGCGAGCACACGCTTCACCGGGTTAAAGCCCTTGCGATGTATAGGGCACGGCCCATATTTTTCTAATAGTTCAAGGTGCTTGGGAGTGCCATAAGCCTTGTGCTTGTCAAATTCATACTGTGGGTAGAGTTCATGCCACTTTAGCATCTGTCTGTCCCGTTCCACTTTCGCTAAAATCGATGCTGCCGCAATGCACTGTTCACTCGCATCTCCTCCCACTACAGCTTTTGCAGGGACGTTTAATTCAGGCACCCGGTTACCGTCCACTAAAACCATGTCAGGCTTAACCGGAAGTGCTTCAATGGCTCTTTGCATGGCTTTCATCGACGCCCAGAGAATATTAATAGCCTCAATTTCATCAGGATCAGATTGAGCAATAGCCCAGTAAAGCGCCTTTTCCTTTATTTCCAGACTGAGCTTCTCGCGCTTTTTCTCGCTCAGCTTTTTCGAGTCGTTTAGCCCTTCAACTGGATTCTCCGGATCCAGTATCACCGCTGCCGCCACAACCGGCCCTGCAATAGGCCCCCGACCGGCTTCATCTGTACCACAAATCATTGACACTTTTTTCACCCTGTTTGCTTTGTTCCGCTGCACAATAATGGTTATGATACCTGCGCATAATAATTAGACCAATAAAATAACAATCAGGGGTTACACCATGGCTCAATCTCCACAACCAGACCGTTCGCAAAAGGAAAAACCGGACAGTCTGCTTAACCGCCTTCTTGATGGCGTTGAAAAGGTCGGTAATAAACTACCTGACCCGGCCGTTATGTTTTTTGGCCTGCTCGTTATTGTCTGGGCAATGTCCTGGCTATTATCCGGCGTCAGCTTTGACGAAAAACACCCGCTAACCGGGGACACAATAGGCGTTACTAACCTATTAAGTGGTACCGAAATGGCCGCATTCCTTGCCAATATGGTTGACACCTTTATGGGCTTTGCGCCTTTAGGTGTTGTGCTGGTTGCCATGTTAGGTGTCGGCGTAGCCGAGCGCTCAGGTTTTATTAATGTCGCCATTAAGTTAATGCTGAACGTCACGCCCAAAATGTTGCTGACGCCAGTGCTGATTCTGGTTGCTATTGTCAGCCATACCGCCGTTGATGCCGGCTATGTACTGGTTATTCCTTTGGGTGGTGTTATTTTCTACGCTGCTGGTAGACATCCATTGGCCGGTATCGCCGCCGCTTTCGCTGGTGTTTCCGGTGGCTTCAGTGCCAACTTTGTTCCTTCCGCTATCGACCCGTTACTGCAAGGTTTTACTGAAAGTGCCGCACAAATTATTGATGCGGATATGCAGTTAAACCCATTAAACAACTATTACTTTACCGCCGCTTCGTCAGTTATCGTTGTCGCTATTGGCTGGTTCCTGACCGATAAGGTGGTTGAACCTCGTTTACGCGGTGCCGAAATTGACGGTGATGCCGATGACATGCCTGCACTGGATGATGTTTCCCCGCGTGACCGCAAAGCGTTTTACGCTGGCGTAATCACCATGGCAGTAGGTTTGGCCCTATTGTATTTTTCCGCAACGGCTGAAAATACACCATTAGCTGACCCGGCAACGGGTGAATTGGCATCCTACTCAGCCCCTCTTATGGGCATGATTGTGCCGCTTATTTTCCTGCTGTTTATTATTCCGGGCATTGTTCATGGCTACGTTTCCGGTAACTTTACCAACTCGCAGGACGTTATCGGCGCAATGACCAAGTCGATGGAAGGTATGGCTTACTATATGGTCATGGCGTTCTTCTGTGCCTTATTTATTAAAGCCTTCGGTGACTCTCAGCTCGGTACGCTAATTTCCGTTAAAGGCGCGAACTTCTTGGCCAGCCTGGAGCTGTCCGGTGGAGTTACCATGGTCGGCATCGTCATTCTGGTAGCCTTTATCAACCTATTTGTGGGTTCAGCTTCAGCAAAATGGGCACTGATATCACCAATTTTTGTACCTATGCTAATGCAGCTGGGTTACTCACCGGATTTAACTCAGGCTGCTTATCGTGTCGGTGATTCATCCAGTAATATCATTACTCCGTTGCTGCCCTACTTCCCGCTGGTTGTGCTTTACTGCCAACGTTACGTAAAAGGCACCGGCATTGGCACATTGGTTGCGATGATGCTGCCATACACTATCGCTCTGTTGATTTTGTGGTCAGCGTTCCTGATTTTATATTGGACACTTGGGTTCCCACTCGGTATTCAGGCTAACTACGTTTACCCGGCGGGCTAAACTCATGACCTCTGTTAACAATAAAACAGTCTGGCTAACCGGTGCTTCTTCGGGCATCGGTCTGGCTTTGGCACGTCAGTTAGCCAATCAGGGTGCCAGACTGATTTTAACCTCACGCCGTGAGCAACAATTGGAAGAGTTACGACAAAGCCTTCCAAACAGCGAACAGCATCAGGTATTAGCTCTGGACTTAAATCAGCCTGAGAAAGCCAAAGAAACAGCGTCTGCGGCATTGAGAAATACACCGGTCGATATACTTATTAATAACGCCGGTGTTTCTCAGCGCAGCCCGGCTATGGAAACTGATCTCACTGTATACAGAACGCTGATGGAGGTCGATTACTTCTCGGTAGTGGCGTTAAACCAGGTGGTATTAGCTGACATGGTAAAGCGCCGTAATGGCCATATTGTCACCGTTTCTAGTGTGGCAGGTAAAGTTGGAACCAAACTACGCAGTGGTTATTCAGGCGCTAAGTTCGCAGTCATTGGCTATATGGACTGCCTGCGAGCGGAAATGGCCGAGCACAATGTGCGTTGCACCACGGTGCTTCCCGGCTTTGTACATACACAAATAGCGCACAACGCATTGACCGGCGACGGCTCTTTAAGAGGTAAAGAAGACCAGGACAACGCCAGCGGCATTAGTCCTGAGCAATGCGCCGCCGATATTATCCGCGCTATTGAAAGCAATAAAGCGGAAGTCATTAGCGGCAAAGGCATGAGCAAAGTAGCACCGCTACTACAACGATTCTTCCCGGGTTTACTCAGAAAAATGTTGGCTAACCGGTGAGTTCTCTTACCGGTTTTAATTCCAGGCAGGGTTCCAGGTAATTTCCCAAATATGCCCATCCGGGTCTTTAAAAAAGCCCCCGTAGCCGCCCCAGAATAAGTCTTTTGCAGGTTTAATAATCTCAGCTCCTGCTCGTTCCGCTTCCACCATAACTTCATCAACCGCACTCCGGGAACTGACATTATGGCTCAGCAGAACTTCATTAGCCGCACGAGCGACATCAACGCCCATTTCTGCCGCAATACTTTTACGTGGCCATAACGCCAATCTGAGCCCACTGGGTAATTTAAAGAACACCACGGCACCATGCTCAAACTCTTCACCTATAATGCCGTCGGTTTCCCAACCCAGGCCGTCCTGATAAAACGCCAACGAACGTTTCAAATCATCAACGCCTAAGGTGATCACACTAATACTGGGGTTCATAGAACCTCTTCACGATTAAGGCTAAACTCTTACAATGTACTCTAATCAACATTGATACTCCGGTCAAAACATGGATAAAGAACTGCTAAGCCATTATAAGAATACAGATTACTGGTTCACAGTTGATGACAAGACAATCACTCTGAATATAGGGCGGAAGAATAATGACTTTGACCGCTTATGTGAACGTTTCGGCTGCACTACGGGTGCTTTTATCACCGCCTGTAACCCGCGAAGCCAACTGCTCAAAGATGACGAAAATAAACGCAGAAACAAACAATTAGCGACTCATTTAGAGAAATTCAGCCAAGTTTACTGCTTTTCTGGTGCAGGACAGGACCGCGAACAACAATGGCCGCCGGAAGCCAGCTTTATGATTTTAGGACTCAGTCTGGAAACAGCCATTGACCTGGCACGAGAGTACCAGCAGAATGCGCTGGTCTGGATTGAACATCAACAAGCTGCAGTGCTCATCGACGTATGAGTTAAGGGGACACCATGCCATCACACCATAGCCGCTGATAAACAAGCTTTTGTTTATGCGATCATCGCCGTACTGTTATGGTCAACGGTCGCTACTGCATTTAAAATAACTCTTCAGTACATGACACCACTGCAGATGGTCACGGCCGCCAGCACGGTATCTTTTATCATTCTAGCGCTGGTCTGCTTTATTCAGAAAAAAACCTCTGAGCTGATACTTGAGCTGCGTAAAATGCCTCTGTATTACCTGCTGATGGGGCTTATTAATCCACTAATTTACTACCTGGTGCTTTTTCAGGCTTATAAACTATTGCCGGCTTCCGAAGCCCAGCCACTTAATTACACCTGGGCCATTGCCCTTAGTATTATGGCCGCGCTGTTTTTAAAACAAAGCATACGTCGTCGCGACTGGATTGCCTGCGCCTTAGGTTATTTTGGCGTTTTGGTTATTGCCACACGAGGTAATGTGCTGGCTCTTAGCTTCAGTGACCCCTGGGGCGTTACACTGGCGTTAATTTCCACTTTCTTGTGGGCTGGTTACTGGATCCTGAATACACGCCGCAACGCCGACTCCGTCGTGAGCTTAGTGCTTTCCTTCGGCCTGGCTTTACCCATACTCATTGTCGCTAGTTTTATCTGGAGTGACTGGTCTGCAATACCCTGGCAGGGCTGGGCAGCGGTAAGCTACGTAGGCCTATTTGAAATGGGAATAACCTTTTTATTCTGGTTAAAAGCCATGAAGACAGCCACCAATACTGCGCTTATCAGTAATCTAATTTTTATTTCGCCCTTTATCTCGCTGTTGCTGCTCTCAGTAGTGATTGGCGAAACCATTTATCCAAGCACCCTTGTTGGCCTTATGCTGATTATCTTCGGGCTGTTAGTTCAACGTATTCACTTTCGGCGTAAGCTTAAGCCATAGCCTTGTTCACAATCTCATCGGCGGCTTCTTTGTCCTCTTCATCTGGTGAAGGGCCGTCATCCACACCGTTCTCTCCCGGTGCCAAAGCAAGTTCCGTCAGTAACGGAAAGTGATCGGAACCAAAGCCCGGTAAACGCGTCATTGAGACCAAAGCAAAATGGTGGCTGTGGAAAATATGGTCGAGCGGCCAGCGGGCAAACCAATATTCCGCATGAAAGGTATTGAACATACCGCGCCCAATTCGAGGGTCTAACAAGCTGCTGATTTTCCTGAAAAGAAGCGTGGTACGTGACCAGGCAACGTCGTTCAAGTCTCCAGTGACTATGGTTGGGTATTTCTCCGGCTCTACCCTACGAGCAACCAGCACCAGTTCGGCATCCCGCTCTTCCGACTCTTCATTCTCAGAAGGACTCGGTGGCGCCGGATGCACAAAATGCGCTTTTACTCTCTGTCCGCAAGGCAGTTCGATAAAACAATGTATTGAGGGTTTATCATCTTCTACCAAATACTCGACACTAACGTCAGACAAAACATAACGAGAATACACATGCATGCCATAGAGGTTGTCCAGAGGTACCTTTACCGTATACGGATAATCCTTTTCAATTACATCTAACCGTTCCTGCCACCAGTCATCCGACTCAAGCGTGACCAGTACATCTGGCGTAAAATCATGAACAAGCTTAATCAAGCCATCGCTATTATGGTTAGGGGTAAGAACATTGGCCGTCATAATGCGCAGACGCTCGTAATGACTACCCGCCCGGACAGCTTCAACTTCCTTAGGAAAGAAAAACGTATAAGGCACAACCCACCATAGCTGACAAACTAAACAACCAATGAGGAGCCCCGAAGCAATAGCAGTAACAGACGTCCAGCCACGAATAACAACCAGACCCACAACCAGCAAGGCCACTAATAACACCGACAGCTGCAAACGCGGAAAGTCCAGACCCCGTATCCACCAAACCTGCGACCACGATAACGGAGCCAATGTGAGCACCATCAACAATACCGCTAAAGAAAGGTAAATAGTTTCAAACATGCTGGCTCTCAATGCTTCTCAGATAAGAAAACCATAGCACAGCTAAAAATAATAAATAGAAAGGAAGTGTTAAGGCTCCTACGGGGATTGTGTGTAGCGCCAGGAGTTAAGACCCTCTGATACAGGAGTGTCGAAGGCCAAGGATGGCCTTCGTCAAGCCCTCATGGATGAGCTCGTAGCGTCTCCTGTAGCAGAGGGTCTTGGCTCCTAGCGGAGCGCAATGTCCGTAGGAGCCTCAGCCTTTATCTCAGACCATGTTAACCAGCATGCTGGTTGGGTCTTCGAGGTATTCCTGCCAGAGTTTGTTGAAACGGGCAATGGTACCGCCATCGATAATACGATGATCGCCTGACCAGCTTACCGTCATTATCTTACGGGCAACCACGTTGCCGTTAGCATCAAAGCGCGGCAGTTCCTGCACTTTACCTAAAGCCACAATCGCAGCTTCCGGCTTATTGATAATAGGTGTTGCCACCGTACCGCCAATAACACCAATGTTTGAAATGCTGATAGTACCGCCTTTCATATCGGCTTGCGGCAACTTGCCTTCGCGCGATGCCTGAGTCAGACGAGTGACTTCATTGGCTACATCAATAATGCTCTTGTTTTGTACCTGTTTGACGTTAGGTACTAACAGGCCAATTTTGGTATCAACGGCCATACCAATGTTGTGATCATCAAAGTAAGTGATCTCTGTACAGTCTTCATTCACCTGTGCATTCATCACCGGGAATTCTTTCAGTGCCAGCGAAAGGGCTTTAATGAAGAATGGCATTACAGTTAAACGAATACCTTTCTCTTTGTACTGCTCTTTCAGCTTTTCACGCAGTGCGATTAGCTCAGTAACATCAAACTCATCCGCGTAAGTGAAATGAGGAATGGTGCTGACCGAGCTCATCATTTGCTTAGCCATAGCCGCTTTCACACCGCGTATCGCTTCGGTGCGAGTACCACCGCTAGTAGCCGTTTTTTGTGACTGCTGACTATCAGTTGTTCTCTGCGCTTTCTGGTCACCTGACTTAAAGGCTTCAATATCTTGCTTCAGAACCCGGCCTTTTTTACCTGAACCCGATACTTCCGCAATATTAATGTCGTTTTCACGTGCCAGACGGCGTACTGCCGGGCTTGCAATGGCTTTGCCCTGACGTGCTTTGGCTGGCGGTTCAGCTTCTGCTTTGGAATCAGATGACGGAGTCTTAGACTCAGGTTCAAGATGACTCTGCGGAGCATTTGAACCCGATTCTTGAACGCCGCCAGCAGGCTTCAACGCAAACAACGGCTTGTGCACTTCCGCAATATCACCCTTCTTGTGATACAGCTTAACCACGGTACCGTCGTCTTTAGCAGGAATTTCAACCGTTGCTTTGTCCGTCATGACTTCAACAACCGGCTGATCTTCTTTTACTTCATCGCCTTCAGACACCAGCCATTCAACGATTTCGCATTCAACAATACCTTCACCAATGTCCGGCAAAATAAAGTCGGTTGTATCGCCACCGGCCGAGGATTGTTTTTGCTCAGTTTTCGATTCTTCTTTTTTAGCCGGCGCGCTGTCTTTTTCTTTGGCCGGCGACTCATCAGAAGAGCCGTCAGCTGGTTTAATGGCAAATAACGGTTCGTGGACCTTAGCGATATCACCTTTCTGGTAATACAGCTTTTCTACAACGCCGTCGTCTTTAGCCGGGATCTCAACCATGGCTTTATCGGTCATTACCTCAACCACAGGTTGGTCTTCTTTAACCTCGTCACCTTCGGCAACCAGCCACTCAACGATTTCGCACTCTACGATCCCTTCCCCGATATCGGGTAGAATAAAATCTTTACTCATGTCGATGGGTCCTTAGTAGTTCATTGAGCGTTTGATCGCTTCATAAATCTTCAAATGATCAGCCATGTACTCTTTCTCATGACACAGCGGATACGGTACATCGATACCGCAAACACGGGCAATTGGAGACTCAAGATACAAGAAGCATTTGTCCTGAACGGTTGCCGCGATTTCGCTGGCAAAACCACCGGTAATAGGTGCTTCCTGGCTAATGACCAAGCGGCCAGTTTTCAAAACTGACTGAGTCACAGTTTCAACATCCCACGGGGAGATGGTGCGCAAGTCAATCACTTCGCATGAAACGCCATCTTCTTCGGCTTTTTCAACTGCTTTTTCGGTCATTTCCATCTGCGCGCCCCAGCCAAGAACGGTAATATCTGTACCTTCTTTGACCACGTCAGCTTTGCCTAATGGAATAGTGTATTCTTCTTCAGGAACCTCGCCTGTTGACGCACGGTACAACCTCTTCGGCTCCATAAATAACACCGGGTTTTTATCAAAAATAGCGCTCAGCAGTAACCCTTTTGCTTCGTAAGGGTTACGTGGAGTCACAATTTTTATACCCGGCGTATGCGCAAAGTAGGCTTCCGGAGACTGTGAGTGGTAATGACCACCGGCGATACCGCCACCGTACGGTGTACGAATGGTTAAACCACCAACGTTGAACTCATTACCTGAACGATAACGGAACTTGGCCGTCTCATTCACAATTTGGTCAAATGCCGGGAATATGTAGTCACCGAACTGAATTTCAGCAATAGCAAAGCTACCCTGCGAAGCAAGACCATTGGCAAAACCAATAATGCCTTGTTCAACCAAGGGTGTATTAAAGTTGCGATGTTTGCCGTATTTTTCGGTCAAACCTGAGGTTGCACGGAATACACCGCCAAAACCACCAGTATCTTCACCAAAACTGTATACGTTGTCATGTTTGGCCATCGCCAGGTCTAGCGCGCTGTTGATGGCCTGTAGTAAATTCATTTTAGCCATTAGTCCAGTCTCCCCGACGTTTTACTGTAGGCATCCGGGTATTTGCGGATGTGCTCTTTTAACTCGTCTAACTGCTCTTTCAGCATGTCAGTCGGTTCGTCGTAAACATCATTGATCAGTTCATCAATGTGCGGGACCGGTACTTTTTCTGACTCTTTTAATGCTGCCAGAACTTTCGCTTTTACTTCTGCGTGATGCTCTTCGACGTGATCTTTATCCAACCAGCCTTCATTCATCATCCACTTCTGCAAACGATCAAGTGGGTCTTTGGCCTGCCAGTCTGCCTCTTCATCACGAGTACGATAACCTGTAGGGTCATCTGACGTAGAGTGACCTGACATACGATATGACATAGCTTCAATCAATACAGGCTCGTTTTCTTCTACAGCTAAACGACGAGCTTCCTGCGTTGCCTTCAACACAGCGAAAACGTCGTTACCATCAATACGTATGGTTTTCATACCATAACCAATACCACGCGGTGCGATACCGTCACCAGCATACTGCTCGCCTTGCGCTGGTGTAGAAATAGCGTAACCATTATTACGGCAGAAAAAGATAACCGGCACTTTATAAACTGATGCCATGTTCAGAGCGGCGTGGAAGTCACCTTCAGATGCTGCGCCTTCACCAAAGTAACAGATAGTGCACTTTTCGGTTTTATCCATTTTCTGGCCAAACGCATAACCTGTTGCCTGTGGAATTTGCGTTCCCAAAGGCGACGATATGGTCATGAAGTTTAAGTCAGCGCAACCGTAGTGAACCGGCATCTGACGGCCTTTACCTAAGTCTTTCTCGTTAGAAAACAGCTGATTCATAAACTGTTCAACGGTAAAACCTCTATATGCTAAAGCGCCCTGCTCACGGTACTGGCCCATGATCATGTCACCGGCATCCAGCGCGGCGGCAGAAGCCACGCTTTCGGCTTCTTCACCCCGGGAGGCCAGGTAAAAACTGATACGACCCTGACGCTGAGCGGCAATCATGCGTTCATCAAGAATACGGATAAATTGCATAGTGTCGTGAATTTTCACGATCAGCTCTTTATCGTACTCCGGCATATCGGCATCTTTATGGAAACTGCCATCTTCTTTTAAGATTTGCAGCATTGGAATTGTGACTGAGTCTTTATCAAACCATTTCGGTTTGGTCACAATCTCTGTGTTGTGTTTTTTATCCTTGGCCATAACCTTCTCTTTCGGTTTTAAGCTGGGTGGAAAATTGCCGCTACTTTACCTTTACGTAAAGTGACATGCAAACCACACACTAATGAAAACTGAGTGCGCTAAGTGTAAATAGAAACGAACAGTAATAACAACAAAGCCTGACTACTTAGACCAGTGAGTCTCAGACCAAGTCGAGCGATTCTGTCGGTACCCGTACCACAGTTAATAGCGCCCGATGTCCCAGCGCCACTTTGGCATTGGGGAAAATAATATGTTCACCATCGTGCTGAGCGTAATGTTTTTTGTCACCGTCCCGTGCTAGTAAATCCCCTTTATTAAAAGAGGTAAAGTTAGCAACATTATCCGCAAAGTTTAGCTCAAAGTCCTGCTGAGTGCGGTTAATGGTTTGTGCTTCTTTAAATACATAGTGTTGTTCTGGCTCAAAGGGACCAAATTCCAGCTCCATTTCAGAAATCAATTTACGCAGGGAATTTTCGGCGGCGGCAAACTGAGTACGGTCATTTTCTCCAAATGGACGCACCTTACCTAATTCAACCGTAAATGCCTGCGCATTAAACTGCCTGACACTGAAGTAAGAAAAGGTGGTTGTCGGCGCCTGGTTTAATAAAACGGTATCGACCCCACAGGCCAGTAAGAACTGAAGCTGCTTCCGACTATAAGGTGCTCCGTGTGTAAACGGATACACGGCAAACTTCTCGCGTTTCGAGTCCCGAATTGCTGTATGCAAATCATAGTGCAGTCGCTCTCGGGAGCCATCTGGGGCTTCCAGGTAAAACCGCTCTACGTAACTCTCAATTTTGGCCGCCCGCTCTCGTTCTTTGTTCTGGGTATCACCTTTACTATGCGCACCGCTGAATAACCGGTTCATGTTTTCTTCAACAAAGCGTTCGCCTTTATTAATTGAAGCCGGGTTTGCAATTAGAAACAGAGTGCGATGTGTCACTGTCTGCTTTTCATTAATAATATCGTTAATAATGTCACGGCAAATTTCGATAGGAGCCGTTTCGTTACCATGCACTGCACAAGATAAAATAATGTCCTTCCGGCCTGGATTTTTTGGAGTAATTTCTAGTACGCCACTGTCCCAAACCGACAATTTCGTGCCATCGGCAAGCGTTAAATCATGACTTTCATCACAGCCCCACTCGTGCTCGCGAGTCCAGGCAAGAAAATCAGAAAAGACCTTAATCACAACGTTCTCCTATTATTTTTTTCCCGGTACATAACCTTTAGTCGCCAATAACTCGCGTAATACGCGCGAACGATACTCACGACGATACAGAACTGCAACAACAATAGTGCTTGAAATGATCAGCATGACGGGGTGTAGAAACCAGGATAAATAGGCCAAAGCAAAGTAGTAGGTACGTAAGCCTTTATTGTACTCGTGACCTGATTGATCCAGTACTTTGGCTGCATGCATAGCAAAACGCTGACGCTCCTCCTCAGGTTTATTCTCCTGATGGTACTCGACTGAAGCTCCTAACAGCACCGATACAAAGCCAAACTGACGAATTGACCAGGTAAACTTAAAAAAGGCATAGATAAAAATGAGCGCCAGAACCGACAGCTTAAACTGCACTAAAATAGGAACCGTATCCGGACTCATTGGAATTTCATTTAAGACCAAAACGACTTCATCGGCATGAGCTAATACAGTAATGACACCAGCCAGCACCAAAATCGTAGAAGATGCGAAGAAAGTCACTGTACGCTCCACATTGCCAATTAAAGACGCATCGGCAACCTGGTTGTCCTTGTGCATCACGGCACTAAACCAATCAATTCGTAATGAACACAGGATACTCGATAGGCAGTGAGTGGTTCTGGCACGCTTACGTGCAAACAATGAGTAGCCTATCCAGCAAAAAAAGAAAAACAGTAAAGCGCTAAGATCAAGAAGTGACAGCAACATGTCAGCGTTTCCTATGAAATGATCCATTTATTAAATAGTGTAATGACATTAGTTTACCAGTTTATGACCGCCCATACGATAAAGCCGGAGACTTAGCTCCGGCTTTATTTTCTCTTCTCAGGCACTTAGTAGTTTTCTAATGCCTCTTTCGTACTCATATCTTTGGGTTCCGGCGGTTTTGCCAACCCGTACCAGGACAACATAGTACGCAAGCCCCGTTTACTATCGGCCAGAATGAGATACAGGCAAGGTATCAACAATAAGGTGATAACGGTGGCAAAGATAATACCGAATGCCAAAGATATCGCCATTGGAATCACTATTTTCGCCTGCAGACTCTTCTCCAGTACAATCGGTAGCAAACCAAAGAAGGTGGTCAACGAGGTTAAGGTAATGGCCCGAAAACGGCGACAACCGGCATCCAGAACAGCCTTACGTAAGTCGGTTCCCACTTCACGTGCACGGTTAACATAGTCGACCATAACCAAACTATCGTTTACCACAACCCCAGCCAGCGCAATGATACCGAACAAGCTCAAAATGCTAACCGGCATACCAATTACCCAGTGCCCGATAACCGCACCGATAACCCCAAAAGGTATCACCGACATAATGATCAACGGCTGACTGTATGATTTCAATGGAATAGCCATTAGCGCATAGACTGCAAACATCGCCAACAAACCACCAATTGCCAACGAACCAGTTGCTTCCGCCTCGTCTTGAGTAGCGCCCTGTAATTCAAAGCTGACACTTGGATACTTATCCAGAATAGTCTGGATTTTCTCTTTACGAACCTCTTCGACAATGCGGAAAGGCTCAACTTTATCTTTATCCGCACGAGCACGAACATTCACAGAACGTTGACGGTCTATACGAGTAATGGTGCTGTAACCTTCAGCAAACTCAATATCCGCCAGTTCGGTAAATGGAATTTCAGACCCGTCCGGAGCGCGCAGTTTCATATCCTGTAAGTTACCAACAGACTCGCGTTGATCACGAGGGTAACGAACCATGACTTTTACTTCTTCGTCTCCCCGCTGGATACGCTGTGCTTCAGCCCCATAAAATGCGTAGCGAACCTGCGTAGCCAACTCAGCCAGATTAATACCCATGGCTGTAGCCAATGGCTTAGTCTGTAAGAGAATCTCTTCTTTACCGTCCCCAAAGGTATCTTCTATATCGAAGACACCATCGTATTCGGCAAGTACGAGCTTCAGTTCATCCGCTGCGGCTTTTAGTTCGTTCAGGTCTTCACCTACTAGCTGAAATTCAATGTCAAAGCCACTACCTCCACCTATACTTCCCTGGAAGTTAAGCGCTCTTACACCGGCCAGTTCAGGCACCGCCTCACGCCATTGATTTACAATTTCAAAACCGTCTATCTGGCGATCTTCGCCTTTTTTCAACTCAACAAAAACCGTACCTGCTGTAGTGCCGTTCATCCAGATATTGGTATGTCTGACAGCTCCGTCACCCTCTGTTTCTTTAATACGATTATCAACTGCCGTCAGAGACTGCTCCACACTATTCAAAACTTCAATAGTCCGTGTTTCTGACGTACCAGGCTGCATTTCTACATTTGCCTGAACAAAGTCACTCGGAATATCCGGGAAGAAAACCCAGCGAACGATACCGCCGCTCATAAGGCCTATCATTAAAATCAGCAGACCAACAAAGCTCGCTAATGTTGTATAGCGATAATGCAGGCACTTTTTAAGAAACGGCCGGTAATAATTTTCTACGAAAGATTTAATGGCACCGGCAAATTTATTGCGGAATCGCTGAAACGCATTCGCTTTTTCACCTTCTTGCTTGGAGTATTTCATTTTGCTGATGTGCGCAGGCAGAATCAGCTTTGATTCGACCAATGAAAACGCCAAACAAAGAATAACGACCCAGGCAATAGACTCCCAGATTGCGCCCATACCACCTTCAACAGTTAACATGGGTACGAACGCAACCATGGTAGTCAACACGCCAAAGGTTGCCGGCATAGCAACTCGCTTAGCCCCCGCAATAACGTTATCAACTGTCTTGCCGTTTTCTTCTATTTCGGTGTAAGCACTCTCCCCTATGACTATGGCATCGTCCACCACTATCCCTAGCACTAATATGAAGCCAAACAGCGATATCATATTAATAGAAACGTCAAACATGGGGAGTGGCATTAATGCAATGGTTCCCAGGAAACAGACAGGAATACCTATCATGACCCAGAACGCCAAACGCAACTGCAGGAAAAGCGACAACATGAGGAAGACCAGCAAACCACCCATCCACATATTGTTTAGCATAAGATCTAAGCGACCCTGGAGGTAATAAGAGGAATCTCCCCATTGCGCCAGTTGAACTGCATCCGGTAACTCTTTGTTTTTGCGTTCAACGTAACCGCGAACATACTCAGCAATTTTCAGGTCATTCTGATCACCAACAGACTGCACCCGAACAAAGGTTGCCGGCTTACCGTCAAAACGAGTGTAAGACTCCTCTTCCACAAAGCCGTCTTGCACTTTAGCAATATCACCCAAAGTTAAACGAGTACCATCAGCCCTACTTAACAAAACGATTTTTTCAAACTCGCCACCAACATAAGCCTGGTTATTCGCGCGCAATAGAATATCGCCATTAGGCGTTTTAATTGAGCCGCCAGCCACATCAATTGAGGTACCACGCACCGCTTCAACTATTTGCGAGAAAGTCAGTCCATAACGCTCAAGATCTTGCTGCGAAATTTCGACTGAAATTTCATAATCACGGTCACCAACAACATCAACTTTGGTAATGCCGCCCACCGTCTTCAGTTCATCGCGAACTTCCTTGGCCAGTTCTTTGCGCCCCCTCTCATCCAGGTCACCGTATACTGACATCCAGATAACTTGTCGCTGAGGTCGAACCCGGTAAATATTCGGCTTCTCAATTTGCTGAGGGAAATTAGGAATAGCGTCCACCAGCATTTTGACTTCATCCATGACAACCTGCACATCATAATCAGGCTCCACTTCTAACGTGACGCTACCGCCGCCCTCTCTGGACTGCGATGTCATTTCTTCAATACCGTCAACATCTTCAATAGCGTCTTCTATCAGCATAATCACACCCTGTTCAACTTCCTGAGGTGCGGCGCCGGGAAATGGCACCTGAATGCTGATAATATTTAATTCAACTTCTGGAAACATTTGCTTGCGTACACTAAACACCGATAACGCGCCAGCAACCAGAATAATGATCATTAATAGATTTGCGGCCACTGTATTGCGTGCAAACCACGCAATCAGGCCAGTCTGTTTTTCTGTCGTCATGATACTTACCCGCCTACATTTTCAGAGTCAGTGTCTTCTTTGTCACCGTTATCTGACTTGGCTGCTGTTTCCATTTGTTCTGGTAAAGGATCGCCCGGCAAACGCACTTTCATACCCGGTAAGGCATTTTTGAGCTGAGTAAGCACCACTTTGTCGCCACTTTCCAAACCAGAACTTATTAGGCTCTTGTTACCTTGAGTACGCACTACCTCTACATCGCGTTTTTCCAGTTCACGACTTTCCGGAACAATCCATACAGAGCTATCTGGATTCAAAGCATAGGTAGGAACTTCCATTAAACCTTGCGCATATCTGCCTTCAACCTGGGCTTGGACAAATCTGCCATAGCGCAATGGCACTTGGTGTGTTTCACCCTCTAAGTTATAAGGGTCAGGGATTTGAACAACGCCATAAATGACACGGCTGTTTTCATCTAATACGCCCTCGGTACGAACCAGTCTGCCTTGCCACGTCGCCGACTGACCCGAGACGAGCGACTCTAGCTGAACGCGAGGCTTCTCTTCGGCAATTGCCGGATCCAGAATATAAGTCATATCAAGGTCGCTCAGAGGTAAGCGAATTTCTGCACTCCGAGTGTCAAACACCAAGGCTATTTGGCTGCCGGTTGAAACAAACTGCCCTAAATTTGCTTCTTTACTTCTTAATACACTGTCAAATGGTGCCTTAATGGTTGTACGTTCTAAATCACGCTCTGCTTTTGCAAGGTTTGCCTCTGCAGATTCAACCGCCGCGATAGCACTGGCCAGTTGCGGCTTACGTAAACCTAATTCGGGGGCCTTACCTTCTTCAAATGCTGCCCATTCTTCTTCTGCAACTCTTGCCCGTGCTTTCTCCTGCTCAAGTTCCGATTGAGCTTGCAACAATGCTGCCCGAGCTTGTTGGACAGCGACTTCGTAATCAGAAGGATCCACCTGAATCAGCATATCACCTTCTTTGAAGAAACCGCCGGCATTATAGTTATCGGCCACATCTACAATCTGACCGGTAACCTCAGCCACCAGCATAGTGGAATGCTTAGGTCTTACTGTTCCCTGGGAATCAACAATAAAAGTCATGTCGCGGGGACTGACTTCGAGAACCTCAACCATTGCTGCAGGCTTTGTCTGGTCGCGTTGCTTTGGAGGCTCAGCAGTCATACTGGCCAAGACTGATAAAACAATAGCACCCACAATGATTAAAGGTGGAATAAAGGCGCGTTTTGGAAATTTCATTTTATTGTTCTGCTCTTATTGATTAATTCACAGCCTTATTATCGCTGTTAATATTGTAAAATGTTAGACGTTAACTGTTGCCAGTTGTGTTAATACCCAGGAAAGTTGTAACGGACTGTTTCAACCCTCCAGTAACCAACGTTCAGCAGCCTCTACATAACGCGGTTTACCCATTAACAGAACCACATCCTGCGATTGCAGCTCAGTATCACTGTCGGGCTCAGGAAACTCCTCGTCATCACGTCGCAAAGCTTTCAACTGAACCTGATGCTTGTCCCAGTCGAGCTCATCAATGCGTTTACTTATAGCCCAGGCACCTTCCGGCAAAGTTAACGCTTTCAGAAACTCCAGCTTATCAGAGAGCTCAGGATCCATATCGGTTTCCGAACCCTGGAAGAAACCGTGCATCTCTCCATAGTGGTTACGACGTTCTTTATCCAGCCGGGCAAGAATACGGCGTATCGGAATTCCGCTACGGTTCAACACATGAGAAATAAGCATTAGGCTTGCTTCCAATGTATCCGGTACCACCTGAGAAGCGCCTGCTTCCTGCAGCTGAGTCAATCTCATATCATCTTTACTGCGCACAATAATGTAAGCATCAGGGTTCAATTGACGCAGTTCTTTCAATACATCCAGGGCGCGTAGATCATCGGCGAAGCTAATAATAATCAAGTCCACCGTTTCAGCTCCTACGGCTCGTAAAATATCTTTACGGGCACTGTCTCCGAAATAAACCCGGGCGCCACCGGCGACTGCTTCCTGAACCCTCATAGGGTCATTGTCAACGGCAATATGTGTAATTCCTTCAGCATCCAAGAACCGGCTCATGGTTTGACCAACCCGACCAAAACCGCAAATGAGTACTTGATTTTCGAGCCCCTCGCCACTCGTTGTGCGTTGCTTCTCTATATCGACTAGCGGATCAGGGTGACGAACCACTAGGTTAACCAGGGGTTTAAGACGATGAATGATTATGGGGGTCATGGCCATACTCAGCACGCCAATACCTATCATGCTGGTAACAATTTCTTTATTCAGTAAACCATGAGTGCTTGCTAATGCCACAATAACGAAACCGAATTCCCCCATTTGGAACAGCGAAATACCACTGCCCCAGGCATCTTCATCTCGCTCACCCATAAAGCGTGCAACCGAGCTTATCAGGGCAATTTTAATCACCGCCATAATAACCAGCGCCAGAAGTATCCAGTGAAAATTTTGAACAAAACCATAAAGCTGAAGCTGCATACCAATGGTAGTAAAAAAGAGCCCCATCAAAATGTCACGAAAGGGACGAATATCGGCTTCTAGCTGATGTTTATATTGGCTTTCACCCAGCATCATACCTGCAAGGAAAGCCCCCAGCGCCATGGAAAGCCCAAAGATATGCGTCATACCGCCGGCGACCAGAGCAACCAGTAAGGTAGCAAGAACAAAAAGCTCATCGGTTCTTTGCTTAGCTATTTCCTTAAATAAGTAAGGTAATACCCATTTCCCAATGGTCATAAGTACAGCAATAACCGCCGCACCTTTAGCTAAGGCAAACAATAAAGTGGCTCCAATATTGCCGTCATCGGATGCTAATAATGGAATGATAATAAGCAGAGGAACAACGGCTATATCCTGAAAAAGCAGAATAGCGACACTCATCTGCCCTCGCCGGGTGGAGGTTTGTGCACTTTCTTTCAACTGCTTAATAACAACCGCCGTCGATGACAGAGCGAGCGCACCGGCTATTGCTAACGAAGCTGCCCATTCATCTAACCAAATAAAGGCTATGAGCAAGAATATCAGCAATGAACCAAGAACCTGCGCGGCTCCTAATCCGAATACCCAGCGTCGCATTGCAATCATTTTAGGCAACGAGAACTCCAGGCCGAGCGAGAACAACAGCAACACAATTCCCAGTTCTGCGACCAGATGATAATCATCGGGATCGGCTATCCAACCCATTACATCTGGGCCTGCGATAATACCTGCAACTAAGTAAGCCAAAATTGCGGGTAACTTAATTCTCCGGAACAACCAGACCAGAATCACAGCAACGGCTAATAAAAGCAGCAGACTGGAAAAAGTACCGTTCATTCAGAAGCTCCTGAGTCGTTTTGTTTTTGTAGTGTCAAAATAGTAACACTCTTTTGTTTCAGAAAAACTAGCTCTTATAAAGTTTTGTAAATTATAAAGATTTTTATTTTGGCGCAAATTTTGCAAGGTTAATTTCAATTATTAAATTCAGGCACAAAGGTTTGTCATGTTAAACAGAGCTGTCGCTAAAGCTGAGACTAAAACAACTGAGAACAAAACTCAGGCGATTATCAGTCAATTAACATCATCAACAGAACTAAAGTCCAAGTCGGCTCCGCTCAGCGAGCGTCTGCAAACCTCTCTCGACTTAAATCAAGTGCTGTCAATTTATGCCGACTATATGCTGCAACGATTGCCTGTTAGCGCATTACAATTCATCTCAGACGACCAAATTATTAACTTGGTTGGTAATTACCAGGACCAAAATAGTGAGTACTCGGTCATGCTTTACGCTGATAACGAATACTTAGGACAAATGGTTTATCAATTTAAACGCACCCCTTCTTACGTTAACAAAATGCGGCTGGAGCAAATGCATAAGCAACTGACCTTCCCGCTGAGAAATGCAATACACTTCTCTCGTTTACGGAAAGTTGCGGTGCGCGACCATTTAACCGGCTTAGGCAACAGAGCTCTTTTAGACGAGACATTGGAACACCTCAGTGCTCGCCTAAAACGGGACAACAGCCAGTCTCATATTGTCATGCTATTGGACATGGACGGCTTCAAAGCGGTTAATGATCGCCACGGTCACCAACAAGGTGACGAAGTACTTAAACAGTTTGGTCAATTACTACAACATCAGCTGCGAGATACCGACCGAGTGTTTCGTTACGGTGGTGACGAATTCGTACTCATACTCGAAAACACTCAGCCGGAACAAGCAGAGGAAGTATTCCTACGTATACGTAATGCGCTTAATAACGACATTAAACTTGCCACTTTTAACATTGGTGTCAGTGCCGGCAGTCTGGCCATGGAAAGCTTTCACAGCGCACAAGACATTATTGATGAAGCCGACAGACGTCTTTACGCCGCTAAAGTAGCGGGAAAAGGTCAGCATCTGAGTTAAACCACACCGGTTCCGGCAGGCTTATGCTTTCTTCGGTCTGGAAACTGAACCAACCCATACCGGCAACCCAAAGGTATTTTTCATTGAGTTCAAGTATGGGTCGTCTTTGTCTTAACCAGGGCGGAACACCGGCCTGCTTTAGCCACTCCTTAAGTTTTTTTCGTCCCTGACGTCCGGGCTTTGCCAGTTTTTCCGCGGGCAATGAAAAGGTTAGTTTTAGCTGATTACTGCCGTTGACAAGCTCAGTCGGAACAGTCAGTTTACCCCACTTGCCCAAGTCGACGTTCGTTTCAGTTACTAAAGAATCACCGGGTAATTCGGCTACCTTAACGTCACACCAAAGCGCATGCTGAAAATACCGTACAACGTAACCGTCACAATGTATTTGGAGCTGACTATCATCGCTTGCTGTAAGTGCCTGACGGCGGATTTGTTCTAGCTGCTCGTAACTTGGTAACGGCTTTTTCTGCTCTTGCAGCCAAGTACGTAGCAATGCACGTTGCATTGCTTCTGAGCGTTGATTTAGTAACAAGATAGGAAAGTGATAGATATGGCTCTGTTGGTTATGTAATTTTTCTAACAACAGTTCATCCATAACCTGCTGTTGTTCAGCACAAAGCTTTGCGGCGCGCAAAACACTTTGACCAAACTGAGGCCAACGCTGTTCCAGTACAGGAACGACATCATGTCGGAGAAAATTTCGCTCAATGCTTGTATCGTAATTGGTATCGTCTTCTATCCAGGTCAAATTACGCTGCGTTGCGTAATCTAAAATTTGCTCTTTACTGACACTCAGCAAAGGTCGACATAATCGACGTTTTCCTGCCCACGCCTGAATACGTGCCATAGAAGATAAGCCCTTAGGACCACTACCACGCTTTAACTGCAGAAAAAAGGTTTCAATTTGATCGTTACGATGCTGACCAAGCAGCAGCACGGCGTCATTTTGAGTCAGTTCAGCCATCCGTTGGTAGCGCCCTTCACGACCTGCGGCTTCTTTGCTCTGCCTGTTTGCAACAGGAACGTCGAGTGGCTCGAAAATAGTTGGAATACCGTAAGCCTTTGCTGCTTCCTCTATGGTCGAGGACCAGTCAGCAGAGCTTGGGTGGAAACTGTGATCTAAATGAATCGCCAGATAGTCATACTGAGGATGCTGCCGGCGATAACGCATCAGCAAATCAAGAACGGTTTGCGAGTCGGCCCCGCCACCAAGGGCAACAACCAATTGCTGCCCCGGCTTTAAAGCGAGAGATTCTAAAGCGTCACAAAATAGGTCATATAGACCGTCAACTGTCATTGGAAATTAGCAGTAACCGAAAGACATCAGTTTACGATAACGCTGGTCCAGCAACTCTTCGTGGCTTAGATCTTTTAGACTTTCTAAGTCTGACACCAACTGCTGCTTCAGTCGCGTTGCCATTTCTTCCTGATGGCGATGCGCACCGCCCAGAGGTTCAGGAATGATAGCGTCGATTAAACCGAGCTCTTTACTACGCTGCGCAGTTACCCCCATAGCTTCTGCGGCTAAAGGTGCTTTACTGGCACTTTTCCATAAAATTGAGGCACAACCTTCAGGAGAAATAACCGAATAGGTACTGTACTGCAGCATATTAACCCGGTCGCCAACACCAATAGCCAGTGCTCCACCCGAGCCGCCTTCGCCTATAACAGTACAAACAATTGGAACGGTTAAACGAGCCATAACTTTTAAGTTACGAGCAATTGCTTCACTTTGCCCGCGCTCTTCAGCGCCAATTCCAGGATACGCACCGGGCGTATCAATAAAAGTTACTACCGGCATATTGAAACGTTCAGCCGTCTCCATAAGCCGCAATGCCTTCCGATAACCTTCCGGTTTTGGCATACCAAAATTACGGCGGATTTTTTCTTTCGTTTCACGCCCTTTCTGCTGACCAATAACCATCACCGGCTTGCCATCCAAACGTGCAATACCACCGACAATTGCTTCGTCATTAGCAAAAGAGCGATCACCCGCCATTTCATCAAATTCGGTGAAGATCATACGGATATAGTCAAGCGTGTATGGACGTAGCGGATGACGCGCCAGTTGTGCTACCTGCCACGCACCGAGATCAGAGAAGATTTTCTCTGTCAGCTCCTGACTTTTTGTGGTCAGCCGCTGGACTTCTTCTTCTAAGTTGAGATCCAGTTGCCCGCGGTCACCAACAGATTTCAGTTCTTCAATCTGCGCTTCAAGTTCTGCAATCGGCTGTTCAAAATCCAGAAAATTAAGGCTCATTCGCTGTCATTTCCTTTAAAATTCGAGTGAAACTTGCTGAGTTCCCAACAAGTTCTGTAATTCGTATAGTAGTTCATCAGACGGATTCACATACCATTGTGCGCCAACATTTAAAGTGGCTTCAACACGTTCCGACTGATACCGCATTTTTATCGGGCAAGTCCCTTCAGCAAAGGGTTTTAATAGCTTTTCCAGTTTGCTGGCAAGGCCATTAGTGAGCTGCTCATCCGTGACTGTAATTGCTATATGTCTGAGATACGTTTCCCGAGCCTGCTCAATTGCCATCACTTCTCTGGCTGTCATTGTATTGCTATTACTGAAGTTATCAAATCTGACCTCACCTTTTACCCACAAAATTCGGTCTTTTTCTAGCAATTCTTGATAACTTTCGTACTCATTGCTGAATAAACGCACATCCATGCGCGCTGTTTTATCATCTAAAGTAACTATAGCAAAACGCTGACCACGTTTATTGGTCAATACGCGAATATCGATGACCAGCCCCGCAATTGCGATACTTTCATCTTTGCGCGTAGGAGTAACATTGGACAGCGTGCTATTAATGTAGTGCTTGAGCTCTTTACGAAAGCGATTGATCGGGTGTCCGGTTAAGTATAACCCCAGAGTATCACGCTCACCCTCTAACCATACCGCTTCTGACCATTTGCGCACGCTGACAAACTCTTGTTCAACCGCTTCAGGTTCGGTCGTCAGAACCCCAAACATGTCAGACTGACCAATTTTCTCAGCATTAAGGTGCTGCTCTGCCTGGCGAATCGCTTTTTCCAACGTTGCCATCAACGCCGCACGGTGCGGTCCAAGGTTGTCCATTGCGCCGGCGCGAATTAAGCGTTCGAGAATACGCTTATTCATACGCTTCAGGTCAACCCGACAACAAAAATCAAATAAATCCCGAAACGGACCACCCTCTTGTCTCGCCTTAATGATCGATTCAATTGGCCCTTCACCGACACCTTTAATGGCCCCAATGCCGTACACAACTCGCTGCTGCTCGTCGACAGTAAACTTGTACTCACCTTTATTAACATCGGGTGGTAATAAATCAAGCCCCATGCGTTCGCATTCATCAGCTAAAGTGACAATTTTATCGGTATTGTCCATGTCTGCTGACATCACCGCAGCCATAAACTCTGCGGGGTAATGGGTCTTCATCCATAAAGTCTGGTAAGAAACCAACGCATAAGCGGCAGAGTGCGACTTGTTAAAGCCATAACCGGCAAACTTCTCAACCAAATCGAAGATTTTCATGGCCAGTTCAGGGTCGATGTTATTTTTAGCGGCCCCTTCACGGAAAATCTCGCGCTGTTTGGCCATTTCCTCTGGCTTTTTCTTACCCATTGCGCGACGTAGTAAATCTGCACCACCAAGCGTGTAACCTGCCAGAACCTGCGCTATCTGCATTACCTGCTCTTGATACAGAATAACCCCGTAGGTAGGCTCCAGTATCGGTTGCAAGCTATCATGCTGATACTTAACATCCGGGTAAGAGATTTCTTCACGACCGTGCTTTCGGTCGATAAAGTTATCAACCATTCCCGATTGCAATGGCCCTGGACGAAACAGCGCAACCAAAGCGATAATGTCTTCAAAGGAGTCCGGCAGAAGCTTTTTAATCAGCTCTTTCATGCCACGAGACTCTAACTGGAAGACCGCCGTTGTTTCGGCCTTCTTCAATAATTTAAAACAAGCCGGATCGGTTAAATCAATTGCTGTAATATCTATAGGGTCTTTGCCACTTTTAGCGTGGCGCCGGTTTACCATGTCCACAGCCCATTGGATAATGGTCAACGTTCTGAGGCCTAAGAAGTCAAACTTAACCAGACCCGCTGATTCAACATCGTCTTTATCAAATTGAGTAACCGGGTTGTTGCCTTCGTCGTCACAATACAGTGGCGAAAAGTCAGTTATTTTGGTTGGAGAAATAACCACACCACCAGCATGTTTACCGGCATTACGGGTCACACCTTCCAGAATACGGGCCATATCTATAATGGCCTTAACTTCTTCGTCTTGCTCGTATGCAGCACCAAGTTGAGGCTCTACCTCAAAGGCTTTAGCCAGAGTCATGCCCGGGTCACCCGGTACCAGCTTTGAAATTCTGTCGACAAAACCGTAAGGATGGCCCAGCACCCGGCCAACGTCACGGATGGCCGCTTTAGCCGCCATGGTGCCAAAAGTAATAATCTGCGAGACCGCTCCACGCCCGTAAAGATCAGCTACGTGGTCAATAACCTCGTCACGGCGATCCATACAGAAGTCGACATCGAAATCGGGCATGGAAACCCGTTCTGGGTTTAAAAATCGTTCAAAAAGCAGGTCAAACTCAAGCGGATCAAGATCGGTAATTTTAAGCGCATAAGCCACTAAAGAGCCCGCACCCGAGCCCCGGCCCGGGCCTACGGGTATACCGTTATCTTTACTCCACTGAATAAACTCCATAACGATAAGAAAATAACCGGGAAAGCCCATATCGTTAATAACGCCCAGCTCGCGTTTCAGCCGTTCATCGTATTCAGGACGCTTTTGTTGCCGCTCCTCTGCGTCTGGAAATAAAAACTCTAAACGCTCTTCCAGACCTTCTTCTGAAGCTTTGATGAGAAATGCTTCAGTAGTCAGGTCGCCCGTTGGAAACTTGGGAAGAAAATACTCCCCTAAACGCACAGTAACATTACAGCGTTTGGCTATCTCAACCGTGTTTTCTATTGCTTCAGGAATATCAGAAAACAGCTCTATCATTTCTTCGCTGGAGCGGAGGTATTGCTGCGGAGAATATTTTTTAGGACGACGCTTGTCTTCTAGCTGGTAACCGTCATGAATGGCCACGCGAATTTCGTGCGGATCGAAGTCTTCTTCTTTAAGAAAAACAACTTCGTTAGTTGCTACGACCGGGAGTTCCGTTTGACCAGCTAAGGCAACCGCTTTATGCAGGTAATCTTCTTCCTGAGGGCGCCCTGTACGCACCAACTCAAGATAATAGCGATTTGGAAAGTACTGCTGATAAAAATCCAGAGCAAGATCAAGTTGGCTGTCATGCCCTTTAATCAGAGCCTGTCCAACATCACCTTGCCGACTGCCCGACAGAAGGATAATGCCTTCGTTATGCTCTTTGAGCCAGTCCTTGTCGATAACTGGCTTACCTTTAATATTACCTCTTAAATACGCCTTGGAAATCAGCTGTGTAATTTGCTGATAGCCTTCATTGTCCATCGCCAGAGCTGTTAGCCGGAAAAGCTCGGATTCAGGATACTCTGCCTGTACCCAGAAATCACAGCCAATTAAGGGCTTTAATCCAAGCTTATGCGCCGCGCCATAGTAGCGAACTAAACCACAAAAATTCATTTGGTCAGTAATGGCCAATGCCGGCATACCAGCATCAGCAACCGCTTCACAAATGGGCCCAACTTTCGCCAGGCCATCTATCATGGAAAAGTCACTATGAATTCTTAGGTGAACAAAATTTGGTGCAGTCATTTTACGAATACAGTCTGGCTTTTTTCGTTATCATTTTATGGCCTTTATTGTGCCTTAAGCGGCTTTCGAAGTATATCGTCAGTGTAACTTCAGGCGCGGTTTTACCACATGGTTCAGTTTATCCACCATCAACAACAGCAACATTTTCCACCAGCCATGTAGGGCCCTCTGGTGCATCCGGTATAAACTGGCGTAAGCCCAACGCGCCAGCGTGCCTTCAAGCGACATTGATAAACTTTTACTTTGCATCAAATTGCCAACAGCAGAAAAGCGACTTAAAGAAACTAACGAGCCGCGATCTTTATACTCAAACGCTTTGACTGACTTGCCTTTGTATTCACGAACAATGTTGTCATACAAACACTCAGCCATTTGATGCGCAGACTGTGCTCTGGGCGGCACCCAGCGCTCATCATCGATTTTGCAGCCCGCGCAGTCGCCTATGGCATAAATACTTTGCTCAGATACCGACTGAAGGTACTCGTTAACTTCAATCTGATTATTTTTTCTAACAGTCAGGCCCCATTCCTTAACCACATCCGGCGCCCTGACTCCTGCCGCCCAAACCATTAGGTTTGCCTGAACCGGTTCGCCTTCCGACAGAACTAGTGTGTTGTCTTTAACCTCTGTCACTGGGTTATCCAGAATAACTTCGACGCCAAGCGACTTTAGTTTTTTCTCCACTGACTTCGACAGGCGTTCAGGCAAAGCAGGCAATAATCTTTTACCGGCTTCAATTAAACGTACTTCAAAATGCTTTTGGTCCAGATAAGACAAACCATAAATCGATAGCAACGAAACCGAGTGAATTAACTCCGCTGCCAATTCAACTCCAGTAGCGCCGCCGCCAACGATAGACAAGGATAATTTCGTTTCCTTACCATCTTCAATTGACTGATTTACCCGTAAGAATTCATTTAGCAGGTGTTCGTGAAACTCATCTGCCTGGCGCAATGAATCCAGGAAATAACAGTGCTCGCCAACTCCGGGGGTTCCAAAGTCCGCGGTAACACTGCCTATCGCAAGAATTAATCTATCGTAGTGAATGCTTCGCGGCGCTAACACTTCATGACCCTGTTCATCTTTTATCGCCGCTAATTGAATCGACTTTTCATCTTTATCCACCGACTCTAAAGTGCCAACCAGAAACTGGAAGCCTTCGCGAGCGCTTTGCCCGCGATAATCCAGCTCAGCCAAGCGCGAATCTAACGCACCTGAAGCAACTTCGTGTAATAGCGGTTTCCATAAATGAGTGCTATTACGATCAATTAAGGTAATCTTTGCTTTCTTTTTACGACCCAGCTTTCTCCCCAGCATGGTCGCTAATTCCAGTCCACCTGCACCACCACCAACAATGACAATCCGTTCTTGCATTTGTGCCTCGCCTATCTGCAGATAATAAAAAAGCCACTGACGATGATAACGCCAGTGGCTTTAGATAACGACTGTTCAGTCGAAATTATTTCAGTATGACTTAGTCGATACTTGGATCTGTCAATCCGCGACGTTCAAGCAGAGCTTCAACAGTCGGTTCCTGACCGCGCCAGTCGATGTACTGCTGCATAGGATCCTTGCTGCTGCCTTTCGACAGAATTTCCTTACGGAAAGCCTGACCGTTTTCGAGGCTTAAGCCACCATTATTTCCCATATGCTTAAACGCATCGGCAGCCAATACTTCACTCCACATATATGCGTAGTAGCCCGCTGAATAACCGCCGGCAAATACGTGAGCAAAGTAAGTCGAACGATAGCGTGGTGGTACAGCTTCAACGGCTACACCGTTTTTCTCCAGTGCCTCTTGCTCAAATGCCGCAACGTCGTCAATCTCAGTTCCTGGCTCCACAGTGTGGTATTCAAGGTCAAGTAATGCAGCAGAGAGATACTCTAAGGTATCAAAGCCCTGATTGAAGTTACGTGCATCCAGTACTTTTTGCAGTAGTTCGTCAGGTATCTGCTCACCGGTTTCGTAATGCTTCGCATACTTCGCGATAACTTTTTCGTTCAGTGTCCAGTCTTCCTGGAAAGTGGATGGAAACTCTACGTAGTCACGAGGTACTGAAGTACCAGCCTGAGACGGGTATTTAACATCAGAGAACATACCATGCAAGGCATGTCCCATTTCGTGGAACATAGTTGATACTTCATCAAAGCTGATTAAGGTTGGTTCACCTTCCGGCGCTTTAGTGATGTTCATGTTGTTCAGGATAACTGGCTTCTGGTTCATCAGCTCAGACTGAGTACGGAATGAGCTCATCCAGGCACCGCCACGCTTGCTGTCGCGAGTAAAGTAATCGGCATAGAACAAGCCAATACTTGAGCCGTCAACGTCTTTTACTTCATATACAACCACTTCGTCATGATAAACCGGAATGTCGTTGCGCTCTTCAAAGGTGATACCAAACAATTGGTTCATTGCGTAGAAGACACCGTCTTCTAATACGCGGTTAAATTCGAAGTATTGTTTTACTTCGTCTGCGTCAATTGCGTATTTCTCTTCACGCACTTTCTCAGCGTAATAGAACCAGTCCCAAGGCTTCAACTCAAAATCTTCGCCTTCGGCCTCAATCATTGCCTGAATTTCTTGCGCTTCTTTCTCTACGTTGCTGACAACAGCCGGAACCAGGTCACGCAGCATTGACTGAGCAGCTTCTGGAGTACCCGCCATGTTATCGGCTAGTACGTAGTCACCCCAGCTGTCATAGCCTAAAAGTTTTGCTTTATCGGCACGAAGCTTAGTTAAACGCTGAACCATAGGACGAGTATCAGTCGCGGTATTACCTGAGCCACGATTCGCTGAGGTTTCCCAGATTTTCTGACGTAATTCGCGATTTTCCAGATCAGTAAGAATTGACTGACGAGTGGTGTTTGTCAGAGTAATTGCATACTTGCCTTCCATATCACGACTTTCTGCCGCACTTGCCAAAGAAGCAATCTGGCTGTCGCTTAATCCGGCCAACTCTTCTTTAGTATCTACGACAATAACGTTTTCCTGCGTCAACGCCATCAAGCTCTTCTGGAACTCAGTGGTTAAACTTGAAAGTTCCTTGTTGATATCTCGAATTTGCTGCTTTTGCTCATCGTTCAGTTCCGCACCAGCACGAACAAAGCCTTTATAAGTGTCTTCCAGCAAACGCTCAGATTCAGAGTCCAGTTCCAATGATTCACGGTTATCAAATAACTGCTTAACCCGCGCAAATAAATCTGCGTTTAGCATGATATTGTCACGGTGCGACGCCATCTTAGGTGCTAACTTACCTTGTAATTCACGAATTTCATCGCTGCTGTTAGAAGATGAAAGGTTATAAAATACTGAACTTACGCGGCTAAGAATTTCTCCCGCTTTTTCCATCTCAACAATGGTGTTTTGGAACGTAGGATCTTCTGAGTTTGTCGCAATAGCCTCAATCTCGGCCATGTGCTCTTCCATACCACGCTCAAATGCAGGTTCAAAATGTTTGAACTCAATGGCATCAAAATTAGGAGCTTGATAAAGCAATGAGCTTGCCTCGAAGAAAGGGTTTGATGCTGTTGCTTGTTGACTGCTGTCAGCAGATGCAGCTTGGTTTTCAGTAGTTGATGAGTTATTTGCATCACTGCAAGCTCCCAACGATACTGCTGCGCCCACAGCTACAGCCAGTAAAGTTTTACGCATGGGTATCTCCCGTTGTCTTTGTTATGTCATTGTGATTTTGGTGACAATACTCTAGCCCCAGGAAAGCTTTGGCTCAAGAGTTAAACGGCAAAAAGCATGATCTGCAGGGTAAAAATGTGAAACAAACTGTGATCACGGAAATACAGGCGTACTGTAATGGATAAAATGGTAAGGCAAATCTATAAAACAGGGAGATTAAACAGAATAATGGCGGAGTGGACGGGACTCGAACCCGCGACCTCCGGCGTGACAGGCCGGCATTCTAACCAACTGAACTACCACTCCGCAAAATTCTTGGGGGCGTACTAAATGGCGGAGTGGACGGGACTCGAACCCGCGACCTCCGGCGTGACAGGCCGGCATTCTAACCAACTGAACTACCACT